>CASDPP010000001.1 GCA_949282725.1 uncultured Mycoplasmataceae bacterium
GTAATACAGCATATTCATCAGCTACAAATTTGGGACCCAATGCAAAAGTATTAATATCAGGCACAGATGGTCTTTGAAAAGATGATTCGGTTACAGTTGGTGGATTGGCATTAGGTGACATTGTTATACCAAATAGTATTATTTCAATAGCTCAAGAAGCTTTTGCTTCTACCAATATTACATCATTAGATTTATCACAGGCAACAAATTTAACTACTATTGGTTTTGGTGCTTTTGATTATTGTATAAATCTATCAGGAAATTTAGTTATTCCATCTAATGTGACATTTATTGGTCATTGTGCTTTTAGATTTGCAGGTATCACCTCACTAGATTTATCTAATGCAACAAGTTTAACCACCATCGGTGCTAATTCTTTTTCAGGATCAAAATTATCAGGTGATTTAGTAATTCCATCTAGTGTAACAAGTATTGGAGAATGAGCTTTTTATGAAACAAAAATTACATCACTAGATCTATCACAAGCCACAAGTTTAACTACTATTGAAGGTTTTGTTTTTTATGATTGCTCAAACCTAACAGGAGATTTAATAATTCCATCCACTGTGACAAGCATCGGTTATGCCGCTTTTAATTATTCTCCTATTGATAATTTATATTTTTTATCTGAAACACCACCTATGTTTGATTTATATTGACAACCAACAGTAACAGGTAAAGTATATGTTCCATCAGAAGCAGCTAAAGAAACGTATCTAGCTGCACCAAGTTTTGGTTTTAATCAGGATCAAGTTGAAATAATTTATCTGTAAAATTAAAACATAATAAATTAAATAAAGAGTTAACGTATATAGATTTGAATGAATCAAAATGATTTATCTTCAAATCCACAAATAGAAAATAATTAAGGAAAACAACTAAAATTATCACTTTTTTTATAGTTTTGTTTTGTTTAGAATTTTTCTTGATGAATAATATAAATCAACAAGTTAAAATTTTATAAAGTAATGATTAAATAAAAAAAATAGCACTCTCTATTGACAAGTGCTAAAAAGTATGTATAATAATTCATGAGTACAATTTTAAGGAGGACTTATGAATTTTGAATATAAAGAACCAGATAATCGTTCGGCATTAGAAAAATATTGTCGAAATATTACTTTAGATGCTAAAAACAATAAATTAGATCCAGTTATTGGTAGAGATGATGAAATTAGAAGAATCATTGAAATTTTATCTCGAAAAACTAAAAACAATCCAGTATTAATTGGTGAACCAGGAGTAGGTAAAACTGCTGTAGTAGAAGGATTTGCACAAAGAATTGTTAATAATGATGTTCCTGAATCTTTAATTAATAAACAAGTTTTAGAACTATCTCTTTCATCATTAATTGCTGGCGCTTCTTACCAAGGACAATTTGAAGAAAGAATTAATCAATTAGTTAATGAAATTAAAAATCGTGGAGATGTAATTTTATTTATAGATGAACTTCATCAATTAGTAGGAGCCGGTAGAACGGGTGGCGGTGCAATGGATGCTGCTAATATTTTTAAACCAATGATGGCTAGAGGAGAAATTAAAATTATTGGTGCTACTACTTTAAATGAATATCGCCAATATATTGAAAAAGATGCTGCTCTTGAAAGAAGATTACAAAAAATTATGATTAATGAACCTTCTAAACAAGAAGCGATCACTATTATGAGAGGTCTTAAAAAACGTTGAGAACTTTATCATAAAGTAAAAATACATGATTCGGCTTTAGTGGCTGCGGTAAATTTATCAGATCGATATATTTCTGATCGTTTTTTGCCTGATAAAGCAATTGATTTGATCGACGAAGCAGCAGCTAAGGTAAAAACTGAAATGCATTCATTACCAACAGAACTAGATCAAATTAATCGTCAAATTATTCATATTGAAACAGAAAAGGCAGCATTAATGAATGAAACAGATGCTAAATCTAAAGAAAGACTAGCAAAAGTTGAAGAAAAATTAAAACAATTAAAAATAGAACAAAAAAAACAAAAAGATTTATGATCTTCACAAAAAGCTGAACTTGATAAAATCAATGATCTAAAAAAACAATTAGAAGATAATCAATTAAAAGTTGACCGTTTACAATCTGAAGGAGAATTTGAAAAAGCTTCAAAAATTTTATATGTAACTATTCCTTCATTGAAAAAAGATATTGAAAAATGTGAAAAGGAACAACAAGTTAAAAACAATAATTTAGTTCGTGATTCAGTTACAGCTAATGAAATCTCAGAAGTTATTTCAAAACAAACAAGGATTCCATTAGAAAAATTAATGGAAACAGAAAAAAATAAATTATTAAACTTAAAAAAAGAATTAGAAAAAAGAGTTAAAGGTCAAGATGAAGCTATTACCCTTGTTACTAATGCAGTATTAAGAGGAAGAGCGGGAATTAATGATCCATCTAAGCCAATAGGTTCGTTCTTATTTATGGGTCCTACAGGTGTAGGTAAAACTGAACTAGCAAAATCATTGGCTTATGCACTATTCGATAGTGAAAAAGCAATGATTAGATTTAATATGAGTGAGTTTATGGAAAAACACACTGTTTCTAAATTAATCGGTGCTCCTCCAGGATATGTAGGATATGAACAAGCAGGAACATTAACTGAAGCGGTTAGAAGAAAACCATATTCAGTAGTTTTGTTTGATGAAATTGAAAAAGCACACTTAGATGTTTTAAATATTTTGTTACAAATATTAGATGATGGTGAATTAATGGATTCTCAAGGAAGAAAAATTAATTTTAAAAACACTTTAATTGTTATGACTTCAAATATTGGTGCTAATGAAATATTAAATGATAAAAAAGATTTAGCTCTTAAAGAATTAAAAGCAACATTTAAACCTGAATTTATTAATCGAATTGATGAAATAATTTTCTTTAATAAATTATCTGAATCAACTATTGAAAAGATCATTATTAAAATGTTAGATGATTTATCAAAACGTTTAAAGGAACAAGATTATGAAATTAGTTTTGATAATTCAGTAGTTAATAAAATTAAAAAAGAAGGACACGATCCTTTATATGGCGCAAGACCAATTAGAAGATACATTCAAAAAAACGTTGAAAATTTTATCGCTAATGAAGTTATTAATAATAGAATTATTAAAAATAAAAAATATTGTATTGAGTTTAAAACAAATAAATACTTTATTGGAGATAAAAAAATTAAAAATTAAATATTTTTTCCAAAACATTTTTTTTGTATATACTAATAATATATTATTAGATTATGCGTCTATTTTGAAAAAAGAAAGAGAAAAAAGAAAAATCTGGTAATTTCAAAGAATTTCTAGCAAAATTATCAAAAGGTCTAATGTTGCCAATTGCAATGTTACCAATTGCTGGTATTTTCGTTGGAATTGGTACTGCGATAACATCTACAGCACCAAGTGCAGATTCACTTCAAATGTTAATTGGAAATATCATTTCTAAACCAGGAAGTGTAATTTTTGATAACTTACCAGTCTTGTTTTGTATAGCTGTTGCTATTGCTTTTACTGGTGATGCTGGTGTAGCAGGACTAAGTGCCTTTGTTGGATGAATAGTATTTTGTGCATTACAAAGTGCGTTAATTATTAGTCATAAAAATGATGCAACAGGAGCTATTGCTTATAACTTCTTATTTTATAAATTTAGTTCTGATGAATTTAATTCAATTTTTGCAACAAACTTAGGTATTCAATCATTATCTACTGGAGTATTTGGCGGAATTATTGTTGGTTTCATGATTTCAATTTTATATAACAAATATAAAAACATTCAATTACCAACAGTAATTGGTTTCTTCTCTGGAGTTAGATTTATTCCAATTATTACATTCCTTTCAACAATAATTTTAGGCTTATTATTTGCCTTAATTTGACCTGTTGTTGGAATGGGATTTTTCTATATGGGCCAAGGTTTATCTTCTGCACCTGCAGGCCTTAACTCTTTAGTATGAGGATTTTTTAATAGAGCATTAGTTCCGTTTGGTTTACACCACGTTATTAATACTGCTGTTTGATTCTCTTCAATTGGTGGTACATTTGATTTAACTAAAGAAGCTGTTATTAAAGTAGATGGATTTTACTATACAGTAGGACAAGCTGATTGAACATGAAACCAAGTATTACAATCAATTGGACAAGAACCTGGAACACAAGTATATGGAGATATTAATATTTATACTTTCTTAGAAAAATTGACAGGTAGAAACTTTAGTCTTATTGCATTAGATGGTGGAACATTAACAAACTATACATTAAACATTGATTCTATCTTTCGTGGAACAGCATATACTAACAACGGATTAGTAACATGTAACCCAGGACAATATACATCAGGGGCATTTGTATTTATGATGTTAGCTTTACCTGCAGCAGCTTTAGCAATGTTAATGGCAGCTCCTAAAGGAGAAAATAGAAAAATAGCAAGTTCAATCGTTATTTCAGCAGGTCTAGTATCAATGTTAACAGGAGTTACTGAACCAATTGAATTTACATTCTTATTCTTAGCTCCATGATTATATTGAGGATTCCACTCAATAATGGGCGCAATTGCATTCATGATTCCTACAGCATTATCATGTTATATGCCTACAGGATGAGGATGTCACGTATCATTCACATTTTCAGGTGGTTTAATTGACTTTATTATTTATGGTGTATTACAAGATGTAAAACACGCTGGTTCTAACTGTTGATATCTTTTAATCATGGGTGGTGCATATGCAATCATTTATTACTTTGTATTCTATTGAGCAATTAAGAAATTTAACTTAGCAACACCAGGTAGAGCACCAGGAGCAAAATTATTTACTAAAAAAGATTATTTAGCTAAAAAAGAAAAAGCTAAAGCTAATAGCGGAATTAGTGATTTAGCTAACGAAGTAATTAAAGCATACGGTGGAAAAGCAAATATTAAAAACGTAGATGCATGTATTACTAAACTACGTATTCAAGTTGCTGATCCTAAAAAAGTTAATAAAGCAAGATTGATGGAATTAGGTGCTAAAGGTGTAATGTATCCATCTAAACAATCTGTATATGCTGTATTTGGTACAGATGCTGATCGTATCAAAAATGAAATTAAATCAATTTTATAATTAAAGGAGGAAAAATATGAAAAACGTAAATAAATATGAAACATTTGTAATCAATAGTCCAGTTCAAGGTGAAATTGTTCCACTAACAAGAGTTAATGATCAAACATTTTCTAAAAAAATGATTGGTGATGGTTTTGCAGTAAAACCAACAGATAACAATTTTTATTCACCAATAGATGGAAGAATTATTCTAGCTGATCGTCATGCTATTTGTATCGAATCAGCAAATGGAACACAAATTTTAATTCACATCGGTATTGATTCAATTAAATTACCACAAGAATTAAAAACATTTGTTCACTTTAAAAGAGTTGGTGATATCGTAAAAAAAGGAGATAAATTAATTTATGCTAATTTAGAAGACTTCCCTGCAAATAATTTAGATTCAATTACATCAGTTATTATCTTAAATGAATCTATTAAAGGACATAAACTATCTATTAGAAACGAAGGTAAAGTTACTCACAATTCTGAAATTATCTCAATTGATTATGTTGAACAATATGTGGATGATGAATTGTTGGCAAAAGATGAGTTTATTTTTTCTAGATCTAAATTAGTTAACGAATTAAAAGCAAAATTAAAATTAGATACTAAAAAAACAACAAAACCTCAAAAAACAGTTAAAAAAGATATTAAAAAAATTAAAAAAGAAGTTAAACAAACAGTTAAAAAAGAAACTAAAAAAATAACTAAAAAAGAAACTAAAAAAACAGCTAAAAAACATTTACCAAAACCAGTTAAAAAACTTGTTAAAAAGGAAAATATTAAAAAAGTTCAAAAACAAAATATTTTTGAATTAAAAAAGGTAGATGGAATACAAATTCACTCTCCTGTAAATGGTGAAATTATTCAATTATCTAAAGTAAAAGATGAAACATTCTCACAAAAAATGATAGGAGATGGATTTGCTGTTAAACCATCTGATCAAATATTCTACGCTCCAATTGATGGAAAAATCATTTTAGTTAATAATCATGCTATAAGCATTGAAACAAAAGAAGGAATTCAAATATTAATTCATATTGGAATTGATACTGTAACCCTAGATCCTAATTTAAAAACATTTATTCACTATGTAAAAGTAGGTGATAGAGTAAAACAAGGTGATAAATTAGTAAAAGCCGACTTAAATACAATTACAAAAAACAATTTATCAACAGTTACTCCGGTGATTATTTTAAAAGATTCTTTACCTAATCAAGAATCAATCAAATTTATTGGATCAGGTAAAGTAAGTCCATCAACTTCAATACTTTTAATTGATGATAAAAAATTAACAAACACTAAACAAGAACAATTAAAAACAAAACCAGCAGAAATTAAAAAACCAGTTGAAAATAGAAAACAAAAAGTAGTTGAAACAAAACCAACAGAAATTAAAAAATCAACAGAATCTAAAAAAGAAAAACCAGTTAAATTTACAGAAAAAGTTAAAAAATATTTTAAAAATTCATATTTAACATTTATCCAATTCTTTAATAAAAAAAATAAAAAACAAAAAGTAGTTGAAACAAAACCAACAGAAATTAAAAAACCAATAGAAACTAAAAAAGAAAAACCAGTTAAATTTAAAGAAAAAGTTAAAAAATATTTTAAAAATTCATATTTAACATTTATTCAATTCTGTAAAAAACACAAAATAGCATTATTAATTTGATATATCATATGAGTTGTAATTATTGTTGCAATTTTTGGAATTATTTATTCTGTTGATAACCCAAATTTACCAGCTTAATTATTAATATATGAGCAAATTAATTAAAGGCACTGCAGGTAGTGATGGTATCGCATTAGCAAAATCATATCTATTAAAAAAACCCATATTTGATATTTATAAAAAAAAAATTAAAGATATATCAAAAGAATTAACATTAATTCAAAATGCTTTAGAAAAAACAACTCAACAATTACAACACATTGTTGAAATTACAAAAAAGAAATTAGGAGAAGAAAAAGCAGAAATTTTTAATGCTCATATTCAACTTGCTAATGACCCTGAAATGATTAATGAAATTAACGAATGCATTAAAAATGAAAAAGTTAATGCAACTTATGCTATTAATCAAATTTTTAATAAATATCATGATACTTTTGCTGCAATGGAAGATAAATACTTTAAAGAAAGAGCATCAGATATTAATGATATTAAAGATCGTTTATTAAGTAATGTAACTAATATTCCTTTACCTGATGTTTTATCTATTAATCAAGAAGTAATTTTAGTAGCTTATGATTTAACTCCATCAGAAACAGCTTTACTAGATAAAAAATATATTAAAGGATTTGTTACTGATATTGGTGGAAGAACAAGCCATGCAGCTATTATGGCTAGAACTATGGAAATTCCAGCTGTATTAGGTTTAAAAAACATTACTACATCTGTTAATAATGGTACATTAATAGCAATTGATGGATCTAGTGGTGTTGTTGAAATTGAACCTAAAAATATAAAAGAATGAGAAAACAAGATTACTAAATTTGCTAAAGATAAAGAATTAATTAAAAAATATATTAACATCAAAACAAAAACTAAAGACAATAAAAAAGTTCTTATCGAAGCTAATATTGGTAATTCAAATGATGCTAAAAAAGCTCAAACATATGGTTGTGAAGGTGTAGGGTTATTTAGAACAGAATTTTTATACATGGATAATGATCATTGACCTACAGAAAAAGAACAGTTTGAAGCTTATAAAGAAGCTTTAAAAACATGCAAAAACCAAATGGTAGTAATTAGAACTTTGGATATTGGAGGAGATAAAAAATTATCTTATTTTGATTTCCCAGAAGAAATGAATCCATTTTTAGGATATCGTGCAATTCGATTGTGTTTAGATAAAGTAAATATTTTTAAAACACAAATTAGAGCCTTATTAAGAGCTTCAGCATATGGTCAATTAGGAATTATGTTTCCAATGGTGGCTACCGTTAAAGAATTTTTAGCTGCTAAAAAAATAGTTGATGATATAGCTAAAGAACTTAAATCTAAAAAAGTTAAATTAGGAAAATATGAAGTAGGAATGATGGTTGAAGTGCCTTCAACAGCAATACTAGCAGATGAATTTGCTAAATATTCTGATTTCTTTTCAATCGGTACAAATGATTTAGTTCAATATACTTTTGCTTGTGATCGTATGTCAAAAGATGTTTCATATTTATATCAACCTAATAACCCATCATTATTACGTCTTGTTAATTTAACAATTCAAGGTGGACATAAAAAGAAACGTTGAGTTGGAATGTGTGGTGAAATGGCAGGAGATATTTTATCAATCCCTATTTTATTAGGATTAGGATTAGATGCTTTTTCAATGAGTGCGACATCAATTCCTAAAGCTAGAATGATTATTAACAACCTTTCTCAAAAAGAATGTGCTACTTTAGCTAAAAAAGCATTAAGTTTAGACACAATGGAAGATGTTAACCAATTAGTAGAAAAATTTTTAAAAACAAAAAAATTAATCTAATTTATGAAATTAGAATTTACAAAAAAGAATATTAACAATTGGATTAAATTAATGTTTCAAATATTAATCCCGTTGTTTTTATTTTGATTTATTGAATCAATTGTTTGATACCTAGGTGGAATTATCGGATGAGCAATACATCCAACAAACTATTATTTTGAACCATTTACTATTGATCGATATATTCCTGTTATTTCTTGAATGTTAATTTTTTATGCTCCTGCTTCAGCTTTATGAATATTAGGACCGGTTTTTATTTATTTAATAAAAGGACCTAAAAATTATTACAAATTTTTATCAGTTTCAATTGTAGTAATGTTTTTTACTCTTATCATTTTTATAATTTACCCAACTTATTCATATAACTTAGCACAGTTAGGCAAAGAACAATTGTGAACAAATAAAGATCATTGAAATTTCTTTGATGAAAAAATGTATAACTTATTATCAAACGGTCTTTATTATTCTGCGTTTCCCTCAAACCATGTTTCATGTACATGATTAGTTGTATTAGGATTTATTTTTTGTGTTAATGATTCAAAAACAAAAGAATTTAAACCACAAGTTAAAACAAAAAAACCAATTTATGAAATTGTTAAAATAATTTTTGTTATTTATGCATGTTTAGTAACGTTTTCTACGTTTTTATTAAAACAACATTTTTTTGTTGATTGAATTGGATCTATCTTAATTACTTTTTCAGTATATTTTTTATTTGTTTACCAACCAGATGCAGATTTTTTATCTAAACCATTAACTAAATTCTTTAATTCTTTATATTTCGTTTCATCTTTTATTGATTCAGATTGAAAAATTTATGATGATAAAAATATTTATTCATGAGCAAAAAAATCACGAAAAGTTATTGATACACATTTAATTAAAGAACGAAAATGAGTATTAGTTAAATATTTTCCTCATGTATTAACAATTGGTATTTGCATAGCTGGAATTATTATTCCTTTTAACTTAGCAGTTAATCATGCTTAATTTTTAGTTTAAAAACTAAATTTTTATCTAATTTTCATTTTTTAATTAATTGATAAGCACGATCAAATAGTTCTTTGTTTAAAGTACTTATTTCATGAGCATCATTTTCAATGATGACTTTTGCTTTTGATTTAGCTACCATTAATCAAAAATTATCTGCCGGATATTGCATACTATTTTGTTTAATTGATAAACCATTTAAATTAAAACCTAAAGGCATATCATACTTAATTGATAAATCAATTATTTTTTTTGCTAATTTTTCACAAGATTTATCTCATTGTTTTGGATAGTATCGATAAATAATATCTGGATGAGCAAAACAAGAAAATAATTTTGATTCACAAGCCATCTGAGCTTGTTCATAATATTTATCAAAATCGCATGTGTATTGATTTCAAACAACACTTTTAAAAGGATCACCAATATTATGATTACCAAAAATTAAATAGTCAATATCTGGATTATCATAAAAGGCTTTATAAAAATCATAACGACATTGGTGATATTCACATTCTAGTCCAATTAAAACCTTAATTTGTTTTTTATATTTTTGTTTAAGAATTTTCATTTCATTTAAATATTCTTCTAATGTATCAAAATTTAAACGAAATTTACGATGAACTCCTAATGGTGCATGTTCACTAAAGCCAATTAATTCATACCCTTCTTCAATTGCTTTTAAAATCATTTCCTCAGCAGTATTAAAAGCATGAAAACAATAAATAGTATGAGAATGATAATTAACAAGTTTATATGGTTTTGTATTCATTATTAATTATTATAAAAAATAATAATTAAAACATGTTAATATTTATCTTTTTGTCTTTGGAAATTAATTTGGTTTTTCTTTAAATAACCATTTTTAATATCATCTAAACTATATCCTAACATTGTAGCAAAAGCTAAATAATTTTCATATCATTTTTTAATTTTAGCATTTGAATCAAAATGATTAATTTCATTAAATAGGTTTAATAAATATTTTGTAATTAAATCTTTATCATTTGTTTCTTTAAGTATTTTAAAATTAAATTCAGGTTTAATTTTTTTATAAATACATATTGATGTAATAAAATGAATTCCATCAATGTATTCTTCTAAAATAATATCTTTTGAACTAGGAGATTTTAAAGATCAAAATTTAAATGAACGAATTTCATTAGCTAGTTCAGCTAATTCAACAATTAAAGCTAATTTAATTTTTTCATATACTTGAGAATAAGTTACTTTGTGATTAGATTGAATGTTTTTATCTAATGATTTTTGTAAATCAAAAATTTCTTTTAAATTAATACTATTTTGTTTCATTAATAAAAATATTGTTAACAATATTGTTTATTATATCATTAATATTTTCATTATTTGATAATTGAATAGCACTAACAGGAATGTGTAAAAATGATTTATTGATTGTTATTAATTGATTAGAGTTGTCTAGTTCATTAGTTTTATCAGTTAAATAAAAAATTTTGGTAATCTTATTATTTAAAAATGATTTTACATTATTAAGAAATTTAATTGAATTAATAATAGTTTTTTGATTTAAATTATCATCAAAAACAAAATATAACTTGTAATTTAAATTATTAAAAATATTTCAATCAATAAATGCTATATTTGGCTGAATAAAAATATAAACCTTTTTATAATATTCAGTAATTTTTAAAATATCATTAGTAATATTAGTAGGATTTTTTTTATTTAAAAAATAGTAGTGAATTGATTTTTTATCATAAAATAAAAGATCTTTAATATTAGCTTTCTTTTTTAATAATTTCTTATTAAAAGGATAAAAATTAATCACAGCAGTTGATTTAATATTTAAATTATTTTTTATAAGATAATCGATCATTTTTTCGATTTTATCTTCACTAAAATTAATTAATATTTTATGCATATTATTTGTTTTTTATAATTTGTGATCAAGATCTAGGATATTTACGGTTTGTTTTTTTAATTTTTGTATAAATCAAAACATTGTGTGTGTAATTATTCTCACTAATAAAATGTTCATGTTTTAATTCTTTTAAACATAATTCTTTTAATAGATGATTAATATTTTTCATTTCATTTAGATAGTTTTTAGATTTAGGAATAACTAAAATTCCATTAACTTTTAAATATCCGACTGATATTTCTAAAATAGTTTTTACATCAGCTACTGCACGAGAAGTAACTAAATCAAAAGTTTCATATTCATCTTCTTTAATTTCTTCTGCTCTTTTGTTAATAATAGTTACATTGGTTAAATTTAACTGGTTTACTAGTTCATTTAAGAACTTAACTTTTTTATTATTTGATTCAATAATTGTTAAATGTAAATTAGGAAAAATAATTTTTAAAGCTATTCCTGGTATTCCTGAACCTGATCCGATATCTAGTATAGTTTTAATGTTATTAAAATCTAAAGTTTTATAAGGAATGATTGAATCATATAAATATGACCCATAAATTAATTCTGGTTTATCAAGTCTAGTTAAATTTAGTTCTTTGTTTTTTTGTGTTAAAAAATTTAAATATGAATCAAATAAATCAAAAGCTTTTTGATTTATATTAGGATAATATTTTTTTACTAAATCTTGAAAAGTTTTTTTATCCATGGTTATTTATTATTATCAACATAATGTTTAATTATGACAATATCATTTAAGTTGATTCCACTAATTCTTTGTGCTTGTCCTAATGTTAGAGGCATTACTTTATTTAGTTTATCTCTCGCTTCTAATGATAAATTATCAATTTTAGAAAAATCTTTGATTGAAGAAATATCATAATCTTCATACTTGTTAATTCGGTTAATGTGTTTTTGTTGATTTTTAATATAACCATCAAACTTAACAATTATTTCAATTTTTTGAACTACTTCAGGACTTAATTTATTTAATTTAGTAGGTGAAATAATATCAGATAGTCTTACTTCAGGTCTTTTTAAATAAGAATATAAATTATGTGGTAACCTTTTTTTATCACCAGTTAATTTTTTATTAATAGATAAAGAATTAGTTTTTAATCATTTAATTGTTTTATCAATGATCATTTTTTCTTTTTTATATGTTTGATAATGTGATTTAGGTACTAAACCAATTTTATAACCATAATCAATTAAACGATCTAGTGCATTATCATTTCTTAAAAACAAACGGTGTTCAGCACGACTTGTTAATAAACGATAAGGATCATTAACACCTTTAGTAACAATATCATCGATCATTACTCCAATATAAGATTCTGATCTTTTTAAAATTAATGGTTTTTTATTTTTTAATGCTAATGAAGCATTAATACCAGCAATTAGTCCTTGAGCAGCTGCTTCTTCATAACCAGAAGTTCCATTTACTTGTCCAGCAAAATAAAGTCCTTTAATTTTTTTAGATTCTAATGAAGGTCACAATTGAACAGGATTAATTGCATCATATTCAATTGCATAAGCATATTTAATAAACTTAGCTTTTTCTAAACCTTTAATAGAATGAACTAATTGTTCTTGTACTTTAGCAGGTAAAGAACTTGATAATCCTTGTAGATAAACAGTATCAAGTTTTTTAGATTCAGGTTCAATAAAGATTTGGTGTCTTGGTTTATTAGCAAATCTTACTATTTTATCTTCAATACTAGGACAATATCTTGGACCTATTCCTGAAATATTACCTGAATACATTGCTGATTGCTTAATGTTTTTTAAAATAATATCATGAGTGTTTTGGTTTGTATAAGTGATATAACACACTTCTTGTTTATTTAAAGGAATATATCTTTGGTTAAAATGACTAAAACAAAGTTTTTCTTTCGAACCTAATTCTTTTTCTAAAACATCATAGTTAACAGAATCTTTTTGAATTCTTGGAGGAGTTCCTGTTTTTAAACGAATAATTTCAAAACCTAAGTCTTTTAAGTTTTTAGATAAATTAGCTGATTGTTTTAAACCATCAGGACCTTCTGTTTTAGTATTATTACCAATATGAATAGTAGAGTTCATATAAGTACCACTAGTAATAATTACTTTTTTAGTATTTAAAACACCTTTTGATGTTTTAACACCACAAATTTCATTATTTTTAGTTAATAGTTCTAAAGCAGTAGTTTCTATTAAAGAAAGATTTTTTTGTTTTTGAATTTCTTTAATAAAATATTCATGATATTTATTTTTATCAATTTGTGCTCTTAAAGATCACACTCCTGGTCCTTTAGAAGTATTAAGCATTTTAATTTGTAGTAATGCATAATTAGTTGCTAATGCTTGCATACCTCCTAAAGCATCAATTTCTCTTGTGACAATCCCTTTAGCAGGACCACCAATTGATGGATTACAAGGTGTTAAAGCAACTGATTTTTTATTAATTGTTAAAAGAGCTGTTTTAAATCCAAGTTTAGATGTGCAAAAAGCAGCTTCTAAACCAGCATGACCAGCACCAATAATAATTACATCAAAATTATTTTTAGTCATTATTAAATACTTAATATATTATAATTTTATAATATATAAGATGAAAATATTATTTATTGGTGATGTATTTGGAAACAAAGGAAGAACAGCCATTAAGCAAGAACTAAAGAAATACAAAAAAGACGTAGATTTAGTAATTGCTAATGTTGAAAACTGTACTCATGGTAAGTCTATTTCATTACAACACTATGAAGAATTAATGAAATATGGTGTTGATTATTTTACATTTGGTAATCATACATGAGGTAATAGTGAATACAATTTAGTTTTAAATAAAAAGAATTGTATTCGTCCATTAAATATTATTGAAAACCATCCAAAATCATTGATTGGTAAAGGAACAATTACTTTTACTTATAAAAAGAAAAAAATTAGAATCACTAATATTTTAGGTTCAACAGCTTTTTGTCATAATATCCAAACTAATCCATTTTTATCATTAAATGCATTGTTAGTTAATGATGATTCAGATATTCATATTGTTGATCTACATACTGAAACAACAAGTGAAAAGAACGCATTCTTATTAAGTTTTGCAGGCAAAGTAAGTGCGATATTAGGAACACATACTCATGTTCAAACAGCAGATAACAAAATATTTAAACATACTGCCTATATTACAGATGTAGGGATGACAGGAAGTTCTAGTGGAATTATTGGAGCAGAACCTGAAACTATTTTAGATATGTTTTGAGCTAGAACAGAAAGATTTAAACTAAAAACAGATAGTAGTGATTATCAGTTTAACGCAGTAATAGTAGAGTTTGATGATAAAACTAATAAACCTATAAGTATTGAAAGAGTGTTTAATTATGAGCGAAAATAAAAAAATTAAAAAAACTCTATATAATTTTTAGTAAATTTATGCAAACAGTTAAAAAAACTAATTTAAATTGAAACTTAAATGATGAAATTTTTCTCATAAAAAAGAAAGATCTGTTTTTTTAACATCTAATAAATATAAAACAATGACTCTTTCAGATAAAATTAAATGATCTAAAGAAAGAATTAAGGAATTTGTTTTGTATATTAAAAAAAATTGTGCTAAAGATACAATTCCAACATTAAGTTTTTCTGGCGGTAAAGACTCTTGTGTTATAAAAGATTTGGTAGAAAAAACATTTAAAGAATTAAAAATATCATATCAGTTTAATATCATTACATCTTTTGAAATATTTCATCCAGATACATTGAAATTTATCAATGAAGAAAAGGAAAAATGATACAACAATCCAATTGTAAAAAACAATATTAAGAACAAACGGGGGGGGATTGACTTGTACTCCGACCAAAGAAAAACTTCTTAGATATTGTTAATGAAGATGGTTATCCTGTTATTTCTAAACAGATAGCTCAAAAACTACAACACATAAGAAATACTAAAAATCATACCAGATATATTAGAAGATGCTTGGGATTATCTGGTAAGCTTTTTGGTACTATTCCTTTAAAATATATTCATTTTCTTGATAAGAACTTGATTGATTACAACATTTCACATAAATGTTGTGATTACATTAAAGGAAATGTTAAACATGATAAAAGTCCAAGTTTTGTAGGCACAACAATTGAAGAATCATTATTGAGAAAAAGTTCATGAATAACTCATGGATGCAACATATATACATCAAAAAAGATTTTATGTAGACCTATTTCATTGTGAACTGAAGAAGATATATGACAATATATTAAAAAATATAAAATTAGAGTTTCTGACATATATAACAAAGGATTTAGAAGATCTGGATGTATAAGTTGTATGTTTGGAATGTCACTAGAATCATTTATTAAATCTAGAAACCCAGAAAAAGATAATCGGTTTGAGTTATTATTTAAACAAAGTAGAAAGACATTTGAGAATATGGTTATGTCTGAAAGAATAGGATTATGAAAACCACTTACAGATATGTGAATAAAATTAGATATTGATCATAAAGAATATCAACAGAAATATAAGAAAAGACATAAACAATTAATTGATTGATACAAAAACTATGATAAGAATATATTAAAAGTTTTAAATGAAATAGAAAGCAGAAACCCAAACGTTTGAACAAAAAATGAAAAACAACAAATTATTAACAAATATAAAAAAGCACAAATAACAATTTTAAAAGGAGAAAAAGATGAGTAGTATTAAAACAAAAATTTTACAAGGTAAAAGTAATTCAATAAATAATAAAAATGAATCATGAGAATTATTCAATATGAATATGATAATTCCATCATATCAACGCCCTTATTCGTGAGGTAAAAAAGAAATTGAACAATTACTAAAAGATTTACATCAATCTTTTTTTGATCAAAAAAACGATGAATATTATTTAGGAAACATAATGCTTCAAGAAATGGAAAATTGTTCATCTTATGAAATAATAGATGGTCAACAAAGAACAACTACATATTTTTTAGTATTTATGTACCTTTTTATTGAAATATGTAATCAAACAAAAAAAGATACATCAGAAAGTTTAGGTAATAAAAAAAACACATACAAAGCATTGTTTGATAAGATAAGTAATGCAATTCAACATCAAGATCCAGATCGACAAATTTTTACGCAAATATATTTAAAACAAAAAGAGTGTTATCAATATGGGACTAACAATGATGAAATTATTACTGAATTAAAAACTGAGATAAAAAAAGAAAAAAAAGATCCACATGTAGATAGAAGATTTTGGCTAACACAAGCAAAAAAATTTAGTGATGCATTTAAATATATAAACAAATTTTTTAAAAATCGAAAAATTGATTATTTAATAGAATTTATTGAGTCAATGATATATAAAACTATTTTTTTTGGCACAATAATTCCTAAAGATTATTCTGTACCTTCTCAAATTCTTTTTGAAAAAATAAACAATAGAGGATTAAAGTTAGATGCGTTTGATAAATTAAAAGCTTTTTTCATGCAAGATATTTTACAAAAAAACGATAGATCAGAAATAATTAAATTTAATGATAATTGAGGACATTTAATATCAAATACTGATAATGACACTGTTCAATTTATAAAATATTTTTTTGACTTTCAAACAAAAAACAAAGACATTAAAAAAGATGATATTGACTCTATTTATTTGATAATTAAAGAAAAAGGTTGAACAATTAATGAAACATTTGAAAAAATTTTAAAAATATCAAGAATATTTAAAAAGAATTTAAAAGATGAAAAAAATAATGATATATTAGCATGTAGACATTTATTTAATTGTTTCAACTATTTTAAATATGAAATCATTTATATTAATATTCTTTCAAAATTGGATGATAAAAACATAAGGTCAAATTATATTTCTAATGAAGAAGTTGTTCAATTAATTAAACAAATTTTATTAAATGTTTTTAAATTTAATTTTTGCTATAAGTTTATATTAAATTTACCAACTCAAGAATTCATAACAGATGTTATTACGCCATTGAATGAAAAAATTAATGATGTTTGAGATAATCGTATAACTGATGAAGATAATTTAAAGAAAATTAAAAAACATATATCTGAATCATTTAGTGATTACAGAAAAAGAAAATATGGGGATTTAACTAGAATAATTGAAAAAAATAATACTTTTTCTAGTGACGATTCATGATTATATTATGGAAAGAAAAACAACAACAAATATTTCTATTTATTAAAAATATTAATGGATTATGATGATTTAGATACAGTAAATTCAATAACGGCATTAAACAATATTTTTGGATTAGAAAAAAGTGAAATTGATCATATTGTTCCACAAACAAAACCTAGAATTATATTACATAAAGGGGAAGACCCAAAACCTCTTTATAGATGAGAAAAAAATGAAGATTATTATGAAATTAATGATGAAGTTTATAAAAAATATAAAAAAACATTCAAACAATTAGGCATAAAACAAAAAATAGGTAAACAAAAATGAAATGAAAAAATAATTCAACCTTTTTATAATTTACGAATTTTAGCAGACAAAGACAATAAAAGTATTAGAAATACCATATCATTAGAATCATTTAAAAAACAATTAGATGAAACATTTAATAAAACACAATATGAACATAAAGCACAAAAATCGTTAATAGATTTCATTAATTCTAATCATTAATTATTTCACAAACTCTCTAACAACTTCTTTAGCTTTATCTAAATCTTGTTTAGCAACATTAAAGTTTACTTTAATGTAATCTTTATTAACTGCTAATCCATATTTTTCACAAATAGTTTTAATTTGTTCAAACGCTTCACCACTTCAACCATATGAACCAAAAATTAATACTTTTTTACCTCTAGCATTAATAGCATCTATTGAAGTAATTAAATTAGTTATTGGAGGTAATGCTGCTCGATTAATTGTTGGTGAACCTAATGCAATAAATTTAGCATTATTAAGTTTTTCTAACGCTTCAGCAAAACAAACTTCATTTAAATTGATTAATTCGGGTTTAAACCCTAGTTTTTTTAATTCACTATAAACTTGATCAGCAATTTTTTTAGTATATCCATAAGAAGTTACATAAAAAATTGGAACAATTTTATCATCATGTTTTTCATTAGATCATTTTAAATATAAATCTTTTGCTTTTTTAATAGATTTATTTAATATTGGTCCATGACTAGGACAAACACATTTAACATCTAATTTATTAAGTTTATTTAAACCTTGAATAACAAATTTACTAAATGGTTTAAAAATACAATCATAATAGTATTTAAATGCTTCTTGATATTTTTCAGGATATTTAATTTCAGAGTCAAATAAATCTGGTTCACAATAGTGAGATCCTAAAAAATCACAAGTAAAAACAGTTTTATCCTCTTTTAAGTATGCAAACATACTATCAGGTCAATGTAAGAAAGGAGCTATAACAAATTTTAATGTTTTATTACCTAAACTTAATTCTTCATTATCTGATACTATTTTGATATTAAGATTTTTCTTAGTAATGTTTTTTAAAAAAACAGAACTAGTTTGCGTACAGTATATTTGAATATTAGGGTTTAGTTCAATTAAACCAGCTAAAGCACCAGTGTGATCTGGTTCACAATGATTAACTACCAAATAATCAATCTTTTTCGGATCAATAATTTGTTTAATGTTATTAATAAATGTAGAAAAGAATCTTTCATGACATGCATCAATTAAAGCTACTTTATTAGAACCTTTAATTAAGTATGAATTATATGAAGTACCATATTCGGTCTTCATAATAATATCAAAGATTCTCATTGCAGGGTTTAGGGCCCCAACTCAATAGATATCTTTTTTTATTTGATACATAAAAACTATTTCTTAGTGAAATCAGATTTTGCTACACCACAAAGTGGGCAAACAAAGTCAGCTGGTAAATCAGATCATTTAGTACCAGCTTTGATACCATTATCTGGATCACCTTTTTCTTCATCATAAATGTATCCACAAACATTACATACGTATTTAGCCATATTTTATTCTCCTTTATTTTATAATAATATTATATATTATTAACACCATTAATGGGTAATTAATAATCTTAAAATTTAGGAGTTTAGTTTAATGGTAAAACCAAAGTCTCCAAAACTTTTAATGTGGGTTCGATTCCTACAACTCCTGCCATGTAGAAATAAAATATTATGAAAAACTTGCTTTTAATTATTGATCCACAAAATGACTTTGTGAATGAAAAAGGTGTAATGTATATTAAAGATGCACAAAAGGATATTAATAACATTAATAAATTTATTAATGGAAATATTAATAAAATTGATGATATTATCATTACTCAAGATTCACATTATTCATTTCATGTTTCACATAAAAATTTTTGACAACCAGTCCCTAAATTATTTTCAGAAATTAGTTATGAGCAAGTAAAAAGTCAAAAAATTAAACCAGTAGTCAATTCACAAACTAAACAAAAAGAATTATTAAATTATTTAAAGAAGTTAGAATCTTTAGATCAAAAACAAACAATTTGACCAGATCATTGTATATTAGGTTCATGAGGTTGAGCAATTGATGATAAGTTAGTTAAAGTTCTAAATAAGTGATCAATTAATAATAACGGAAAGCAATATCAAATAGTTCAAAAAGGTTCTTATCCTTGAAAAGAAATGTATTCAGTATTTTCTTATGCTGATCAATCATTAACAAAACAAGGAAAAGAATTAATGAACCAATTAAAGAAATATGATAAGATTTATGTCTGTGGTTTTGCTAAAGATTATTGTGTTGCTTCATCTGTTTTAGATTTAATTAATAATTCTTTTGCTAAAAAACTAATTTTCTTAGATTCTTGTATGGGTTTGATTGATAAAAACAATCCATTATTAAAAGTTTATGATCAAGCAATCAAAAAAGGTTCAAAATATTACAAAAAAATGATTATTTAATCATACTAAAAAATAATTTTTTAAATTAAATGATTAAATTTAAAAAAAAGAATTATTCATAGTTTGTTAGCATATGAGTTTTAATATTTTATCTTTAATTTGTTTTTGTTGATCTCTAAAATTTCATTGAAAATTCATTTTATTAAAATTATTATCATAGTTTTTATCTTTAGATTGATAAAAACAATGTTTTAAATCAAATAAGATAGGTATAAAAACATCATATTTTTCATTAATATTATAATTATTTCCATTAGTAATTTCCTTATCATCGGTGCGTTTCTTTCCAATTACATAAATTAATCTTTCAGATTTAGATAATTTTGCTTGTCAATAAATAATTTTCTCAAAATCTTGAAAATATTGTGCTAAATCTTCATATAAATTTCTATGTTGATTTATTATTACTTTTAACAATCTTTCTTCATTAATTCCATTTATAGTATGATTATGCAAAGCAAAGGAATTACAATCATTTTTAACACGTTTTAAAACATTTACTAAACAATGATCGTCTTTGTAAAATAAATTATCAAAAAATTCTTTATATTTTTTACATGATAAATTATTAATTTTTTTTGTTAAATTAAAATAATGAAATTTTAAAAAGTTTAAATTTATTATCATTTTTTAATTTTCAAATTCTATAAACGTTTTGTCTTCTTTTAAGAAGTTTTTGCACGGTTCATCAGAAGGTAGATTTCCTCTTGCGTTTTTTCAAGAAAGATTTTTGTGACTTTTAGCAATTAATTGTGAAGCAGAATAATTATTATATTTTTCAAATCATTTACCATAATACTGATCTATTTCTTTTACTTGTTTACTATCTAGTATAAAAATATCTTTTTCTTCTGATTCAGTAAAAAATCTTTGCATTTCAAAAAAACTTTCTGAATTAACTGGTCCAAATATTCATGCTTGAAAGTTATTTTTTTCTTTAAAAAAACCAAAGTTTTTCTTTGCTTTTAATTCTTCAACACGGAAAAAGAAAAGGATTTTTTGAATTTTTGATGATAAATCAACCCCTTTTGTAAATAAATATTTAGCTAATATTATTGTATTTCTTTCCATATTTCTACCTCCGTTTTTTTTATATCTGTTCATTATTTATTATAGCAATTATTTTTATTTTTTAATTAGAGCAGACTAAAATAAAATAACAAAATTATTAATAAATTAATCTACTTATTAAATATTAATATATAATATATATATTATGGAAAACAAAGTTTTAACAAGTGAAGCTATTAGATCGATGAGTGAATCTGAATGAAATGAATTCAGACAAAAATCATGAAATAGAAAAAAAGAATACTACAATAGAGAAATGCCAGACAACTATTTAGGTTCTAAAGAAAAATTTGCTGATTACATTGATCGAGCTAAAAGAAAAAGAAAATAATATTCCTTAAGTGGAATATTTTTTTACATATATATTAAATACATATAATATAAATATGAAAAAACTATTTAAATATTTATCATTACCTGCTTTAGCAATTTTCTTATCTCCAGGATTAGCAAGTTGTTCTAATATTTCTCAATGATTTTTACCAGTAGTTACGGGTGGTGCTAAATATGCTGATGGACCTTTTGATTCAACAGATAATTCTTTAGATTATGAAGGCAATGCATTTAGTTCATATTTACCATATTCATATTTATATTCATACGATGCTAATGGTAATGTACCATATGCATATTGTGCTCCTAATAAAGTAGTAGCAAATCCTGAATCAACTTCAGCAGAAAAACCAACATTTGATCAATATGAATGACAATGAGTTCAATCTGGAGATGAAAAACTTAGTTTTTCATATAAATATACTCAAGAAGGTGAAGGAAATAAATCTAGATACTTCATTGATTCAAGAAACTGAAACACAACATTAGCTTTATCTTCAGTTAATTCAATTAGTTACAATATTTCAAGTTTATTGGCAGAATTTCAATTTTATCAATTACATATTGTAAATAATTACTTATCAAACCCTCAAGCTACTCAAGAAAAATTAAATAAGTTATATGGTGGAACTTTTGACTTTGGATCAAAAGGAGACGGAAGTTTTCAAGACTTTTTTGAATATAACTTCTCATTAGCAAATGTTTTATCTGGTTCTAAGTCACACATTAAGTTTGGACAACAATCAAGTGATTTTAAATTTTCTACTAATGTATACGGTCCTGCTTATTATATTAAACAAGAAAATAAAGATGCATTTGTTAATACTCAAACATTAAATCCATATGCTATTACAAAAACAGATGAAGAATCAGGTGAAGTAAGCATTACTTCATATCATCAAATACCAGTTTTATTAAACAATGTTAATTTAGCTTTTTCTTTCTATGATCCTACTAACTCTAACTATGGAATAGAACAAGATAAATATTTAATTAATGATTTAAATAAAGTTAATGAAAGCATTAAAAATAGTTCTTCATGAAATAATTTTGAAAAAATTACTGGAGCATCAAAAGCCGCTTCAACTCTTTCATGAAATATTCAAGCAGATAATAGTGCTAAACAAATATCTAATTTATCTATTAGATTAGATGGTGAACCAACATTATCACAAGCAAATATTAAATCACAAATTACAAAAGGAAGTTTCTTTTGTTTAGCAAACTATTCTTATCAGGAATTAAAAAATGAAGATGGTGATGTTGTAGAAACATTTGCAATGCCTACAGGTATTAGTGGTGTTTATCCTTCATATTTTTTACAAGATGATGAAGTGTTTGTAGAAGATGAAACACAATCAGGCAGATTTTTCTTAGACTCAACAGTATTAAACAAAAAATTTAGTGAATTAGTATCTAATTTAACAGCTAGAGATACTGACCCTACAGTTTTAGCAGAATTTGCTACTAACATGTTTAATCCAACATTTGCAGGTATCTATAGCAAGATTTAATGTGAATATAAATTTTGTAAAAACTGATTGAATAAATGTTTTAGAAAAGGAACAAAATAAAGATTATTGAAAACAATTAAATAATCTTGTTGATAAAGCTTATCAAGAATCTATTTGTTGACCTAAACAAGATAAGATATTTGATTGTTTTAATTATTTTAATGTTAAAGATACAAAAGTAGTAATTATTGGTCAAGATCCTTATCATACTCCTAATGTTGCTAATGGACTATGTTTTAGTACTTATCCTAATAATCAAATACCAGCATCTTTAAAAAACATTTTTAAAGAATTAGAATCAGATTTAGGAATAAAAAGAACCAATCCTGATTTATCTAATTGGGCTAAACAAGGAGTGTTATTATTAAATAATACTTTAACCGTTACTCAACATCAAGCTAATTCACACGCTAAGTTTGGTTGAAACACTTTTACAAATAATATCATTAAATATATTAATGATAATTTAGATCATGTAATATTTGTTTTATGAGGTAATTTTGCTAAAACAAAAAAAGAATTAATTACTAATAAAACTCATAGTATTATTTATTCAGCGCATCCTTCTCCATTAAGTTATCATAATGGCTTTAAAGGCTCTAGATCTTTTTCAAAGATTAATGAGATATTAAGAAAGAATGATAAAGAGATTATCAAGTGATAGTTAGTTCTTAGATTTCTTTTTATTACATTCAGGACAAAGAATTTGAATGTTTTCTTCTTCTGATTTACCACCTTTTGTTCATGGAATGATATGGTCGAAATGTGCCTTATTTATTTTTTCTATTTTTTTGCCACATACCTTACAATGAACAACGCCATTATTGTTTAGCCTTTCTTTATTTCAAATTTTGCATTTGATTTCATCAGAAATTTGTCTTTTATTATCAACTAAAAAACAATTTAATTTTTCTTTTACGAAATCAATTCTTTTTCGAATATATTCTAACGAGTCATACTTAGTACCACCACCCATTTGATTTTTCTTTGCATATTCATTAAATTCGTTTGTAATAAAATTTTGAATTTCACTTTTATTTTTTAAAAAACTATTTTTTGATTTTAAATTTTCCCTGAAAAAAATGAATAAAGATTCAAAAATAACATTAAAATTTTTAACAGGTATTGAAGTATTTTCAATTGTTTTTTTCATTAATGTAAGTGTTTCTAAATATTCACTTTTTATTTGTTCTATATTTTGTAATTCTTTTATAAAAGTTCTTTCTTGTAATTGTCTAACAGATGATTTTTCTCTTTTGTTAATATTTAAATCAATAGTAATTGCTCTTATCAACAAACCTTTTATAGAAAACCTTTTGTCATTTTTCTTTTGGTTAGACATTTCTTGAATACTGTTTGTATCTGATAGTTCTCTAATAAGTTCAGAATTTTTTTTGTCCATTTTAGACATCAATATTTCTGTTTTATTAAGTTGAATGGTGTTTTTATTTAATCTAACAAACAAGTTAATAATATTTTTTTCATCATTTTTACCCAAATCAGCAACATAAATACAAGAATTAGAAAATTTTTGTTTGATATCCTTAGATAAATCATCATATATTTTTCCATCTATTTTTTCAAATAGTTCCATTTCTTTTTCCGTATCAGAATCTTGCTGATCTTTTATATATTTAAAAGGTCATTGTGAATTATAAAAAGAACAAATTGTACTTAATCTTTGTTTTCCATCAACAACTTCATTATTTGCTAAAATTGCAGGCGGAATGTAATCCCCCTTAAGAATACTTTTAATTAGGTCATATTTTAATTTTTTTGATCAGATATCTGCATTTCTTTGATAATCAGTGTCTAATTTATATTCTTCATTTTTAATTTTTGAACAGATATCAGATATTTTTTCTTGTCTAATTTTATTTTTCATAATTAATTTTTTTATATGTTTCTTTATTCATTACTCAACAGCACTGGAAAGATTTCTTTCCAGTTGGAGAAGAAAAAGTAACATTTTTTTGAATAAAATATATACCACATTTATTTAATGTATTTCCCATACTTTGTGAACAAATGGTTGAGCCATATAGTAAAACAAAATCTTTTTTAAAAGACATACACTTTTCAATTAAGATTCTTTTTTTAGAAAACGGAGGATTAGAAATAATAATGTCTCATTTTTTTGGTTGATATTTATAAAAATCTTTTCCTTCTTTTATGTGTGAAAAAATAACCTTGTATCCTTTTTTTGTAAAGACTTTAACAAAATTACTTTCTTCTGTATCAAACGGGCATCAAATTATCTTATTTTTAGAAATTTTGATAATTTTTAATAATTCTTCAACAATGTGCTTTGGAGTATAAAATTCATCATTCTTTTTTTGAAATCCAAGAATGTTTCTTATATTGTAAGAGTTTTTACTCTCTCTCTCTCTCTCGCCATTTGTTTCTTGTTAATTAATTATACTGCGAAATAGTTAAAACCACTTAACAAAAAACTTAACAACTAATAATTTATATATAATTATTACATAATTATGAATTTCCGTAATATCATGCAACAAGCTCAAAAAATGCAAAAAGAGCTTCAAAACAAAATTAGTCAATTTGATGCAAAAGAATTTGAATACAACTATCAAAATTCTATTCAAATTAAAATTAAAGGTGATTTAACAATCACTAGTATTAAAATAACTGATGTTTTAGTTGATCCAGAAGATAAAATGACTTTAGAACAAATGGTTCAAGAAGCAGTTAATGAAGCGGTAAGTAAAACACAAGAAAAGAAAAACCAATTAACTAGTGCTTCATTACCATCAGGTTTTGGATTTTAATAATGTACGATAAAGATTTTGAATTCTTAAAAGATGCTTTCAAATCACTACCAGGAGTAGGTAATAAACAAGCCACTAATATGGCTTATTATGTTTTAAAACAATCAGATACATATGTTGATACATTTGTTGATCGATTAATTAAAGCAAAAAAGAATATTCATTTTTGTAAACAATGTAATAATTTCACATCACATGAATTATGTGATATTTGTTCTAATGAATCAAGAGATCAACATAAATTATGTATTGTAAGTAACCCTGAAGATGTTGAAAAAATTGAATCAACTAATGAATATACTGGTATCTATTTTGTTTTAAATGATGAAATGGATGTTAGAAAACAAAAAATTATTGATGAAAAACTAATTCAAAAGATTATTCAATTGATAAAATCTAAAAATATTACTGAAGTAATTTTAGCTACCAATTGAACAATTAATGGTGAAGCAACAGCTACATATATTAGAAACATATTAAAATCAACTTTAACTGTTGGAGTATATCGTTTAGCATTAGGACTACCAATAAATTCTGCTTTAGAATACGCTGATAATTTAACGCTAAAGCACGCAATTAAGAATAAAGTTAAATATTAATATAATATTTATGGTATATAATTTATTCGTTAAAGGTTTTAACACTATATGAAAAGCTGAATAAAGAAATTAATTACAGTTATTTGCTGTTTAATACCTATCGCTTTCGTATTAACGTTTAGTTTTAATCAAAAAAACTCAACAACCATATCATGTGTGGGTTCATCTGGTGTAAAACCTTTTATTGAAACTTTATCAACAGATTATTTAAAACAACATAAAGAAATTGATATTACTGTAGAAGCTGGTGGTTCGGGTGAAGGAATTAACCAAGTATCTAAAGGTTTTTGTCACATTGGAGACTCTTCAAAAGATCCTTATAGTGTTATTAAAGATAACGAATTATGAAAAACTAATCGAATTAAAACAGTTACTGTTTCATGAGAAGCTATCTGTTTAGTGTATATTCCACCAATTACAGGTTTAACAGATGAACAATTAGATACAATGTTAGATGTTAGTGATACTAATGTTTCAAAACTATATGCATCTTTTTCAGGATATAAGGGAACATTATTAACTTCAGCTCCTAAATTAGGAGATTTTATCTCTTCTAAAGCAACCTTTTTATCTGAACAACAAAGACAAACGCTAAATAATACTAATTTTGTTCCTTATGCTAGAACCGGAGGATCAACAACATCAGGTACAGCATATTCTTTTTTTAATGATTCTAAATTTACTGACCCTCATACTGGATTAAATCAAGATCAAATTAATGCATTTGAAACAGGAACCTATGGTTCAGAATGAGAAATTGTTCAAACTGATGAAGCAAATAGTAGAGCATGAGACATGTTTCAAAAAAATAACAAACCAGGTTCAGTAGTTTACTTATCGTCAGGTTTTGTAGAATCAAATATTGACTTAATAAGAAAATATCGTTATGGAATATTTTCATATAATGGTAACCCTTATTCAATAAATAATTTATCTAATGGATATAACTGATGCCGTCCACTTAATTTAATGTTTTCATTAAATTCTTATATAGTTAGCCAAATATCAAGTTTTATTAACTATTTATTAAATGAAGTAAGTAAAGAACAATGAAATGCTATTGGTGGTGCGCCATTAACACAGCCACAAAAAGATTCAATGGGTCAATTAATAGAAAAATCGGATTTTGAATTAATTGAACAAGATCAAAGACAATATTGTGGAGCAAATTACTATGCAGGACAATAAACAATTAAAAATATTTAATAAAAAAAAGCGAGCAGATAAGATTTCTAAAACGTTATCTCTTACATTATCTTGACTTTTTTCACTTACTTTCTTTTGTTTAATTGTTTTTATCATTTATGCTTCAATTCCTGGTTTTAAAGCATATGGATTTAAAAATATTATTTTTACAAACATATTTGATTTAACACATAATCAAGCTTCAATTTGATTACCGTTTGCTATTACTATTATCGTTTCAGTATTAGCAATTTTATTTGCTGCGCCAATTGGAGTTAAAACTGCTTTTTTTATTAATTTCCGTTTACATAAAAAACTACGTAAACCAACAAGATTAATAGTAGAACTATTAGCTGATATTCCTTCGGTTATTTTTGGTTTATTTGCAGCACAATCACTAGGAAGTTTTATTAAAGGAGTTTTTAATATTGATACAGCTTATAGTTTACTAACTGCTTCATCAATGTTAATTTTTATGATTTTACCCACAATCATATCTTTAACATTATCTTCTTTAGCTAATGTAAACATGGATTTAATATCTTCTTCAATGGTTTTAGGAAATTCTAAAACTAAAACTATTTATAAAATTATTAAAAAAGAAATTAAATCAAGTATTATTGTTGCTATTATTATTGCCTTTTCAAGAGCGATTGGAGAAACAATGGCAATCTCGATGATTCTTCAATCACAAGGTTATAATACAACATTTGATACAGGACTTTTAGGTATTTTATGTTCAAACTTAAGAACATTAGGAGCATTAATATCAGCTAATATGTTTGCTGAAGGTGGCGGACCAGCATTACAAGGGTTATTATTTGCTTTTGGTGTTTGTTTATTCATCTTTGTTATGATTTTAAATATTATTGCTAACTGATTATCAAAACCAAAACAAAGAAAAAAAATTAAATGAGTTAATAGTTTTGAAAAAAAAGTATTTAATGTTATTTATTTTGTTCCATTACAATTAAAAATTTTATGAGAAAAATTAACTTATAAAGATTCATCAAAATCTAATTATGATTTATCATCATACATTAAAAAAAGAGTAAAAAATAATAAGTTTATTAATGTATATTCATATTGAAAAATATTTTGAGAATATGTTTGTACCGCTATTACATTAATTTTTATTTTTTGAATTTTAATTAACATTTTAGGTTTAGGAGCAGTTGCAATAGGTAATAGCGCATATTCTACAATCTTTAGTTTTTCAAAAGATACTACAGGTCAAGCGTTCATTAATACATTATTAGTAATTGTAATAGCAATTGGTATTGGTTTACCAATGTCATTATTAATTGCTTTATATTTAAATGAATTTGCTAAATCTAAAAAAGTAAAAAGAACAATTTTATTTTTTATTGATTCTTTAGGAGCTACACCATCAATTTTATTCGGGATGTTTGGTTTAATTTTCTTTATTCAAACATTAGGATGATCTTCTCAAGGTGTAGCAGGAAAATCATTAATTGCTGGTGCTATAACAATCTTAATTGTTATCTTACCAACATTTATAAGAACAATTCAACAAGCACTACAGTCAGTCCCTTATGAAATGAGAACTAATTCTTTAGCATTAGGAGCAGGTAAGTGAGAAACAATTAGAAAAATTATTTTACCTTGTGCAATGCAAGGAATTATCACTAGTGTTGTTTTATCAATTGGTAGAATTTTAGCAGAAACAGCACCATTATATTTAACTTCAGGTTTAGGTTCTTCTTCATCTATCTCATTATCAAGTGCCGGTCAAACATTAACAACAAGAATTTATAACCAAATTTATACAAATGATATTACTAAAGCTTCATCAATTATGTATGAATGTGCCTTTGTAACAATGATATTAGTATTTATAATCATTTTATTTGCTAATATAATTATTCCATGATACTTTAAGTTTAAGTATCAAAGACAAAATCAACGATTTAAACAATTCAAATTAAGAAATAAGAAAAAATAATTATGGCTAAGAAGAAAAAAATAAATTCAGTTGAGAAAGAACAAAAAGATTTATCTAAAGTAAATTTAGTTTTAAAAAAACCAAAATTAATTTCTTATTTAAATTATTTGTTTTTAACACCAAATCAAAAAAACATTTATAAAAAAATTCTTAAAGATCAAAAAATAAATCGGGAAACTAAAAAAGCTAATTTTGATAAGGATAATGTTTTTGAAGTTGTTAATTATAACTTTTGATACAATAATGGAGCAAAACAAGCTTTATATGATATTAATTTAAACATTAAAAGAAATAAAGTAACAGCATTAATTGGTCCTTCAGGTTGTGGTAAATCAACTTTTATTCGTTGTTTAAATTCTTTAAATGATCAGATTGAAAACGTAGTTTATAATGGAAATATTTATTTTGATGATGGAACTAACATTAAATCTGAATCATTATCGACTCTTGAATTAACAACAAGAGTTGGAATGGTATTTCAAAAACTAACACCTTTTTCAATGTCGATATATGATAATGTGGCTTATGGTCCGCGTTCACATGGAATTTATGATAAAAAGATTCTTGATAAAATAGTTGAACAATCATTAAAAGATGCAGCTTTATGAGATGAAGTTAAAAATAATTTATTTGATTTAGGAACTTCATTATCAGGCGGACAACAACAAAGACTTTGTATTGCTCGAGCAGTAGCTTTAAAACCAGAAGTATTATTAATGGACGAACCTACAAGTGGTCTAGACCCAATTGCGACTTCTAAAATTGAAAATTTAATTGATAAATTAAAAAATAAGTTTACAATAATAATAGTAACTCACTCAATGGCACAAGCCCAAAGAATTAGTGATTTTACTGCTTTCTTTTATCAAGGTCATTTAATTGAAATTGATACTACTAAAAAAATATTTACACAACCAAGAGATAAAAAAACTAGAGATTATATCTCAGGAAAGATTGGATAATTATGTTATTAGCAAATATGTTTTCTTCACCTTTAAATATTCTTGCATTTGTCTGTGGTACTATTGGCGCCATATGCATTGCTTTATTTTCTTACCCAGCATTAATTCGGTTAATTAAAACAAAAGATTCAACTAGTATCTCTATTACTATGTTTGCTATTTTATCAACTGGTTCATTCTTTTTTGTACTTAATGGAATTTTTGGAATGATTAATGATTCAGGTTCAGTTCCGTCATTAATTGGTGTAACAATAGCTAATACATTAAGTTTTATTAGTGCCATTAGTACACTAACTATAAAATTAATGAATATTTACAAAGCCAAAAAAAGAAACATTAGTGAAAAACAATGATGTGAATCATTAATTAAAAAAGGAGGAAAAAATGCCAAGTAATTACGAAATATTAAAAAATTCTGAAAATCAATCATTTAGTATGTTTTCTAACTATGTTCAACATGTTATTAAAACATGAAAAGAACTATTACAAACCATTGAAAACAAAACATACAAAGAAAAAACTGTTTATGATCGGTTTGTAAAATTAGAAAATCGTTCTAATAATTATGAAGCTGAAATATTAGATGAATGTATTTGAATTATTTCAAAAAATCAACCAGTAGCTAATCACTTACGTTTTATTATTGCTATTTTAAACTCTATTATTGATCTTGAAAGAATGGCAGATTATGCAATGAGTATGATTAAGTATTTCTATACTAGTGAAGACAAGCTTTCAGAAAAAGTTGAAAACCTTACTGTTACAATTTTAAAAGAATCTATTCAAGCCATTGAAAAAATTTTAAATAATGTTTTATCAAAATATGCAATGGAATCATACAAAGAAGGTGTAAAAATTCAAACACAATTTAATAAAAAATATAAAGAACATTTAATTGAATTGTCAAAAATTTTGAGTAATCAAACAGCAAAACAAATCGGTAATATGATGACAGGTAATATTATTAATATTAAATATATGGAAAGAAGTGTTGATCATGCTATCAATATCACTGAAAACTTTTTATTTATTAAAAATTCTGATTTCTTTTTATCTAATAAAAAAACAAAAATAAAAACAACTTCTACAAAAAAATCTAAATAAATGTATAATATCATTAACTTATTTCATATTTATCAATAAATTTTTTTAAACTATGAATAATAAAATTAATTTTTTCGCATTAGGTGGATTAGACCAAAAAGATAGTGCTTGCTATATATTAGAAATTGAAAATGACATTTTTGTTATTAATACTGGTATTTCTGTACCAATAACTCCTAGTTTGGGTGTTAATAAAATTGTCCCAGACTATGATTGATTAATTAATAATAAATCAAGAATTAAAGGAATTTTTATTGGTTATCCAGAATTTAAATCTTTTGGTGGATTAGAATACCTATATCCATATATCTATGGAGTTCCTATTTATACAAATCAAATTGGAGCAGAAATCATTAATCATTTTAATGATGAACTAAATTCTAAATACAACAAACAAACTAAGTTAAATTTAAAGATTTTAAATCCTAATACAAGTATTCGTTTTAATCAAGTTATTGTAACAAGTTTTAATACTACTTCATCAATTCCGATGAGTAATGGATTTATTTTTACATATCAAAATAGAAATATTGTTTATATTGATAATTTTGTTGTTAGTTCTAACACAAATGAATTATTTAAAAATGATTTTTTATTATTAAATAAAAAGATTAATAATGAAAACTCTATTTTAATTACAGGTGTTGGAAATGCAGGAAAAAATAAAGGATTTACTGTTCCAAATAATCAAGTTTACAATTATTTTCTTGATGTAATTTCTAATGCTCCAGGAAGAACAATTATTGCATGTAATGCAAATTCAATTAACAAAGCTTTTGCAGTTATTCAAGCAGCAATTAGTGCAAAAAAGCCAATTGTTATTTTTTCAAACTTTTTTGGATTAATCATCAAACATTTTTTCAAAAACAATTTAATTGATCGTTCTAATTTAATGACTATTAATCATGAGGAAGTAAATAATTCTAAAGATGCAATTATTTTAATTATTAGTGATTATCACCAAATGTTAGGAAGAATTCGTTTAATTATTTCTAATGAAGATAAATACATCACTTTTAATAATAAAGATACATTTGTTTATGCAGATCAAACAGCTCCAGGGTATGAAAAAAATGAAGCTAGATTATTTGATGAACTTCACCACACAGAAATTTTAGATATTAAAAAAATTCCTAAAACTATTTTAGATACATTTGCATCAAATGAAGACCACCGATTCTTGGTAAATTTATTAAAACCTAAATATATCATTCCTGTTTCTGGTTTATATATGTCTCAAGTAGAATATCAAAAAACTATTTCAGGTATTGGTTTTGATCCAAAAAACATATTATTATTAGAAAATGGTCAAAAAATAGAATTTGAAAATAATGAATTAACTTCTAATAAAGAATTTATTAAACTAGTTCCAAAAATGGTAGGAACTTATGGAAATCATGAAACAAATCCTACAGAAGTTTTAGAAAGAGACACAATGAAAGAAAATGGTTGTGTAATAGTAGGATTATATTTTGATCAAAATGATCAATTAAAAAAATATAACTTTGATAATGTGGGAGTGTTTTCTATTAATGACGACATAAAAAACACCTCAGCTCAATTAAATGAAGAAATTGTTAAAGTTATTCAAGAATATGTTAAAAAAGAAAAAGAACAAAAAACATTTAATAAAAAAGAATTTAAAAACTTTATTAAAAAATTAATAATTAAAAATTATCGAAAAAAATTTGATAAAGAACCGATGGCAATTATTACAGTAATTGGTTTAAATAACTTTTAAGATATGGATTATAAAAAATCTAAAATTAATTTATATTGTAGCCTTAGTTTTTTAATTTTTTTACTTGTTTGTTTAACAAGAATTCCTTTTGTTGGCACATATTTAGATGCTATTTTATTTGAATATATTTTTGGATATGTTAAATATGCTTGGTATGCTTTTTGAATTATTTTTGCTTTAATTTGACTTATAAAACCAAGATGAATTAAAAAAATCATTTTTAGCAGATGATTCGTAGTTTTTTTATTTCTAGTATTTAGTTCATGTTTATTAACCTCACAAATTTCATTACTTGTAACTGGTAGATATACAGGTGGTAATTTTAATAGTATTTTAAACGTATACCATGAACAGTTTTATGCTTATATGAATGGTAGCTGAAAATATATTAATCCAAATATTACTGGTGGAATTATTGGGGATTTTGTTGTTGCAGTTAGTGCTTCATTAGAATGAGTATTTACTATTTTAATTGCTTTAGTATTATTGATTTCTTGTGTTGCTATTGCGTTTCCAAAAAGTCGTAAATTTATTAAAAGAATTTTTAGTTTTCGTTCTAAAAAAATATTTAGTTCTAAAAGAATGATTAATATAACAAATGAACCTGCTTTATCAATTGATAATTTACCTGAAAATAGTGTTAATAATCAATATTTAATTAAGAATTTTAATCAAACAGCATGTGAAAATCTTAAAAAATATTTAAACCAAAATAGCATTTTATGTGATGTTTTAGAACCAATTAATACCCCTTGTTTATCACAAATAACAATCACTAAAATAGCTCGAGGTAAAACTAGTTTCTTTAGTAGTCATTTTCAGGAAATTAAGTCAATATTTAAAAATGTTGAAACATTTTATATGTATGAAAAAAATTCAGACATCATTATTGAATATAAAAACTTGCAACCGTCAATTGTTTCTATTAAAAATGTTTTAGCTAAATCTAAACAAAAACATTTAAATAATTTTGGAGCTGTTGGAGAAACATTTAATAATGTAGTTTTATTACATGATTTTAGTCAAAATCCTAATGTCTTAGTTACTGGAATAGAAGGTAGTGGAGCAATAGTTTTTGTTACATCTCTATTTTTATCTTATGTTTACAATAATAATCCAAAAAATTTATCACTTCTTTTATGTGGTAAAGATGAAAAAGCAATATTTTCTAATTTTGAAAAAACAAAACACTTGCAAGCACCTCCAGCTTATACAATAACTGATATTGTTAAAAATATTTCATGACTTGAACAAGAATGTGAAACAAGAAAATCATTATTAGAATTAACTAATACTGAAACTTATATTCAACATAATAAAGTTGTTAGTTCAGATTCGAAACTTAAAAAAATACTATTTGTTTTATTTGATGCTGAAAAAGTGTTTAATGAAAACTATGAATCATTAAAAATTATTGAAAAATTAATCCACAATAATTGCCATAAATTAGGAGTAGAATTAATTATTCATTTTCAACATATTAGTGAAACACAATATTCTAAAATTAATAAAGGTATTAATATCCAATATGCATTTAAAACTAACGATTCTAATGAATCAAAAATCATTATGGGATCTGAAAGTTTATTAAACTTATTTGGTAATGGAGATGGATATCAATTATCATATGCTAAAAAAACTAAAATTCGTTTCCAAACATGTTTTACTAACAAAGAAATAATTTCTGAAATAAACAAAATCATTGATAACTCATATTCTCATTAATAAATACTTATTTTTTGTATAATTATTAATTATGAGTAAGCTAATTTTAGACGTTACAATCGAAATCCCAAAAAACTCAAATGTTAAATATGAGTTTAATCGTAAAGATAATTCAATTCATGTAGATCGTATTTTATACGGTCCTAACTATTATCCACAAAACTATGGATTTATTAAAAATAGTTTAGATTGAGACGGGGATGAACTAGATGTTTTAGTAATTGCAGATCAATCATTTATGCCTGGTACTGTAGTTCCTACAAGAATTATTGGAGCAATGGAAATGATTGATGCAGGGGAAACTGATACTAAACTAATTGGAGTAATTGATTGTGATAAAAGATATGATAACATTAATACACTAAATGATTTATCAGAATTAAAAACAGCAGAAATTAAGGAATTTTTTGAAACTTATAAAAGATTACAAAACAAACATGTTACTGTTAAAGGTTTTAAAGATGAAAAATGAGCTCAAGAAGTATACCGTGAATGTGTAGATTTAATGACTAAATACGGTACAATGGATAAAGATGAATTCATTGAAAAAATGAAAAAAGAACATCCAGAAAAATACTCTATAGATTAAGATCTTTAATTGTTTTAAAATTAAGTTTGCAATATTTTGAAAGGTTTTTTTTACCAATCATATTGCAAATTTTTTTTATTTCATTTAAGTTATATCCTTGCGGAATTTTGTAATTTAGTTTTTTAGATAAATTATCAATTTGTTTAATTCATTCATATCGTGCAATGATGCTAGCAGTTGCAACAGCATAATATTTAGATTCAGCTTTAATTTGGAATAAATCAATTTTTTTAATATTTTTGATATTCATTTTCATTAAGTAAGAATAATAATTATTCTCATCAACAAACTGATCTATTACAGTAAAACTATTTTTTTCATTATTAAAATGACTTAAAGCTTCGTTGTGCATAATTGCTTTGATTGCATTTAGATTTTTACATTTAGCATATCATTTATTGTATGTTTGGGCATCTCAATTGACAACAAAATATTTAATTTTTGCCTTTTTTAATTCATTAGCAATCTCAATGATTTTTTTATCAGATATTTTTTTAGAATCAGTGATATTTAGTTTTTTTAATAATTCAATATCTTTAGGTTTGATTAAACAGGCACAAACACACACTCCGCCAAAAAACACTCCATTACCTACTTCATCTGAACCTATAGATATCATTTGGTATTGATTAAATCAATTAGTAGAAGTATTTTTTTTAGTAGTTAATTTATTAAAAAAGTCTTGTGCGTTTAGTCCCTGAACTAACAATTTATTAGTTTTAAAAATAGTGATAGTTCAATTACAATACTTTGCGAAAAAAATAATATTAGGATTATTTTTAGGAATTTGAGATTGATATTTTTTTAAAAATGGAATGTATATTTGATTAACTTCAGCACTAGTTAATTGTTTTGATACTACATTACTCATAAATATATTATAATTATAAAATAGATATTTTTTATGTCTAATCGAATAGAATCTTTACAAAAAGAAATCTTAGAAAAAAAATTTAAAAAAAGAATTCATGCTGGATATGATCCGTTAGATGTGGATGAATTTTTTGATAAAGTAATTAGTTATTTGTCTGAGTTAAATAACCATGCTAATGATATCTTTAAACAATATAAAGATGCTCAAGAGGAAATTCAAAATCTAAAACAAGAATTAGCTAAAAAAGAAGAATTTATTAAAGTACTAAACGAAGAAATTAATGATTATAAGAAAAATGGTTATACTTCAGTTAGAATTAATTCAAAACTTAATTCTTTAAAAGAAATGATTGAGAAATCAAATAATAAAAAAGACTAGTTGCTATAAAAAAATTATATAATTTGTTTTTTTTTGTATAATATTAAATATTATCTAAAAGGAAAAATTATGGCAAAAGCAAAATTCGATCGTACAAAACCACACGTTAATATTGGTACTATTGGTCACATTGACCACGGTAAAACAACTTTAACAGCTGCCATTTGTACTTACTTAGCTAAACAAAACTTAGCACAGGCAAGAGACTATTCTTCTATTGATAGTGCACCAGAAGAAAAAGCTCGTGGTATTACAATTAACACTGCACACGTTGAATACGAAACAAAAAATAGACACTATGCACACGTAGACTGTCCAGGACACGCTGACTATGTTAAAAACATGATTACAGGTGCTGCTCAAATGGATGGTGGTATCTTAGTAGTTGCTGCTTCAGATGGGGCAATGCCACAAACAAGAGAACACATCTTATTAGCAAGACAAGTAGGAGTTCCTAGAATTGTTGTATTCATTAACAAATGTGATGTTGTTTCTGATCCAGAAATTCAAGAATTAGTTGAAATGGAAATTAGAGACTTATTAAATTCATACGGATTTGATGGAGACAACTCACCAGTAATTAAAGGTTCAGCTTTAATGGGATTACAAGGAAAACCTGAATGAGAAGCTAAAATTCAAGAATTATTAGACGCAGTTGATAGCTGAATTCCAACTCCAACTCGTGAAACTGATAAACCATTCTTATTACCTATCGAAGATATCTTTACAATTACAGGTCGTGGTACTGTAGTTACAGGTAGAGTAGAAAGAGGTCAAATCAACATGAACGACGAAGTTGAAATCGTAGGTTTAAGACCAACTAAAAAATCAGTTGTTACAGGTATCGAAATGTTTAGAAAACAACTAGACTCAGCTATGGCTGGTGATAACGCTGGTATCTTATTAAGAGGTATTGACAAAACTGATGTTGAAAGAGGACAAGTATTAGCTAAACCAGGTTCAATTACACCTCACAAAAAATTCAAAGCTCAAGTTTATGCTCTTAAAAAAGAAGAAGGTGGTCGTCACACTCCATTCTTTAATGGATACCGTCCACAATTCTACTTCAGAACAACTGACGTTACAGGAAGCATTAATTTAAAAGAAGGAGTAGAAATGGTAATGCCTGGAGATAATGCAGAAATTACTGTTGAATTAATTGCTCCAATTGCTCTTGAAAAAGGATCTAAGTTCTCAATCCGTGAAGGTGGTAGAACAGTAGGTGCTGGTAACGTAATCGAAGTTATTGAATAGTTGCCTTTGTTAATTTATAAAAATATCTAGATTTTATCTAGGTATTTTTTTATTATATTTAAGTAAATATATATATAAATCATAAAAATATGAATATTTTTATGATTTTTGTGGTATAATATTAATGAATAATATATAGTTATGAACAAAATTAAAAAAATAATAAGTTTATTATCAATTATTCCTGGACAAGTAGCTATTAGTAGTTCAGTTCAATTAACTACAAATCAAAACGTAAATTCTACCATTTTAGGATTGAGTCCAACTTTTCAAATTGATTCAGGAGATTATTTGAAAAATAAAATTTCACCACAAAATTTAAATATTGATAATTATTACATTAAATTTGGAGATAATGAATGTGGATCTTTTTTTAAAGAAGAAGAAAAACACTCGCTTGTTCTTAATAGAAATAACTATACATTAATTCCTTTCATACAAAATGAACAAGATTTTTCTCGTTATTTTCAATCTGCTCCTAAATTTTTTGATAATTATGTATATCTTTCAGATGTTTATCATTCTGATCTTTTAACAACAAATCAAGAGTTATTATTTGCAATTAAAGATAAAGACTCATTAGCTCATTTTAATTTTTTAAATTTTCAAGATATATCTCTTTGAACAAAATCAAATGTTTCATATACAAGTGTTGGTAAACTTTGTGATTATGTTAACAATCCGATGATAGAATGAGCTATTCCAGGACAATATTTTAATTTTCCATCACAAACTAATTTCTCTTGAGATATTCCATTAATTCAAAATGGTGAATATGCTGACTTTTTCAAGTTTCATGTAGAACTTTCTACAAATTTGCCAATTTTTAATCACACTTTAATTAAATATCTACCAAAAACAAAAACAACACCAGCTCATTATGAATTAAATTTTGATAAAAAAATTGAATTAAATTATGAAATTTATTTGGATTACAAACCAGTTTTTGGTTATGAAAATAAAGAAGTAACCAATTTATCAACAACAAAATCATGATGAAATAGAAAATTAATTTCTACTTTTACTGATAATTTTAACATTTCAACCGTTTATGATAATACTAATGAAATTAATAACGATACTTTAGGAGTTGCAAACATTTCAACAATTTATTTAAAACAAAATTCTGAAAATTTAATAAAAAATAACTTTCAAGCAGAATTTTCAATTGATAATATAGAAGCAAGAGATTTTTTAAATAATGTTATATCAAAAGAAGAATTAAATTCTTATATTAATGCTAATTCACAAAAACCAGCAGTTACATTAAAGTATATTGGTTATAAAATGGTTGATCCAACTTTAGCTATAAAACAGGATTTAAGAAGTGAATGAAAAAACATTTCAGATTTAGAATTTGTTACTAGTTTTATTAAGCAAAATAATAACCATAAAACAGACTTTCAAGAAACTAAAGAAAATAAATCAAAAAAATGAAACTTTACATGTGATTGAGATTCACAGCGTGAATTTTATGTTAGAAACCCAATACTAGGCTTTGTTGGTTATCGCTTTGAAAATAAAACTAATGTTGAAATCTTTGAATTTCAATATGTGTATCGAGATATTCAACAACACATATCAAATATAAATATTGTTTACAACGTATAGTCAATAAAATTATAAATAAATATAAATTTATAAAATTTATATTTATATGGTATAATATATGAGCATGAATTTCAATTTTAAAAAAATCATTAATAAATTAAATAAAAAGACTTTAAGAAAATTTATTTCATCTTTAATGTTTTTTAATATTTTAGGTTTTAATACGTTATCTAATCAAAACACTGCAGGTTTTAATACTAAATTAGATTCTAATTTTAATTTAAAAAAAACATCACATCTTATTTATGAAGATTTTAATTTGTCTATAGATTCTAATCAAAGCAGTGGATTTGATGAATTTATTGCAAAGTCTGCAACTTTAACGAAAGAAAGTTTAGGAAAACATGATAATGTTTCAAAAACAACATTTTCAGTTCCAAAAGGAGTAACAAAAATTGATATGTGTGATGCCATGATAAGCGCTTATCACCATGGTAGTCTTTGACCAGAACACCATTACTGATATAATTTCACTATCAATAATATCTGTCTTAAGAATGCAACAAGCTTGCTTGAACTATCAGATTGATGTTTTCTTGGTTTTTATGATGCATATCACTCAGATGTTAAAGATAATGAACCAAATCCTTTTGGTTTAGAGTATACAAATAGATTTATTGATTCAGCATCTATTCCTTCATCGCTTCAAAGAATTGGAAAACATGTTTTTAGTTATTCAAATATTAGAAATTTAAATTGAGAAGATGCAGAAAATATTAATGTTATTGATGATTATGCTTTTGCTAACTGCAAAAAATTATCTCAAGATGTTTTTATAAAAAGTGTTCATTTTGATTCAGTTAATGATTCGGCATTTAAAAATTCCTCAATAAAGTCATTTAATGCTCCCTTTCTTAGAAATATAGGAAATAACGCTTTTGAAGATTGTACAAATTTAAAAAAAGTGTTTTTGAGTAACATAAGAACAATAGGACAAAACGCTTTTGCAAATGACAATAACATTGAATGAATTGTTTTTGGTGATAAAACCCCACCTAAATTTTCTAATGATTGATTAACTAATAATACAAAAGCTAAAATCATTGTACCTAAAGGACAAAAACAAACATTTTTAAATACTAAAAACTTTAATATTCCAGAAGATAGAATATTTGAAACAGATTTTGAAAACTCTTTCTTCGTTGAAACAAAAACATTTGGTGATGTATCTGTATATTTTGCTGAAGAACAACTTGACAAAAATTCTACTGGAGAAATATTGTTTATAGACGAAAATAATAATACCGGATCAATTTTAACTACTACAAACCAAGTTAAATGAATTTTTCAATATGCATTTGAAGATCTAAAATCTTTATCTAAAATTGATTTATCACAATCACAAAACATTTTCATAAGTAAAGGAGCTTTTAAAAACGCTACAGATCCTAACAAAGAAGTTGATATAGTGTTTCCTGCAAAGTTAGGACCTATTATTTCTGAAAACGCTTTTGAAGGAGATGAAATTAATAACATATACTTTAATTCATTACCAAATAAATTTGAAAATAATTGAAATCCAAAATTTGTTAATACTATTTATGTTCCAAAAAATTCAGTAGACATATTTTCTAAAGTAGTTAATTTTGGATATGATATTTCAAAGATTCTTGTTGTTAATTCGATTTGAGCAGGAGATGTTCAAGTTCAATTAGATGAAACAAAAACAAAAATTCTTTCATGATCTTATGGTGTAGGTGAGTTGGTTGTTCCTAAAAACATTATTGAAATTGCAGAAGGTGCGTTTGCTAATAATAAATCTATTACTGGTATTGATTTTTCACAAGCAAAAAATTTAAAGAAAATTTCAGATTCAGCATTTTTTAATTGTAAGTTTGTAAATTCATCATTAATTTTACCAAGTTCATTAGAACAAATTTCACATTTAGCTTTTTCATATTTAAATGGTGTTAAATTTATTAGTTTTTCAAATGAAAATATATCTAACAAACTTTCTATTGATTCTTTAGCATTTTCTAATGCACAAGATTTAAAGATCTTTATTTTTCCAACAAATATTCAAAATGTTGATGAATCTGCTTTTAATAACGATAAATTAGGTGCTATGTATTTTTTAGGGAAAAACGCCCCTACGTTTGCGAAAAATTGACAACCTGAAATTGATGTTAAGAATATTTTTGTTCCAAAAAATTCTATAGATTCATTTAATAATTCGCCAAATTTTGGATTCGTTTTAAGTTATGATAATGAAAGAGATTGCGATTACATTTCTCTAGAAAAATGTGGAGATATAGAGGTTTTATTAGGAATAAAAAATAATCTTTATAACATTTTAAAATATGTCTCTGGTGAAGGAACATTAGTTATTCCTTCTTCAGTTGGAAGTATTGATGATAATGCTTTTGAACATTCTTTTAGTATTAGTTCATTAAATTTAACAAAAGCTAAAAATTTAACTAGAATAGGAAACAGTGCGTTTGGATATTCAAATCTATCTGGAAATATCACAATTCCATCTAGTGTAACTAGCATAGGAGATTATGCATTTGAAAATACTAATATAACATCTTTAAATTTATCTAATGCACAAAATTTAAGTATCATTGGAAATTCTGCATTTAGTGGATGCGATAATTTATCAGGAGAAATATACATTCCAAAAAACTTAACAAAAATAGGTTCATGAGCATTTAAGTTTAGCAAAAATATTAATACAATTAAGATAGATAAATCTAATAAAGCATTTTCTTTAGCTACTAACTTAGGTCCTAATGCTTATGTCTTAATTTCAGGAACAGAAGGTGTTTGAAAAGATGATTCACATCTTGTAGGATATTTAGCTGCAGGAGAACTATCGATCCCTAATACTATAACAAAAATATCAGATTATGAATTTCAAGGAACAAGTGTTATCTCATTAGATTTATCTAATGCTTCAAATTTGAAATCAATTGGAGACTATGCATTTAATAATTGTGTAAATTTAAAATCTGACATTTTAATACCTGAATCTTTGGAAAGAATTGGAGATTATGCTTTTGCAGAAACAAAAAGTAGATTATCAACTTTAATTATTTCTTTAAACTTACATTCAGAACTTTCTTATATAGGTAATAGTGCTTTTGCGGACACAAATAATACAGAATCATCTAATGAATTAAAATTCATAACACAAAAAGAGCTATATGTTGGTAAAAAAGCATTTGCAAATGCAGGTATATTTAAAGACATTAGATTTGAAGTACAATCTTTAAAGTTATCAGAAGAATCATTTGCAAACACAACTGTTGATAAAGTTCATTTCATCACCGATAAAAAACCAGAATTTGGTAAAAAATGATATGGTCGCTTTAAAGGAATTGGTTTTAAATCAAAAGATGTTTTAATTGAGGCTTTAAACGATCCAAATTTTGGTTTTACAAAAGAATTTGTTTTTGTTGAATAATTCTTTAAATAAAAAAAATTGACAAAATAAAAATATTTTGTTATTATTAATAAAAATATAGTCAGCATGTGGAAGTAATTTAAAAATTACGCTATACCACGTAGAGAACTAAAAATATATTGAAAGGAGAAAGTTACTTGTGGCTGCAAAAAAAGAAATAAAACGAATTGCTAAAATTCAATTGATCGGAGGTCAAGCTAAACCTGGACCTGCTCTTGCATCAATTGGAATTAATATGGCTGAATTTACTAAACAATTCAATGATCAAACAAAATCTCGTAATGGAGAAGTTGTTCCATGTATTATTACTGCTTATAGTGATAAATCATTTACATTCATTACTAAAACATCACCAGCAAGTGTAATGTTAAAAAAGATTGCAAAAGTAAATAAAGGTGGTAAAAACCAATTAACAGATACTGTTGCAACAATTACTAAAGAACAAGCTTTAGAAGTTGCTAAATATAAAATGCCAGATTTAAATGCATATGATGAAGAAATGGCATTAAGAATGATTGCTGGTACAGCAAAACAAATGGGTATTAAAATCAAGGATGTTGATTTAACACCTAAAAAAACAGCAAAGGAAGGTAAATAATTATGGCAAGTAGTAAAAGATTTAAAAAACTAGTTGCACTAGTAGATAAAAAGAAAGTTTATTCATTAAAAGAAGCAGTAGATTTAGCTAAACAAACATCTAATACTAAATTTGATTCATCAATAGATATTGCTATTAAATTAAATTTAGATACTACAAAAGCTGAACAACAATTAAGAGGAACTATTGCTTTGCCTCACTACTTTGGTAAAACTACTAAAGTTTTAGTAATAGCTGATAACATTACTTCTGAAGAAGCAAAAGCAGCAGGGGCTGATTTCTTTGGGACAACAAATATGATTGCCGAAATCAAAAATGGATGATTAGATTTTGGTTTAATCATTACAACACCAAAATTCATGCCTGAATTAAGTAAATTAGGTAAAATCTTAGGTCCAAAGGGTTTAATGCCTAACCCTAAATTAGGAACAGTTACTAACGATGTCATTAAAAGTATTAAAGAATTTAAAAAAGGTAAATCAACATACCGTACAGATACTTATGGTAACATTCATATGATTGTTGGCAAAGCCTCAGCTAGTGCTGATAAAATTATTGAAAACATCACAACATTAGTTGATTTTATTCTTTCTAAAAGACCATCAACAGTGAAAGGTGAATATATTCAAAAAATGTATTTATCATCTTCAATGGGACCAGCAATTAAATTTACTATCTAAAATTTAAACAAAATACATTTAAAAAAACAACTTTCATTAAGATAAGTTGTTTTTTATTTTATAATATATATAATTATTAAAAATAAGTTATGACAAAATCAGAATTAATTAAAAAATTAAGAGACATGACACAAGCAGGTGTGATGGATGCTAAAAAAGCTTTAGATGAAAACCAAGATAATTTAGACAAAGCTATTCAATGATTAAAAGAAAGAGGAATTGCTAAAGCTGCTAAAAAAGCTGGAGCAATTGCAGCTGACGGAATAGTTGATATTGTTATTCACGGTAATTATGCAGCAATGTTTGAAATTAATTCACAAACAGACTTTGTTGCTAAAAACGAACATTTCAATAATTTAGTAAGTCAAATCAAACTTAAAATAAGTGAATTTAAACCAACATCAGTAGATGAAGTTTATAAAATTAAACTTGATAACGGTTCAACAGTAGAAGAAGAAATGAAACAATTAATTGCTAAAATAGGTGAAAACATTGTTTTAAGAAGATTAGTTGTTGTGGAAAAGAAAGACAACGAATCATTTGCTTCTTATCGTCACTCAAACAGTAAAATCGGGGTGTTATTACTTTTATCAACTAACAATGTGGATGCTGAAGTAGGAAAAAATATCGCAATGCATGCAGCTGCTATGAATCCAAGATTCTTAAATAAAACTCAAGTTAATTCTGAATGATTAGAAAACGAAAAGAAAGCTTTAAGAGCACAAACAATTAAAGAAGGAAAACCAGCTGATAGAATTGAAGCAATTGTTAATGGTAGAGTAAATAAAGTACTTGCTGAAAACTGTTTATGTGAACAAACTTATGTTAAAGATCCAAGTAAAACAGTTGCTCAATACGCAAAACAACATAATTGTGACATTTTAACTTATATTCGTTTTGAAGTAGGTGAAGGAATTGAAAAGAAAGAAGTAAATTTTGCTGAAGAAGTAGCTGCTCAAATGAATTCATAATTTATGGCAATAAAGAAAAATATTATTTTAAAAATAAGTGGTGCATCTTTAAAAGGAGAAGATGGGATCATATCTTCGAAAAAAATTGATGATTTAGCAAACCAAATAAAACAAATTTCTAAAAAATATAATATTGGGATCATTGTTGGTGGCGGAAATATTTGAAGAGGCAATTCTTCAGATAGAAAACTATATAATCGTGTAGCAAGTGACTATATGGGAATGTTAGGAACAATTATTAACTCAGTTGCTTTAAAAGAAATTTTATTAAAAAAGAATGTTCCTACTCGTTTATATTCATTACTAGATGTGCCTAAAGTAGCTGATGTTTATAAAATAAACAAAGTAAATCAAAAACTAGCGAAAAACTATGTTTGTATCTTTGCAGCAGGAACAGGTAATCCGTTTGTTTCAACTGATACAGCTGCTGCTATGAGAGCTTGTGAAATTAATGCTAATTTAATTTTAATGGCAAAAGATGGAGTTGATGGAGTATATGATAAAGATCCAAAAAAATTCCCTAATGCAAAAAGATTCAGTTCTTTATCTTATGAACAAGTAGTTGAAAAAAACCTTAAGGTAATGGATGAAACTGCAATTAGCATCTGTAAAGAATATAAAATTCAATTATTAGTATTTAATAATAGTCGTCCTAATGCAATTGTTAAAGCATTAGCAAAAACTATCCCAACAACAATTATTAAATAATTGTTATAATAATTTTGATTATGGAATGAAATAATTTAAAAGAAGAGTTTGAATTAGGATGTATTGAACCGATTGATTGAATGAATAATCAATATTCAAAAATTCGTTCAGGAAGAGTTAGCTTATCTATATTAGATAATGTTAAAGTAGAAGCGTATGGTGAATTAATGAACTTAAACCAAGTAGCTAATATGCAAATAGTTGATGCAAGACAGATTATGGTTAAACCATATGATAATTCACAAATCAAAGATATTGCTTTAGGAATTTCTAAAGCTAACATTGGTGTTAATCCTCAAGTTAATGCTGATAATATTCGTTTGATCTTCCCACCTCTATCAGAAGAAAACCGAAAAGAAAATGTTAAAAAAGCAAAAGAAATTCTAGAAGAAACAAAAGAAAGAATTAGAGATGTTAGAAGACATGTTCAATCAATGTATAAAAAATTAGACTCAGTATCAGAAGACTTAATTAAATATTTTGATGATGAACTAGATAAAATTACCAAATTATATAATTCTAAAGTTGAAGAAATATTTAATAAAAAATCAGAAGAATTATTAAAAATTTAATTTTTTATGGCTAATTTACACGTTGCCATTATTCTTGATGGTAATGGCAGATGAGCAAAACAGCAAAATAAACCAAGAACTTTTGGACACAATCGTGGATCAAAAGCACTTATTGAACTTGTCCAAAAATGAGCAAAAAATAATTGTAATGTTAATCATTTATCTCTTTTTTGTTTTAGTACAGAAAATAGTTCAAGACCAAAACAAGAAGTAAAATTTTTACATGAATTATTTTTTAAAACAATTACAAATAAAAAAGTTATTGATTTTTTAATTAAAAATAAAATTAGATTTAATTGAATTGGTTTTAAAAATAATATAAACGTTCAAACATTAAAAGCTATTAAAGATTTAGAACAAAGAACTAATAAATTTAAACTAAATTTAAATATCTTTTTCAATTATGGCGGTATTCAAGATATTAATCAAGCAGCAAAACAAAAAAATTTTTCTAAATCTTTATTAACAAGTAAATTACCTGATATTGATTTATTAATAAGAACTAGTGGTGAAAAAAGAATTAGTAATTTTGCATTGATGTTATTAAGTTATTCTGAATTATTATTTGAAGATAAATTCTGACCAGATTATACGTATCAAGATTTTAAAAAAAATATTGCTGAATTTAAGCTAAGAAAAAGAAGATTCGGAAAAAAAATTAATTAATTTTTTTTGTATAATTAAATTATTAGTTTTATGAAAAAACGAAAAACTGAAAAAATGAATAAATTTGAAAAAAGACTTAAAACATCTTGTTTCATTGTTCTTTATACTTTTGTAGTTTTAATCTTGGGTATGTTAGCATCTTATAAAAACCCGTGATTTGATTTCAAAAATGATATTTACAAATTTGTTTTTTCAGTTTTATTTGCATTAAGTTATTTATGATTAGTTTTTTTATGTTTAAAAGAACTTAATAAAGCGTTTTTTTCAAAATATAATCAAAATTTATTTTTAATTCAATCACTATTTTTTTATTGTGTTGTTATATTAAACATTTGTTTAGTATTAGCAATTTTATACACTAATACAAATAATTTAATTTTGATATTTTGAATTTTAAATATATCATTATTTGTCATTAATTTAATATTTGACTTTGTTTTTATTTATAAAAACAAAAATTCTAATTTTTCTCATAAATCAAAAACACTAAAATATTTTTTATATCTTTTTACAAAAAATATGATTTGTTATTTTTTTGTTTGATTTTTTTATATTACAATTATTAAATTCTGGTTAAGTACATTATTGTTAATAATGATTACTTTTTCAATGGATTCTTTTGCATATGTTGGTGGGATCGCATGTGGTAAACACAAAATGAGCCCAGTTATTTCTCCTAAAAAAACTTGAGAAGGATTTGCAATTGGTTTGGTTTTATCAGTTGGTATTTTATTAGCTTTATTATTTTTATATAAAATCAACGAACAAATATTTATTAGTTTTTTTGGTAGATATGAAATTAAAAATATTAATTTAAATTCTTTAATTTATATTGATATTGCCATTTTATTTGTATTATGTATTGTAGATGTATATGGAGATTTATATTTTAGTTTAGTAAAAAGAATAGTTAAAATTAAAGATTATTCCAATATGTTAGGAGAACACGGAGGAATTTTAGATCGAATTGATGCTATGATCTTTATTTTTAATTCATATGGAATGATATGTTTAATTACCTCAATTTGTAATGATTACACGACAAATCTATTATTTGGTTTTTAAAATGAAAGTATTATTATTAGGAGCTACAGGTTCTATTGGTAAACAGACACTTAAAGTTATTGAAAAACAAAAACACCAATTAATTGGTGTTAGTTTCTTTAATAACCAATTAGATGGTAATAAAATCATTAAAAAATTTAAACCTAAATACTATTGATCAAATAAAATTAAAAACGTTTCTTCTATTACTGAATTAATTAAAAAATCTAATGCTGATATTGTTGTCAATGCAATTAGTGGTTTTGCAGGAATTGAACCTACAATTAATGCAATTAAAAATAAGAATGACATTGCTTTAGCAAATAAAGAATCATTAGTAGCTGCTGGACATTTAATTCAAAAACTATTAAAAACTAATAAGGTTAATATTTATCCGGTAGATTCAGAACATAGTGCTATTTATTTGGCTCAAAAAAATAAAAAAATAAATAAAATTTATTTAACAGCATCGGGTGGGGCAGTATATAACAAAGACTTAAAAAACGTTAAATATGAACAATTAGTAAAACATCCTAAATGAAATATGGGAGAAAAAATAACATTTGAAAGTTCTTTATTAATAAATAAGGCATTTGAAATTATTGAAGCTTATTGATTATTTAATACTTCCAAAATTATTCCGTTATATCATCCGCAAGCTATTGTTCATTCCATGGTTGAATGTACTGACTCAACAATTTATGCAATTATGTCTAATCCATCAATGATTTTACCAATTCAATTAGCTTTAAATAAATATCAACACTTAAATAATAATTTAGTTAAACCATTAGATTTTAAAAATCTTACAATTTCTTTCAACTACATTGATCAAAATAAATATTTACCAATCAAATGAGCATTTAGTGCTATTAAAAAAAATAAAACTACTTATGGAGCACTAATGGTTGTTTTATCAGAATTAATTTGGAAACAAGTTAAAAATAAAAAAATTATGGTTAAAGATGTTTATCATATTTTTAATAAATATCTATCTAATAAAAAATATATTTATTCATACAATTCATATTCAGATTTAACATTATTAAAGAAAAATATTGAAAAAGATTTCAACTAATTTGCTTAATAATTTTATTAGTATTATTTAATAAAAATATTTTTATATTATAATAAATAAACCATGTTAAAGATACTTAAACTCATTAAGGGAAAAATATTGATGTATGTATTACTTTCAATACTTTTCACAGGTTGTAGTGCAATTTGTGTTATTTTTCAACCTAACATTTTGCAAAAAATTACTGAAAGTTTATCTAAAATTGCAATAGGCAAGGATGATTGAAATGCTTTTAGAGATTGATTATTAATTTTAATTGGTTTATCTTTTGGAGCATTAGTTATTGGCGTTTTAGGAACTTTATTTGGAACAATATCATCTTTATTAATTACTCAACAAATTAGAAGTAATATTTATAAATCAATTTTAAGTTTCTCTTTTTCAGACATTGACGAATTAACTCCTTCATCAATTATTACCAGAATGACTAATGATACTCAAAAAATTCAAATGAGTACCCAAATGTTTTTCACATTCTTTATTAGATCACCAATTACTTTTATCGGAGGAATTATTAATGGTTTTTTACTTTCTGATTGATATTTTGGTGTAATTGTTTTAGCCATTTCATTTATAATGGGTGTTGTGGTAGTAATTGTTGCTTTTAAAGCTTTTAAATATTTTGATAAAGCACAAACAAGTTTAGATAACACTAATCGAGTTATTAGAGAAAATATTTTAGGAATGCGTGTAGTTAAATCTTTTTTATTGAGTGACATCCAAGAAAAAAGATATAAAAAAGAAAACAAATGATATCGTTTTTATAACATTAAGGCACAATTATTTTTATTACCAATCATGACCATTATTCCTATTTTTATTCAAATAGCTATGGTAACTATTGTTTATGTTGCTGGAGGTTTTTCTCATTGATCTAATCCTGATTCCACATTCATTCAAGATATTTTTGCATATATGCAATTGTTAATGCAAATTTTAGGTTCGTTCTTAATGGGTATTATGGTTGTAGTATTTATTTTTAGATCGTTAGCTTCCATTAAAAGAGTTAATCAAGTAATGGATAAAATACCTTCGATTATTGAAACTAAAAATCCTAAGCCAGTAAATGATTACACAATAACATTTAAAAATGTAGATTTTAAAGCTTCAAAAAATGCTAAAGAAAAAATATTAAGTAATATTAATTTAACAATTAAACCGGGTCAATTTATTGGAATCATCGGAGGTACTGGTAGCGGAAAAACAGCCCTAATAAATTTAATTCCTAGATTATATGATGTTAATGCAGGAGAAGTATCAATTGGTGGTGTAAATGTTAAAGATATTTCATCAAAAGACTTACATGAATTAATTGCTGTAGTACCTCAAGAATCTTTCTTATTCCAAGGAAATTTAAAAGAAAACATGTTATTTGGTGATCAAAAAGCAAGTGATGAAGATATTATTAAAGCGCTAAAAACATCATGTGCTTGAGATTTTGTTAAAGAATATAAAGAACAATTAAAAACACCAGTAGATCAAAGAGGAAGAAATTTCTCAGGTGGTCAAAAACAAAGATTATGCATCGCTCGAGCATTAATAAAAAAATCAAAAATTACTATTTTTGATAATTCAACAAGTGCATTAGATTTATTAACTGAATCAAAAGTTCAAAAAAATATTCGTTCTAACAAAAATAATACAATTATTGTTGTTTCGCAAAGAGTGTCATCTATTAAAAATGCAGATGTAATTTTTCTAGTAGATGAAGGAAAAATAATTGGTACTGGTACGCATGAACAATTATTAAAAAATTCTGTGTATAAAAAAATTGTTGATTCTCAATTAGGAATAGGAGGAATAGATGGCTAGAGGGATAGCAAATGTCGGAAAAGCAAAAGTAAAAGATTTTAAAAAAGCTTTTAAATTTTTGTTTGATAATTTTAAGCAATTTAAAACATCAATTATTATTTCATCAATTTTAGCTATTATTTCTGGTTTATCAGTAGCAATTGCGATTTATTTATATGGGTTAATATTTAATGCTTATTTTGATTCTACTAATCCGCCAGAATGAAAAAGCGATACTGTATTTTTATGATTTACGATTACAGTGATGGGTCTTTTAACAACATATATTATTAATAATTTGTTTAACTGATTAAGTAATTTTTTATTCATTAAACTCTCAGAAAAAGGATGTTACAATATTCGAAACAATATATTTAGAAAAATTCAAAGGATTCCAATTAAATATTTTGATCAAACACCATCGGGCGAAATCATGTCTAGAGTAGCTAACGATGTAGATAATATTTCAATCTTTTTTACTCAATATATTGCAAACATTATTTATTATTTATCATGTATTTTTTCATTGTTAATTACAATGTTTTTATTTAATTGAGCATTAAGCTTAATTACAATGATTATTTATCCATTATTAACTACTGTAACGTCACAAATAGTTAAACGTATTAGACCATATTTCATTAAGCAACAAAAAACTTTAGGTTCTGTAAATGCTTTTATTGAAGAATATGTATCAGGAACAAAAATTATTTCATTATTTAAAATGGAAGAAAAATCATTAGAGAAATTTGAAAAAGTTAATAAAGAATTAACAAAGCAATCAATTGTTGGTAACGCATTCAGTAACGTTTTAATGCCAATTGGTATTTTCTTTAATAATATTTCTTTTGTGATATTAACAGGTATGGGTATGAGTTTTGTAATTCTAGGATGAATTAAAACATCTTGGGGAGTAGTTAATTTTAATGTTATGGCCTTGTTAATGATGTATACATTATTTTCTAATAGTTTAACAAATCCAATTAACCAACTAATTCAATCTATTGGGCAAATGGTTTTAACATTTGCTTCATGTGAAAGAATCTTTGAAATATTCTTACAAGAAGAAGAGAAAGATAATGAAGATGCAATTGACTTAAAAGATTCACATTATAAAATAGAAGCCCGAAATCTATCATTTGGTTATGATCCAAATAAATTAATTCTTAAAAATATTTCTTTTGAAGCAAACCCTGGTACTATTACTGCTTTAGTAGGACCAACAGGAGCAGGTAAAACAACAATTACAAACCTTATTACTAAATTTTATCCTGTTACTAAAGGAAATTTATATATTGATGATATTCCTTTTGATAAAGTAAGAACTGAATGGTTACGTAAAAACATTACTATTGTTTTACAAGATACTTTCTTATTTTCAACAAGCATTAAAGAAAATATTCGATATGGTAATTTGCAAGCAACTGATGAAGAAATTTATCAAGCAGCTAAATTAACCAATGCAGATCAATTTATTAAATTATTACCAAACGGATATGATACTATTTTGAAAGATAATGGGGAAGATTTATCTCAAGGGCAAAGACAATTATTAGCATTAGCTAGAGCATTTTTATCAAAAGCTAAAATTATTATTCTTGATGAAGCTACTTCTTCAATTGATACTAAGACAGAATTATTAATTAAAAATGCTATGGAAAAATTAATTATAAATAAAACAGCATTTATTATTGCTCACCGTTTATCAACAATAGAAAATGCTAATAATATTTTAGTAATTAAAGATGGTCAAATTATTGAATCAGGAACACATAAAAAGTTAATTGCTAAAAAAGGTTTTTATTATCAATTGCATAATTCGCAATTCAAGGGTGAAGAAATATAATAATTATTTAACTATTAAACGTTAGAAATATAGCGAGTAAAAAAGGATTTACTCCCTTTTTTTTACTACCCCCCTTGCGTTTTTTTTTTTTTTTTTTTTGTTAAAATAAGTCATATAAAAATTAAATATGAAAAAAATCAAAACAATCAATAAATTATTAAGTTCATTAACATTATTAAGTCCTTTATCAGATATTGGATTTAATAATCAATATCAAAACACACAAAAAATTATTACTGAAAATAGTAATAATTCATTAAATAACTATGTTGCAAATCAAACTAATACAGAAAGAACAATGGGAGATGTTACTGTTACTGTTAAAGGGACAGTAATTACAGGATATGTTTCAGGAACAGGGAGCTTAGTAATAGATTCCGATATTACTGAAATAGCAGATGGATTTATGATTAATTTAGGTGGAGATTTTTTTGTTGATTTTTCTCACGCAATCAAACTAACAACTATAGGTGCATCTTTTTCGTCGTGTTACAAAATGACTTTATCTCCTCTTCCTCAAAGTCTTACTACTATATCGGGCGGATTTAATGGTATAAGTTCTGCAAATATAGATTTATCACAAGCAATCAATTTAACCACAATTTCAGATAGATCTTTATCTTTTGCTGATGAAAGTCATAAGCAAAACATTTTTACATTTCCAGCAAATATTTCTAAAATAAAAAAAAGTTATTTTCCCGTTGAAGGTGTTCCAACCACAAAGCCTAACATTCAAGATATGTTTTTTTTATCTCCAACATTAATCTTTTATGATTGAAAACCATATAATGATCAAGTAAGTTATCCATTTGTAACAGGAATGTTTTATGTTTATCCTGGAACAAAAGAAAAAGTAACTCAAGATCCAGGATTCCAATACGATTCTTCTAGAGTTCAAGAATGATCATTCAATTCATCATCTTCTTCTATAAACGGATCATTTGATGCCATTAATATTAAAACTACTGATGTAGGAAATATTGAAAGTCAATATCAAGTTTCAGGAGGATTAAGTGTTGAAGGGTTAGCTAATTGTTTTGCATATGAATTAGTACCTACAGGATCAACACAAACCATTCCTAATGGATTATATTTTTATGACAAAAAAATATATTGGGATAATGTTCCTGAAGGACAATACGAATTTAAAATAAAAGCTCATTTAGATGAATCAAATTTAATTTTATCAGATCAAACAATAACAATTAATGTTACAGGTGATACACCAATTCCGCCTGAACCAACTCCTGAAAAATCTTATATTCCATTAATTTTAGGACTGGCAATCGGATTGGGGGGTTCCGGTTATTTTAGCTATCGCATTTATTATTTGATGTGTTATTAAAAAGAAAAAAACAACCGTTAAAATATAGTTAAAAAAATAGGGTTTTTCCCTATTTTTTTACTACCCCTTGCTTTTTTTTTTTTTTTTGGTTAAAATATTTATATAAATTAAATAAAATTATGAAAAAAATCAAAACAATTAACAAATTATTAAGTTCATTAACATTATTAAGTCCATTAACTAGTGTTGGATTTAATAATCAATATCAAAATACACAAATAGTTATTACTGAAAGTAGTAATAATTCATTAATTAACTATGTTGCAAATCAAACCAATGAACAAAAACAAATGGGAGATATAACTGTTACTGTTGAAGGAACAACAATTACTGGATTTGTATCTTCATCAGGTGAAGGTAAATTAATAGTAGACTCTGATATTACTAAAATTGGTAGTAATGCTTTTGCAAATTGCACAGATATTACCTCATTAGATTTATCACAAGCCACAAGTTTAACTACTATTGGAGATTATGCTTTTAATTATTGCTATAATTTAACAGGAGATTTAGTGATTCCATCTAGTGTTACAAGTATAGGTGATTCTGCTTTTTCTCATACTAGATTTACCTCATTAGATTTATCTAATGCTACAAGTTTAACGACTATTGAACAATGTGCTTTTGAAGATTGTGAAAATCTAACAGGAGATTTAATGATTCCATCTAGTGTAACAAATATTGGTGAAACAGCTTTTGGTAATTGTTATAATATAAACTCATTAGATTTATCACAAGCCACAAGTTTAAAAGATATAGGTCAAGGGTCTTTTGAAATTTGCGTAAATTTAACAGGAAATTTAGTGATTCCATCTAGTGTAACAAATATAGGTAGTAGTGCTTTTTTCCAAACAAGAATTACCTCATTAGATTTATCAAATGCCACAAGTTTAACAACGATCAATTATAATTCTTTTGAAACTTGCACAAATTTAACAGGAGATTTAGTAATTCCAAGTAGTGTAACACTTATTGGAAGTTATGCTTTTTCTGGAGATGTTTTTGATAATTTATATTTCTTATCTGAAACACCACCAACATTTGATAGTATTTGACAACCTACAGTAACAGGCAAAGTCTATGTTCCATCAGAAGCAGCGAAACAAGCATATTTAGATGCACCAAACTTTGGTTTCACTGAAGACCAAATAGAAATTGTTTTACCACCAGAATCAAAATCTAACACAGGATTAATTTTAGGTTTAGTATTTGGTTTAGGCATTCCAATATTAGCAACTGTTGGATTTGGAATTTGATATTTTACTAAAAAGAAAAAAAACAACAGTTAAAATATAATTTCAATTAAACAAAAAACTACTGAAGAGATTCAGTAGTTTTTATTTTTTAAATTAATTTAATTAATAATTAATTTTGTGAACTTGGTAATATGATTTTGGATGATTACACACTGGACATTTTTCAGGTGCTTTAGTAGAAGAACTAATAATATTACCACAATTTAAACAAATTCAAGTTTCTTTTTTAGGTTTAGAGAAAACTTTTTTAGTTTTAACATTTTTTAAAAGATCATTGTATCTTTTTTCATGTTGTTTTTCAATTTCAGCTACACCTGCAAATTTTTTAGCTATTTCATCAAATCCTTCTTTTTTAGCTTCAGCTGCCATTCTTTTATACATGCTTGTTCATTCATATTTTTCGCCTGAAGCAGCATCTAATAAGTTTTTATCTGTTTTAGGAATTGACCCACCATGTAAATATTTAAATCATAATTTAGCATGTTCCTTTTCATTATTTGCTGTTTCTTCGAAAATTTTTTGAATTTGTACATATCCATCTTTTTTAGCTTGTGAAGCATAGTATGAATATTTATTTCTAGCCATTGATTCGCCGGCAAAAGCTTCTAATAAATTTTTTTCAGTTTTTGATCCTTTTAATCTTTTGAAATCCATAATAACTTATATAATGTTATTATACAATGTAATAAATATTTTGTATCTAATAATACTCTTAGTAATTTTATAAAATAGCATTTTAATTTAAAATAGAATCATTCTTGAAAGTAAATGCACAATTAACTAAATTATAAAAAGTAGAAATAATTTTTATACTAAAAAGCGATAGCTAAAATACATTAAATAAAATATACATTAAATAAAATTATATAATATTTATATATATTAAATTATGAATAGAATCAAAACAATTAATAAATTATTAAGCTCTTTAACATTATTAAGTCCTTTAGCAGGTATTGGATTTAACAATCAATATCAAAACACACAAAATGTTATTACAGAAAATAGTAAAGTATTAAATAATTATTTTTCATCAAATGCTCAAGAAAAAATGGGTGATATCTATGTTAATTTAGATGATACAGGAAAAATCATTCAATCTTATGCGTCAGGAACAGGATCATTAATTATTGCTAATTATATTACGCAAATAGCAGATAATGCTTTTAAATCTTGTACAAACCTAACAGGAGATTTAGTAATTCCATCTAGTGTAACAAGTATTGGACAACAAGCTTTTTGGACTACAAACATTACCTCATTAGATTTATCTAATGCCACAAGTTTAACAACTATTGGAGATTATGCTTTTCGAAATTGCTCAAACATAACAGGAGATTTAGTAATTCCATCTAGTTTGACAAGTATTGGTGATGATGCTTTTTGTAATACAAAACTTATTTCATTTAATGTTGATCAAAATAACACAGCATATTCATCAGCTACAAATTTGGGACCCAATGCAAAAGTATTAATATCAGGAACAGAAGGTATTTGAAAAGATGATTCGGTTACAGTTGCTGGATTGGCATTAGGTGACATTGTTATACCAAATACTATTACTTCAATAGCTCAAAAAGCTTTTGAATATACAAATATCACCTCATTAGATTTATCTCAAGCTACAAGTTTAATCACTATCAAAGGAGATGGCTCGGGAGGAGAATCTGGCGCTTTTGCTGATTGCAAAGGTTTAACAGGAAATTTAGTAATTCCATCAAGTTTAACAACTATAGGACAATATGCTTTTTATGATACAAAAATTACATCACTAGATTTATCTCAAGCCACAAGCTTAACAGATATTTCTGGTCGTGCATTTTCAAAAACAAGTATTACTTCACTAGACTTATTACAAGCCACAAGCTTAACTACTATCGGACAACAAGTTTTTGACCAGTGTTCAAGCCTAACAGGAAATTTAGTAATTCCATCTAGTGTAACAAGTATAGAGAATTATGCTTTTGCTGAAACAAAAATTACTTCATTAGATTTATCTCAAGCAACAAATTTAATTGAATTAGCAGAAAGTACTTTTAAAAATTGCACAAATCTATCAGGAAATATAGTGATTCCATCTAGTGTGACAAGTATCAGTTATTCAACTTTTGCTTATACAAATATTAGCTCATTAGATTTATCTCAAGCAACAAGTTTAACTATCATTGCAAATTATGCTTTTGAACATTGTTCAAATCTATCAGGAAATATAGTGATTCCATCTAGTGTGACAAGTATTGGTAATCAAGCTTTTGCTAATGTTACTTTAGATAATCTATATTTTTTATCAGAAACACAACCGTCGTTCGGTGTAGATTGACAACCAACAGTAACAGGTAAAATATATGTTCCAACAGAACAAGCAAAACAAAAGTATGCAACAGCACAAAACTTTAGTTTTGGTGAAGATCAAATAGAAATTGGTTTACCACCTGAACCAACTCCAAAAAAATCTAAAAATTGACTACCACTAATTCTAGGCTTATTAATTGGTATAGGAATTCCAGTTATCTTAGCAATAGCATTTATTATTTGATATTTAACTAAAAAGAAAAAAACAACAGTTAAAATATAGTAGATAAAATAGGGTTGTATCCCTATTTTTTACTACCCCTTGCTTTTTTTTTTTTTTTTGGTTAAAATATTTATGTAAATCAAAAGAATATGAAAAAAATCAAAACAATCAATAAATTATTAAGTTCATTAACATTATTAAGTCCTTTATCAGGTATTGGATTTAATAATCAGTACCAAAACACACAAAAAGTTATCAATGAAAACAACAATAATTCATTAAATAATTATGTTATATCAAACATTGAACCGGTACAAATGGGAGATATTTGAGTGACTGTAGATAATTCAGACCCTGCAATTATTACTGGTTATTCATCTGGAACAGGAAAATTAGAAGTTGCTTCAAATATTACTGAAATAGGTGAAAATGCATTTGAAGAAAATCAAAACATCACCTCATTAGATTTATCTAATGCTACAAGTTTAACTACTATTGGATATGGTGCTTTTAATAGTTGTAAAAAATTATCAGGTGATTTAGTGTTTCTTAAAAATATAAAAAAAATAGATTCCTATTCTTTTGTATCTGATGAACCACGTAACATGAATGTATATTTTTTTTCAGAAACACCACCAACATTTGGTGACTTTTGAAATCAATCATTAGCATTAAATAGTATAGTATATGTTCCAACAGAAGGGGCAAAAGAAAAATATAAAGCTCAGCCTGGTTTTTATCATTTAACTGTTAAGTTACCTGGAGTTTTAGGTGATATAGAAATAAATGCAAATGAAAAAAGTTCAGGTTCAAAAAAATATACAATAAATTCAGAAGAAATATTTACACCGTCAACATGAGAAATAGAAATGACAGAGGGGAAGGAAAAACCAGATTGACTGTCAATTGATAATCAAGGATCATTATATTGAACAGATCAATGTGTTGAAGGAACATATAAATTCAAAATTAAATCAACAGATGATTTGTCAAAAAGTATTTATTCTTATCCGCTAAAATTAGTTATAAACCCGCTAATAAAACCAAAATCAAATACAGGATTAATTTTAGGTCTAGTATTTAGTTTAGGTATTCCAATTATTTTAGTAGCAGGATTTGGAATTTGATATCTAACTAAAAAGAAAAAAACAACTGTTAAAATATAGTGAATGAAATAGGGTTAAAACCCTATTTTTATTACCCATTATTTTTTTGTTAAAATATCTATATAAATATTAAAATTATGAAAAAAATTAAAATAATTAACAAATTATTAAGTTCATTAACTTTATTAAGTTCATTAATTGGTATAGTATTTAATAATCAATACCAAAACACACAAAAAGTTATTACTGAAAATAATACTATATTAAATAACTACTTTTTTAATCAAACCAACGAAGAACAAAGAACAATGGGAGATATAACTGTTACAGTTGATGAAACAACAATTACAGGAATTGTATCTTCATCAGGTAAAGGTAAATTAATAGTAGATTCTGACATTACTAAAATTGCTGATAATGCTTTTGCAAATTCCACAGATATTACCTCGCTAGATTTATCCAACACTACAAGTTTAACTACTATTGGGGATAATGCTTTTTTATCTTGCAAAAACCTAACAGGAAATTTAGTAATTTCATCTAATATAAATACTATTGGTATTGGTGCTTTTAATAGCACAAACATCACCTCACTAGATTTATCAAAAGCTTATTCATTGATAAAAATTAGAAATGATGCTTTTTGTAGTTGTAAAAACCTAACAGGAGAATTAAATATACAAAACAATATTACAACAATAGAAGAACAAGCGTTTGCATACACTTCAATTAATTCCCTAAATCTAATTAATGCAACATTTTTAGAAGCAATATTATCAAATGCATTTATGAACTGTTCAAATCTAACAGGAAATTTAGTAATTCCATCTAATGTTATAACTATTGGAACTAGTGCTTTTCAAAATACAAACATCACCTCACTAGATTTATCTCAAGCTACAAATTTAACTATTATTGAAAGAGATGCTTTTTGTTCTTGTTCAAATTTATCAGGTAATTTAACAATTCCATCTAATGTAACAAATATTGGTCTTGGAGCTTTTCAAAATACAAACATCACCTCACTAGACTTATCTAATGCTAAAAGTTTAGTTGTTATAGGAGAAACAGCCTTTTCGTCTTGTACAAAACTATCAGGAGAACTAGTAATTCCAAAAAATGTTAAAATTATTAATGATAAAGCATTTTATAACACTTCAATTACTTATTTAGATTTATCTAGAGCTAAAGCATTAACAACATTAGGATTTAATGTTTTTTCTAATTGTCCAAACTTATCAGGTGATCTAGTGATTCCAAGCAATATAGATGACATATCTCAAGAAGTTTTTGCACATGGTTCTAATTTCAATAATATATTTTTTTTATCTGAAACGCCACCCACATTTGGTGCATCTTGACAACCAACAGTAACAGGTAAAATCTATGTCCCATCAGAAGCAGCTAAAGAAGCATATGCAATAGCACCAAATTTTAGTTTCAGCAAAGATCAAATAGAAATTAGCTTACCACCAGAATCAAAATCAAATACAGGATTAATTTTAGGTTTAGTATTTGGTTTAGGTGTTCCTGTTATTTTAGGTATAGTGTTTGGAATTTGATACTTATTTAAAAAGAAAAAAACAACAATTAAAATTTAGTTAAATATGGTTTATATTTCATATTTTTCATATTTCTTTACCAAAAAACAAAAATTTGTATACAAAATAAATTAAAATCTTTAATAAATTATTAAGTTTATTCAAATTTTATTAATTTAATTAGTAGAGATTTTATTTTTAAATAAATTAATATTTGTATAATAGTGTTATGTAACATTAAATAATTTTTATATTTAATATTACTTAATTTTTCATGGAAAAAGCATTACAATTTAAAATAGAATCATTTGGAGCAGTAGATGGGCCGGGGATTAGATTAGTTATTTTTTTACAAGGATGTCCGCTACGTTGTATTTATTGTCATAATCCAGAATCACAAAGTTTTACTAATAAAGATGCAAAACAAATTACCACTAAAGAAGTAATTGATTTATATGAAAAACATAAAACATTTTATGAAAATGGAGGTGGAATTACTTTATCAGGTGGAGAACCGTTAATTCATTTAGATTTTTGTCTTGAATTAGCAAAAATATGTTATGAGAAAAAAATTAATTTAGCACTAGATACTTCAGGTGCAACATTTAACAAGTTAAGTGAACCTAAATATTTAGAAATTACAAAATACCATCCATTATGAATTGTTGATATTAAACATATAAACCCTAAAAAACATGAAATGATATCTAAATCTAAACAACAGAATGAAATTAAATTAATTGAATTTTTAGAAAAAAATAAACAAAAATATTGAGTTCGTCAAGTATATTTACCTAACTACACCGATGATAAAAAAGATTTAGAAGACTTAGGCAAATTTCTTAAAAACAAAAAATATATGAGTCGATTTGAACTATTACCATATCATGAATTTGGTTTAGAAAAATATGAAACATTAGGTCGCAAATATCCATTAAAAAACAAAACTCATGTCCCAACAAAAGAAGAGCTAAAATCAGCAATGCAGATTATTAATAAATACATGAAATAACATGAAAAAAATATTTAAAAAAATTTCAACTTTATTAATAGGTTTTATTTTTTCAATTTGTTTTATTCCTTTTCTTAGTAGTTGTAAATCGACTAAGCAATATGCAGATATTATTTGCTTAAATGATTTTCATGGTTGATTAGAACAATCATCATCTGGTACTAATCCAAACAGAGCACCCACAATTGATGCTTTAATGTCTAAATATTTGGAAATTCAAACAGAAGATACATCTTTAAATGCTAAAACTAATACAACATATTTTATCTTAAATGGTGATAATGCTCAAGGAACAGCAATTAGTAATTTATCAAACCCAAAAGGATATGCAACTTATCAATTATTAAAAGAATTTAGTCCACAATTTTCATCTGTTGGGAATCATGAATTTGATTGGGGACAAGATTATCTAGATTCATCAAAACAACAAGAATATATTCATGATACTTTTCAAGAAATGGGCGGGTTAGAATCTTTTTTAGCTTGTAATATTTTTAATGAAAATACAGATCAAATAGTAGATTGAGTTAAACCATATTCTATTGTTAATATCAACAATATTAAAGTTGGTTTTGTAGGATATACAACATCTGAAACAGAAGAAACATCTTCCAAAATTAATTTAGAAGGTTTAAAGTTTTATGATGGTACTAAACAAGATGGTCAACAAATTGTTCAAGATGCAATTGATTCATGTCGAAACGATGCAGATGTGGTAATTCTTTTGGCTCATGAAGGAGCTACAAAATTATCTACAGGAGAAATTGATCATGATTCATCCATCTTTAAATTAATCAATAATCTATCTGGCATTGATGCTTGCTTAAGTGCTCATACACATTTAAGTTATGTTGAAAATGCTTTAGATAAAGATAACAAAAACGTTTTAGTTGGTCAAGCAGGAAAATATGGTAATGAATTTCTACAAACAAAAATTTATCATGAAAAAAATCAATATTCAATTAAGATGAATGTTATCAATAATAACATAAATTATTCATTTAATCAGTTCCCTAATTGTCATAACCAAAAATTAAAAAATATTGATCAACAATATCAACAATTACAAAAAAACTTAGAACCTATTTTGCAGCAAACAAGAGGAAATTTTATCACAGATAAAGATTCTATCTATTACAATCAATCTTTAGATTGTATTACAATCCCTTATAAATCTGATTTAGAATATTTTCAAGATGCTCAGTTTTCTATTTCCGGTTCATTAATGAATGAGTCTTTAGGATATGTCTTATCAAAATCAATATTAGATAAAATAGATATTTTTCCTGAATTATCTTCCATTAAAACACAAGTCACAGACCCTAGTTTTAATGGTGTTGATATTGCAATGACTAATGATGGAGGAATTAGATCACAATTAAATGCAACAAAGAAAAATAGTGATTTTAATTTTGGAGTAACAACAAGTAATTTATATGAAACAAGCCCTTTTGATAATACTACAGTTATTTGCAAAGTAAAAATTAAAGATATTAATGATTACTTTAATCAATATCGATTAGCTAATTCAGCAGATCCTTTTTGAAGTGATAAATATTTATTAGGATATCCAAACGGATCAACAGTGAGAACATCTAATCAAATTAAAATATTAGATAAACAAACACATAGTCCAGTGGATGAAAATACTGATGTCTTTTTAGCTCTTAATCAATTTTTCTTTTTAGGTGGTGATAATTCTCGTTGAAACATTGCAGCCCAAGATAACCACTGAGAAATATCTTGCTTTACTGGACAAAATGATAAATGAGATATTTTTGCTGATGCTAGAAGTACGTTTATACAATACCTTTATGTTTTAAATAACATTAGTTCTTTACAAGAACAAATTCCTAATTTGTTTTTAGGAAATAGTGAATCGATCCCGTTTTGAACATATAACAATAGCAATTATTGTTATCCATATTAAATAAAAAAATCATTCATGAAGAATGATTATTTTTTTTATAATGGTGCACTCGAAGGGACTTGAACCCCCACACTGTAAAGTATTAGATCCTAAGTCTAACGCGTCTGCCAGTTCCGCCACGAGTGCTTAACTTTTATATATTATATGTTAATAATATAAATATTTTATATTTTTGTATATAATAATTATGAATTAATTAATAAATATGAAAAGCAGTAAAATAGTTGAAATTATTCCTTATGAAGTGATCGATTCAAGAGGGATGCCGACAGTTGCATGTATAGTAAAAACTGAAGATGGATCAATTGGAAAAGCAATGGTTCCATCTGGTGCTTCTACAGGTGAAAAAGAAGCATTAGAATTAAGAGATAATGATAAATCTCGTTACAATGGTAAAGGAGTTCTAAAAGCAGTAGAAAATATTAAAAAAGTTATTGCTCCTGCTATTATTGGTTTAGATGTTACTAAACAAAAAGAAATAGATGAAAAAATGATAAAATTAGATGGAACTAGTTTTAAAACAAAACTAGGAGCTAATGCTATCTTAGCTGTTTCATTAGCATGTTTACATGCTGCAGCAGCTGTAACTAAAAAACCAGTATATCGTTATATTTCAGAAGATATTTTAGGTAAAAACCCATCAACTTATAAATTACCTGTACCAATGTTAAATGTTATTAACGGTGGTGCTCACGCAGATAATACAATAGACTTTCAAGAATTTATGTTAGTACCAATTGGTGCTAAAAATTTCCATGAAGCTATGAGAATGTCTTCAGAAGTTTTCCATACTTTACAAAAAATCTTAAAAGTAAGAAAGGATTCTACAGGTAAAGGTGATGAAGGAGGATTTGCTCCTAATTTAAAAAATGCCGAAGAAGCTTTAGATTTAATGGTACAAGCTATTCAAGATGCAGGATATACTCCAGGTATTGATAATGATATGGCTATTGCACTAGATGTAGCTTCAAGTGAATTATATGATAATGAAAGCAAAAAATACATTTTCAAAAAAGCAATTGATGCAGGAATTTTAACAAAATCAGAAGGAACAAAATCTTCTGATCAAATGATTGATTATTTAGAAAACTTATCAAGACAATACCCAATCATTTCTATTGAAGATGGTTTAGCTGAAAATGATTGAGATGGATTTAAAAAATTAATGAAAAGAATTGGATCAAAGGTTCAAATTGTTGGTGATGATACTTATTGTACTAACCCTACAATTACTGCTAAAGGTGTTAAAGAAGGAATTACAAATGCAGTTTTAATTAAATTAAACCAAATTGGTTCTTTAACTGAAACAATTAAAACAATTGAAATCGCTCAAAAAGCTGGATGAAGTGCAGTTGTTTCTCATCGTTCAGGAGAAACAGAAGATACAACAATTGCTGATTTAGCTGTTGCTATGCAAACAGGACAAATTAAAACAGGTTCTATGTCTCGTTCAGAAAGAATTTGTAAATACAACAGATTATTAGAAATCGAAAACGAATTAGGTTCAAAAGCTAAATACGAACAAAAACATACATACACAAACTTAAAATTATAATTTTAAAAGTATGGCTAAAAAAACTACGAAAACCTCTCCAAAAACAAAAATTAAAAAAATTGCTATATTAGCATCAGGTGGTAATTCACCAGGAATGAACAATTGTGTTATTACTGTTGTAAAACATGCAATAGCAAATAAAATCACTCCTTATATCATTTATGATGGATATAAAGGATTGCTAGAAGAAAAGATCTCATTAGCTAATTTAAATTTTTTAGAAAATTTTAATTCTCGTGGAAATATTATTATTGGTTCAGCAAGATCTAAAAATTTTTATGATCCAAAAGTAAAAGAACAAGCTGCTAAAATTTTAAAGAAACATAAAATTGATGTTTTATATGTTATTGGTGGTGATGGATCATATATGGGCGCTTATGGTTTATCGAAATTTGGTATTAAAGTATTGTGTTTACCTGGAACTATTGATAATGATATTTCTTCTACAGAACAAACGATTGGTTTTTTTACATGTTTAAACCAAATTGTTAAAGCTGTTGATGCAATTAGAGATTCTTTTGAATCTCACAATGGTATTTGTATTTGTGAAGTAATGGGAAGAGGTTATAGTGATTTAGCATTATTTGCTGGTATTGCTACAGAATGTGAGGCCATTATTTCTAAAGATAATATTTTCACAAAAGATGATTTTATTAAAATAATAAAACAAACAGAAAAAAATAATAAACGTTCATGTATCTTTTTAGTTACTGAAAAATTATATGGAGTTGATGGCTTGCCTACATTAAATGAAATTTCAAATTATATTCAAGAAAAAACAGGTCGTTTATGTAGAGTAAATGTTATTGGTTATTTACAACGTGGTGGTGACACTGACGCTTGAGACCGTGTTAATGCATCATTGATGGCAACAAAAGCTTTTGAATGCATGATGAATAACAAATTAAATCGTGTAATATCAATTATTTCTGGTGAAATAGTTGATATCGATATTAAAAAAGCAACTCAAAAACCAAGAAAAAAATCTAAAACTTATTTATTATCACAATATCACAAAACAAGTATATTTTAATTAGGAGGAATTTATGGTTACAAATTATTATAAAAGAACAAAAATAGTCGCAACATTAGGTCCAGCAATTACACAAAAAATCTGAGACTTTAAAATGTTAAATGATAAGAAAAACATTGCTTTAAGAAAAAAAGCATATGAAACAATGGAAGAAATTTTTAAATCTGGCGTTAACTGTGTTAGATTAAATTTTTCTCATGGTTCATATGATGAACAATTAGTAAGAATTAAAATTGCTCGTGAAGTAGCAAAAAAATTAGGTATTAACATTTCAATAATGTTAGACACTAAAGGACCAGAAATCAGAGTTGGTAAAATGAAAACTGAATTTGTGGAAATTGAAAAAGATTCACAAATTAAAATTTATACTAAAAAAGCAATAATTGGTACAAGCAAACAATTCTTCGTGACTGATTCAACTGGAACATATAACATGGCAAATGATGTAAATGTTGGAGGAATTATTTTAATAGATGATGGTAAATTGCAATTAAAAGTAATTTCAAATGATAAAGCAGCAGGAATTATTACTACTAAAGCTTTAAATAAACACGTTATTTCTGAAAAAAGAAGAATCAATCTTCCTAACACAGAATATACAATTCCATTCTTATCTGAAAAAGATCGAAACGATATTAAATTTGCTATTGAAAATGATTTAGATTATATTGCTGCATCATTTGTTAATAACAAGAAAAACGTTCAAGAAATTCGTCAAATTTTAAAAAAACACAACAATAACAAAATTCAAATTATTTCAAAAATTGAATCTACTCACGCAATTAAAAATATTGATGAAATTATTGCTGAATCAGATGGTATCATGGTAGCTCGTGGTGATTTAGCTTTAGAAATACCTTACTATGATGTACCATATTGAGAAAAATATATTATTAAAAAATGTCGTTTTGTTGCTAAGCCTGTAATTGTAGCAACACAAATGTTAGACTCATTAGAAAAAAATATTCAACCTACTAGAGCAGAAGTTACTGATGTATTTTTTGCTGTTGAAAGAGGAACTGATGCAACAATGTTATCAGGTGAATCAGCTAAAGGTCAATTCCCAGTAATAGCTGTATCAACAATGAGAAAAATTGATATTAAATCAGAAATTTTATTTGATTATAAAAGAGCATATTCATATTACTTTTCAAGAGTTAAATTACCTTTATCTGCAAGAAAAATAGCTAAAAAAATTGCTTCTAAAACAATGCCATCAGGTTCAGAAATTATTCCTAATTTCCCATATGAATTTGTTGCCTTATTTACAAACGACGAATCAGTGATTAAAGCCGTTTCTAACATCAGACCAGCAGCTACAATTTTAGTATTTACTGATCAAGAATCATTAATTAGAAAATTTGGTATTAACTATGCAATTCAAACTAAATTAGTTAACTCATTAAAAGAAGCAAAAAGTAATTATCGTAAATTAGCAAAAGACTTTGCAACTCATTTACATCTAAAAGCAAAAAACATTATAGCTTATATCGATAATTCATTTAAAAAAGTTTAGCAAAAGCTAAACTTTTATTTTTTTATTATTGATGAAATATGATTTTTAATTGCTAGAGATATTTCAGGATCTTTTAATGCTTGATCAATCGTTGCTTTAACAAATCCTTCTTTAGAACCAATATCATATCTTTTACCAACAAAATTACATGCTACAACTTTATTTAGTTTTGTTAATTTTTCAATTGCATCAGTTAATTGTAATTCTTTAGATCTGTCAATTTTTGTTTTTTCTAATGCCTTAAAGATATCTGGTGTTAAAATATATCTACCTAATACAGCATAATTGGAAGGTGCTTTTTCTTTACTTGGTTTTTCGATTATTGTTTTTACATTAATAATTCCATTTTTAATTTGTGGTTTAATAATTCCATATTTTGATACATTTTTATGTTCAACTTCTTGGACTCCTAAAACATTCTTTTTAGTTTTTTCATAAACATCAATACATTGTTTTAATGCTAATGGTTTTTTAGGATTGTTAAAAATAACATCATCTCCTAATAAAACAGCAAATGGTTCATTTTTTTGAATAAATGATCGTCCACACATAACTGCATCACCTAAACCTTTTGGTTCTTTTTGTCTAATAAAATAGATCTTAGCTAAATTTGATATTTTATGTACTAAATCATAATATTCTTTTTTATTTCTATCTAATAAATAAGCTTCTAATTCTCTAGAACGATCGAAATGGTCAATGATTGAATTTTTTGAATTAGATACAATAATTAAAATTTCTTCAATTCCTGAATTAACAGCTTCTTCAACAATATGTTGAATTGTTGGAATATTAACTATTGGTAACATTTCTTTCGCGCACGATTTAGTAGCTGGTAAAAATCTAGTACCAAATCCAGCAGCAGGAATTATAGCTTTTTTAATTTTCATAAGAATAATATTATATTATATATAATAACAATATATGTCAAAATTAATTGTTGGTTTAGGGAATTGACCAAAAGAGTATGAAGGAACAAAACATAATGTTGGTTTTGATTTTATAGATGCAATTACTAAAAAACTAAACTTAGATTCTTGAAAAGATTTTACAAATGGTAAATATATAGTTTGTGAAATCAATAACGAAAAAGTATTTTTTGCTAAACCATATACACTTATGAATTTAAGTGGAGATTTTATTCAACCATTCATGAATTTTTATAAAATAACAATTGATGATTTGATAGTTGTTTGTGATGATCTCGATACACCAATAGGTTCATTAAAATTTAAACTGCAAGGATCATCTGGTGGACAAAATGGATTAAAATCAATTATCAATCGTTTATCATCAGACCAATTTAAACGTTTAAAAATAGGAATTGGTAGACCTCAAAACAAAAATTTTTCTATTACAAATTATGTTTTATCAAAATTTGATTTTAATCAAAAAAACATAGTAAATTCAGCAATAAATTATGCAGTTCAAACTATCTTAATTTATTTAAATGACAATAATTTAAATAAATTATTAAATAAGATCAATTCAAAGAAATATAATTTAGAGCATTAAGATAAATAATTTAGAAATATTAAATATAATTTAATTTGTTATGAAATATGTGTTAAAAAGAGATGATCGAAAAGTACCTTTTGATCAAAAAAGAATTGAAAAAGCCATTATTAAAGCAATTGAAGCAACAAGAAGTAATATTGTTTATTCAGATATCATCAAAATAAAAGAAAATGTTTTAAAAAAAATTGATGAATTAGGAGAAGTAGTTTCAGTAGAAGAAATTCAAGATCTTGTAGTTGCCGCTATTAGAGAATGCGGATATAAAGATTTAGCTAATGCATACAACTCTTATCGTTACGAAAGAACAAAACAAAGAGAATTAAAATTAGATATCATTAGTACAATTAGAAAAATTGCTGTTGAAACAGATCGTGATAATGCTAATGTTGGAAACAACTTTTCTGCAAAATTATTAAGAATTGCTTCTGAAGCTAATAAATGATTTATACTATTATCTCTATTACCTAAACATATTGCTAAAGCTCATGAAGTAGGTGATATTTATATTCATGACTTAGATTCATACAACCTAACTATTAATTGTTTACATATCCCTACAAGCAAGCTATTACATCGTGGTTTTAATACAGGATATGGAACTATTTTGCCTCCAAAAAGAATTGAAGTTGCTGCTGAATTATTATGTATTATTCTTCAAGCAACACAAAATGATATGTTTGGTGGTCAATCACATCCAAACTTTGACAATGATTTAGCTCCTTTTGTTATTTCAACAAAAAATGAAATTATTAAAGAATTTGATGAATTAAAAATTCCTCATGGTGAAGAATTTGATAAAATGGTTAATAAAAAACTATTTAAAAGAATCAGACAAGCAATGCAAGCGGTAGTTTATAACTTAAATACAATGCATTCAAGAGCTGGTTCACAAGTTCCATTTAGTTCTATTAACTTAGGTTTAGTTAATTCTCCTGAAGCGGCAATGATCTGCCAAGCATTTTTAGAAGAATATCATAAAGGATTAGGATTAGGAGAACAACCAATTTTTCCAAACATTATTTTTAGAGTTAAAAAAGGTATTAACCGTGATCCAGGAGATCCATATTATTATTTATTCCAAATTGCTTGTGAAGTAGCTGCAGCAAGAATGAACCCTACATTTATGAACATTGATGCTGATTTTAATTATGAATATTACACATCAACAGGAGTTATTCCAGCAACAATGGGATGTCGTACATATTTATTTTCAAACGTTAATGGCAAACCAGGAGTAGAAGGAAGAGGAAATAATGCTCCAGGAACAATCAATTTAGTTCGTTTAGGAATTTTAGCAAATGGTGATATTGACAAATTCTTTAAATCATTAGATGAAAAAATTGCTTTAGTAGAAGAACAATTAATGCATCGATATGAAGTATTGAAGAAATTGAAAGTTAAAGACTTACCATTTGTTATTGGACAAGGATTAATGATGGGTTCAGAAGGTCTTGGTCCACAAGATAGTATTGAACCGGTAATGAAAAATGGTACTTTTGGTATAGGATTTATTGGTTTAGCTGAAACATTAAAAACATTAATTGGTAAACACCATGGTGAATCTAAAGAAGCTCAAGAATTAGGATTAAAAATTGTTACACATATTAGAAATAGATGTGATGAAATAACACAAAAAAGAAAATTAAACTTTAGTTGTTATGCAACTCCGGCAGAAGGATTGAGCGGTAAGTTTATTAAACAAGATTTAGAAATGTTTGGTCCTATTCCATGAGTAAATGATAAAGCATTTTATACTAATTCTTTCCACGTTCCAGTAGATTATCCAATTTCATATGCTGAAAAAATTAAAATTGAAGCACCTTATCATAAGCTATGTAATGGTGGGCATATTTCATATATTGAATTTGATGATTATCCATCAGGAGAACAAGTGGAAAAAATTATTCGTTGAGCTTATGAAAATACAAACATTAATTATGTAGCTACAAACTTCCATATAAGATATTGTTGTGATTGTGCACAAAGAATGCAAATCTCATATGATGAAAAAAACAAAAAATAATTTATCTAGTCAAATTCGTTTAGCAGGTATTGCTCAACAATCATTGGTTAATGGAAAAGGTATGAGAAAAGTTTTTTTCTCACAAGGTTGTACTCATCATTGTCCTGCATGTTTTAATAAAGAAACTTGACCATTTGAAGGTGGGCAAATATTTGAGATGGATGAATTGATTGATCAATTGAAAGAAGAAACATATTTAGATGGAGTAACTTTTAGTGGTGGAGAACCATTTCAACAACAAAACAAATTTGCTTACATGGCTACAGAAATAAAAAAAATCCCAATGAATATTTGATGTTATACAGGTTATACTTTTGATCAATTATTAGAATTATCAAAAAAAGATTCTAACATCAAAACTATGTTAGAAAATATTGATGTTATTGTTGACGGCAAATTTGATGAAAATTTACAAGACCCAAAAATTAAATTTCGAGGATCTAAAAACCAAAGAATAATTGATGTTCAAAAATCATTAAAAAATAATAAAATTGAAATCTTAGATTTTGATAACAATTAAATATATTTTTTAATCATTTCTTCTAAATTATTAATATTTATTTTTTTATCTTTTCTTAAATCTATTGTTTTAGAAATAACACCTTTTTTAATAATATAAACTTTATCAACTAAATTAATGATATCATTCATATCATGCGAAATTAGAATAATGTTCATTTTATTCTTTTTTGCATATTCTTTGATAAAGTTTCTAATTTGAGTTCTAATATTAATATCTAAGCCAGTTGACAATTCATCAAGAATTAAAATTTTTGGTTTATGTAATAATGAAAGTAAAACATTTAGTCTTTGTTGTTGTCCACCAGATAAAGATTTAGCTCTTCTCTTATAAAAAGATTTAATTCCAAACATTGTTAAAATTTTATCTAGTTCATTATCTTTAAATTTAATGTTATAAGCATTAATCATAAATTCAACGACGTTTTTAACACTTACACCTTGAGGATAAATAGAATCTTGAAACTGAATGCCGATATCTTTTTTATTAATATAGTATTTAATTGATCCTGAATCATATTTATTTAACCCAACAAGAATTTCTACAAAAGTTGTTTTGCCAGCTCCATTAGAACCTATTAAAGCTATATTTTGATTATCATAAATATCCAAATTTATACCTTTTAATGCTTGGATTTTTTTATTATTAAATGTTTTTACTAAGTTTCTTACTTCAATTAATTTTTTCATAATTATCTAACAGATCAACGGAATTTGAATGATGTAATGACGTTTAATAAAATTATTCAAACAAAAGGAATAATGATATTAACAATTTTTTCAGATTTGTTAAAAATATTAATTTCCTCACCAAACTTTGAACCACCTATTGGAATTAGACATTGCATTACATAGTCTTTATTAAAATTAAAGATATGTGAGCCAGTTACATTAAATACACCTTGTGATCCATATCATGACTCTATACATGTTCCTATTGAGCACTTAAATGGTGAAACAAAATAACCAACTCATCACATAAATTTTACATTTTTAACCATATAAATAGGGAAAAATTGACCACTAAGAAATAAAGATGTAATCATTAAAATAATTCCAAATGATTGAATAAAAATACTAGTTTTTGCTAATGAAACTAATAATAAACCACAACTAATTCCAGTTATTGAAACAATAAAAGTGGAATATAAGAATTCTGCTCACGAGATATTTTGTAAAAGCTGCTTCATTGTATCAATATTAATCATTGGAAAAGAACTGCTAACTCAGCCAGGAACTTTATTTCAATAAACACAAAAAATTAACAATGACATCAATAAACTTCAAAAAAACGATACTCACATTATGATAAAGTAATATAATGCCATAACAAATAAAACTTTAAATTGTCCAATTGATAAAATACCAAATCTTTTCATCAAACTTGATTGTTTAAAATCAAAAATAGCTTGGGGCATAGATGATAATGAAACAGCAACAATTCCTATTTGCATTGCTCCACAAAGCATAAAAAAATAACCTAATACTCAACCTAAAATGCAAATAAAAATTAGTGGAAAGCAAAAGGTAAAAAATGGACCAGAAAAATTTTTTCAAAAGTCAGCATTAATTATTTTTAAAATTGCAAACATTTGATGAAAATCATTTGAATATTTTTTTGCTAATAATTGTTGTTTTTTTGCCATATATAACAAGAAAAAAATCAGCTATGTGATTTTTCTTTTAATTTTTTTATCATGGTGGAGTGTGAGGGGCTCGAACCCCCGACCCTATGCTTGTAAGGCATATGCTCTCCCAGCTGAGCTAACACTCCAAATTGGTGACCCGTACGGGATTCAAACCCATGAATGCACGCGTGAAAGGCGTGTGTGTTAAGTCACTTCACCAACGGGCCATAATGGCGGCCACAGCAAGGATCGAACTTGCGACCAACCGGTTAACAGCCGGTTGCTCTACCGCTGAGCTATGTGGCCAACTTACATAATATTATAAATTAAAAATAAAAAAATTACAAAATAAAAAATAAAAAAATTATTGACAAAAGCAAAAAAATAATATATTATATATATATTTATTAATAATCACGAAGGATACCATGAGCAAAAAAGTAGAAAAATTTGTAACAACTGAATATTCCCCTATTTCATCTAGAAGGGATTATTCAAAATATGAAATCAAATTTGAAGAACCAAATTTATTAGACCTTCAAATTAAAAGTTACGAAAAATTTTTAAAAGAAGATTTGGAAAAAGTAGTTAGCACATTCTTTCCAATTCAACATCCAAAAAATGATAAGTACACAATCATTTACAATGGTTTAAAATTAGACAAACCATCAAGAACTGAAGAAGAAGCTAGATCAAAAGGAAAAACATATGAAGCAAGTTTATATGTTGATTTATCTTTAGTTAACAACGAAACAGGAGAAATTAAAAGAGTTAAGAAAACTAAGAAAAAAGGATTAGATGGAGTTTTCTTTGCAAATATTCCTTTAATGACAAAAAAAGGAACATTCATAATCAATGGTATTGAAAAAATTGTTGTTTCTCAAATTGTTCGTAGTCCTGGACCATACATTTTATCTAAATCGAAAATTAAATTAAATACTAAAAAAGTTGTATCAGAAGGATTTATTTGTGAATTCTTACCATACCGTGGAAATTTATTTAACATTGTTTTTGATGATGGTGAAGAAACAATTAAAATGATTATTCGAAACTCACAAGGTGATAATGTTTCTGTCTTTTATGTTACTGAGGTATTAAAAGCTTTTGGTTTATCACAAGAAGAAATTTTAAGAATTTTTAAAGATAATGTTTACATTATTAACTCTTTATTCCGTGAAAATTATAATCGTTCAAACATTTTAGATGAATTTGAATTATTAAATTATCGTAAGTTTTATCGTGATGGAATGTCAATTGAAAAAATTATTTCATCAGGTTCTCCAATTGATATCAAACTAAAAACTTCAATTGTTGCTTATGAAGAATTATTAGTTAACTTAAACAAAACAAAATCTGTTTATGAAGATTTATTAGAAAAATTCCAATCAGGAATTGGTAAAGTTACTAAAAAACAAGTAGAGGATGCACAAGAAAAATATCAAAAGGTTGAAGAAAAAGCAAAAAATTTATTAGATGCTATCATTATTGAAAAATCTGCTAAAGATATTATTAACACATTATCAATTTCAACTAGAAGCATTGAACAATATGGATATTCAGAAAAAAATAAAATAAGTTATCAAGAAATTTTATTAAATCATTTTATGTCACCTAGACAATATGATTTGTCATCAGCTGGTAGATATAAGACGAATTACAAATTTAGAATTTCTGAAAGACTTTATCAAAGAGTTTTAGCAGAAGACATTTTGGATAAAAACAAAAAAGTAGTTCTTAAAAAAGATACTTTAATCTTAAAAAATGAACTTGATATATTGAAAAAACACTTATCTGAAAACAATTTATCAAATGTTATAGATAATGTTAGCTTATCTTCTTTAGTTCCGACACTTAAAAAACAAGATTTATCTTTCGAATCAATTTCAGTTTATACAAATAACACTTCACAAGGCACTGTAACTCAAATTATCGGTTTAAGAACTACAAACAACCATTTATCTCTAACAATCGTTGATATTATTGCTGCAGTTTCATATGTATTAAATCTAAATCATGATATTGGTACTTATGATGATATTGATCATTTAGGTAATAAGAGATTACGTTTAATTCATGAACAATTAAAATCTAAATTACAAGCAGGAATGGCTTCAGTAGAAAGACAAACAAAAGAAAAATTAGGTTCTGTTTATATTGCTACTGCTAATGAAGAAGAACAAGCAAAAATTAATTCTAAATTGACAGTTAAGTCTTTAGTTAATACTAAATCACTACAATTAGTAATCAAAACTTTCTTCAATACTTATCAATTAACACAATTCGTTGACCAACAAAACCCACTTTCAGAATTAACAAATAAAAGACGTATTTCTGCGATGGGTGATGGTGGTATTTCACGTGATGACCCAAACTTAAATATTCGTGACGTTCACTATTCACATTATGGAAGAATTTGTCCAATTGAAACTCCTGAAGGTATGAACATTGGTTTAATTATGTCTTTAGCTGCTTTCACTAAGATAGATGAAAACGGTTTCTTAACTACTCCTTGTTTCAAAGTTGTTAAAGGTGTGATTAAAAAAGATGAAGTATACTGATTATCACCAATTCAAGAAAACGAATACATCATTGCTCAATCAAATGTAAATTATGATAAAAACTTCAAAATTACAGATGAAAAGGTAATGTGTAGATATCGTTCTAATCAAGAATTAGTAACTCCTGAAAAAATTGATTTTATTGATATTTCTCCAAGACAAATTGTATCTGTTGCTACAGGAGCTATTCCATTCTTGGAACATGATGATACAACTAGAGCATTGATGGGTGCAAACATGCAACGTCAAGCAGTTCCTTTGTTAAAGCCATACGCTCCAATTGTAGGTACTGGTAGTGAATATAAAATTGCTCATGATTCAGGATTAACTATCTGTGCTGAAGAAGCTGGAACAGTAAGTTATGTGGATGGAAAACAAATTACTGTAGAAACAAAAGATGGAAAGAAAAACTATCAATTAATTAAATATCGTAAATCAAATCAAGATACATGTATTAATGAAAGACCGATTGTTGAAGTCGGACAAAAAATTGCTAAAGGTCAAACATTAACTGATGGTCCTGCAATGCATAATGGTGAATTAGCCTTAGGAAGAAACCCATTAGTTGCCTTCATGACATGACATGGATATAACTTTGAAGATGCGATTATTATTTCTGAAAGATTAGTAAAAGATGATGTATATACATCAATTGCTATCGAAGAACACGTTATTAAATGTTTAAGAACTAAAAATGGTGATGAAGAAATTACAAGAGATATTCCTAACTCTTCCGATGAATCTAAACGTTATTTAGATGAAAACGGTATTATTGCTGTAGGTGCTGAAGTAAAAGAAGGTGATGTTTTAGTTGGTAAAATTTCTCCAAAAGGACAAACAGATTATTCTCCAGAAGAAAAATTATTAAATGCAATTTTTGGAAATAAAACAAAAAATTATCGTGATTCATCTCTACGTGTTCCACATGGTGGAGAAGGTATTGTTGCTAAAGTTGAAAGATTCTCAATTTTCAATAATGACTTATTAGATGATGATGATGCAATTGAAATTATTAAAGTATATATTGCTCAAAAAAGAAAATTACAAATTGGTGATAAAATGTCTGGACGTCACGGAAATAAAGGTATTGTTTCAATTGTTGTTCCAGTAGAAGATATGCCATATTTAGCTGATGGTACACCGGTTGATATTTTATTAAACCCATTAGGGGTACCAAGCCGTATGAATATTGGTCAAATTTTTGAAATTCATTTAGGATATGCTTTAAGACAAATTGCAATATTTAAAGCATTAGAATATGCTTTAGAAGGTACTTCTGTTGCTAAATTTGTTTCAGAATTTGGTTTAAATAAAGAAAACGCTTCAAGATTAATTAAAGAAATTAAATCATATTGTTCTAAAAATAAAATTAAGACATATGAAGAAGCAAAAAAACAAATTAACAATATTAAAATGTTAAGTATCTTAAAAACCGTTGGTTTAAATTTTGAAGACTTAAACTATAAAGCAGCTACTCCAGTATTCTCAGGCGCTGATTTAAATGATATTTCAGACGCATTTGCTGAAGCAGAAATGGACGCTAAAGCAACAGGTGGAAAAATTCAATTATATGATGGACGTACAGGTGAACCATTTGATGGTAAAACAACAGTTGGTGTAATGTACATGATGAAACTTGACCACATGGTTGATGATAAAATTCACGCAAGAACTATTGGTCCATATTCAAAAATTACTCAACAACCACTTGGTGGAAAATCACAAAACGGTGGACAAAGATTTGGGGAAATGGAAGTTTGAGCTATGGAAGCATATGGTGCAGCTTACAACTTGCAAGAACTTTTAACAATTAAATCAGATGATGTTAAAGGAAGAAACTTAACATATTCGTCAATTATTAAAAATAAAGCTTTCCCAACACCATCATTACCTGAAACATTTAAATTATTAACAAAACAATTACAAGGATTGTGTTTACAAATTAATGTATATAAAGATGATAATACAATTCAAGATATTAATTCATACACATCTGTAATTGATGATTCTGAATTATCAGATTCAACAGATTCAGATAGAGAAATATCTGTTGAAACAACAGATTATGAAAGAAATGATATGGAGTCAAACTTTTAATTAGTTGATAAGAAAAGAAGGAGGAATTATGACAAGAAATAAAAATATTAAAGCATTACAATTAGGATTAGCATCACCAGAAACAATTCGTTCATGATCTTATGGTGAAGTAACAAAATCAGAAACAATTAACTACAAAACATTAAAACCAGAATTAGGTGGTTTATTCGATGAAGTAATCTTTGGTCCTACTAAAGATTATGAATGTGCTTGTGGTAAATATAAAAAAGTAAAATACCGTGGTAAAGTTTGTGAAAAGTGTGGGGTAGAAATTATTGAATCTATTGTTCGTAGAGAAAGAATGGGTCATATTGAACTTGCAACTCCAATTGCTCATATTTGATTTGCTAAGCAATCAGCTAACTCTTCAAAAATATCTACTTTATTAGATATTCAACATCATAAATTAGAAGAAGTAGTTTATTTTGTTAACTACATTGTATTAGATGCAGGTGATCAACAAGATATATTAGCTAAAAAAGAAATTATTGATATTATTGATCAAAAATCAAACAAAACATATCGTGGTAAACTACGTCAATTATTAAGCATTATTAAATCAAAGACTAAAAAAGATTCAAGTGATTACTTAAGAGCTTCTGAATATTATGATCGTTTAAAAGATTCATCACTTCCATTCTCAATTGATGAACTATTCTCATTCATTAGCAAAAAATTAAATATTAAAATAGGTATTGGAGCAGAAGCAATTTTAGAATTATTAAAAGAAATTGACATTAAAAAAGAAATTAAAATTGCTAATAATGAAATTAAAAAATATGATTCATCAAACCCAAGATTTAAAAAATTAATGCACCGTCTTGAAATTTTAAGATGATTTGAAGAATCAAACAACAAACCAGAATGAATGATCTTAAAAGTTATTCCAGTAACTCCTCCTGATACTAGACCAATTGTTCAATTAGATGGTGGTAAATTTACTACTAGTGATATTAACAATTTTTATCGTAAAATCATCATTAGAAATGATCGTTTAAAAAAGATCATGGCTTTAAACGCTCCTTCAATCATTGTTAATAATGAAAAAAGAATGTTACAAGAAGCAGTTGATAGCTTATTTGACAACGCAACAAGAAATAAACATTTAACATCAAAAGATAAACGTCCATTAAAATCATTAACTGAACACTTAAAAGGTAAGCAAGGTTTATTCAGACAAAACTTATTAGGAAAACGTGTTGACTATTCAGGACGTTCAGTAATCGTTGTTGGACCTGAACTTAAAATGTATGAAGCGGGAATTCCTTCAGAAATGATTTTAAAATTATTTAAACCATTCATTATTAGAGAATTAATTAAAAAATATGATGAATATGGTAATGATATTAAACCAATTGCATCTAATATTAAAGCTGCTGAAAAAATGATCTTTAAACAAAATGATGTAATTTGACCTATAGTTCAAAAAGTAATTAAATCTCGTCCAGTATTATTAAACCGTGCTCCTACACTTCACCGTTTAGGTATTCAAGCATTTGAACCAAAAATGATTGATGGTAAAGCGATTAGATTACATCCGTTAGTAACAACAGCATTTAATGCTGACTTCGATGGTGACCAAATGGCTGTTCATTTACCTTTATCAGATGAAGCAGTAAAAGAAGCTCGTGAAATTTTATTAGCTTCTAAACATATCTTAGGACCAAAAGACGGTAAACCTATTATTGTTCCTACACAAGACATGATTTTAGGATGCTACTATTTATCACAAGAAGAAAAAGGTTGTTTAGGTGAAGGTGTAATATTTAATTCAATTGATGAAGTATATTCTGCATATAACCAAAAAGCAGTTTATATTCATGCAATTGTTGGTATTAATACAAAAGCATTTAAAGATAAACTATTTCCTAAGGATGGTATTTTAATTACTACAATAGGTAAGATTATTTTAAATACTGCTTTTCCAAAAGATGCTCCATATGTTAACTCAGTAGCAGGTATGGGTGAGTCTGTTGCTAATGATATTTTTGATTACACAGATGACATTCATAAAATTATTAAAGAATGAAAAACAAAAGAAGCATTTACTAAAAAAACATTGCAAAAAAACATTGTATATTTACATAATAATTATCCAGTTAATGTTGTTTCAGAAACAATGGATAAGGTTAAAGATCAAGGCTTTAATTTCTCAACAATTGCTGTTTCAACAATTTCAGCATTTGATTTACCTTCATATTCATTAAAAGAAAAATACTTTATTCCAGCTGATGAACAAGTTAATAAATTAAATAGACAATTCCAAAAAGGTTTATTAACAGATGATGAAAGATACAAAAAAACAATCTCATTATGAAGTAAAGTAAAAGATCAAGTTACTTCAGATATAGAACAAATTATGAATGATCCAAAAAACAGTAATAACCCTGTTGTTATTATGGCTCATTCAGGTGCTCGTGGTAATGTATCACAATTTACCCAATTATTAGGTATGAGAGGGTTAATGTCAAAATCATTTAACTATGATCAAAAAAATAAATTCCATGTCATTCGTGATACAATTGAAGTTCCAATTAAACACTCATTTACTGAAGGTTTAACGGTTATGGAATATTTCAATTCTTCATACGGTGCTCGTAAAGGTATGGCAGATACAGCGATGAAAACATCTAAATCTGGTTACATGACTCGTAAACTAGTTGATGCTGCTCAAGAAATCACTATTACTAAAGAAGATTGTGGTGCTACTAAAGGATTGTTAGTAGAAGAAATTAGAGATATAAAAACAAACACAGTGATTGAATCATTAAGTTCAAGAATAGCAAACAGATTTGCATTCAAAGACATTATTAATCCAAAAAATAAAGAAGTACTTGTTAAAAAAGGAGATATTATTACTAACTCAATGGCAGAAAAAATTGAGTTACTTGGTATTAAACAAGTAGAAGTTCGTTCAGTATTACATTGTGAATGTGAACATGGTGTATGTCAAAAATGTTTTGGTAACGATTTAACAACTAATAAAACTGTTGAATTAGGAACTGCCATTGGTGTTGTAGCTGCTCAATCTATTGGTGAACCTGGTACTCAGTTAACAATGCGTACTTTCCATACTGGTGGTGCTGCAGGTGAAGCTAACATTACTCAAGGTTTTGAAAGATTAAAACAAATTTTCTCAGTTATTCCGCCAAAAGAATGAGAAAGTGCAATTATTTCTCAAATCTACGGTAAAGTTAAATCTATTGTTAATACAAATGATGGATATGAAATTGTTGTTAAAAACAAATTCATTGAAGAAGAAATTATTTACAATGCATCATTTAACTCAATTTTACGTGTTAAGGAAGGATCTGAACTTGCTCCTGGTGATAAAATAACTGAAGGTTCAATCAATATTCAAGATTTACTTGATGTTGCTGGTATTGATGTAGTTCGTCAATACATGATTAAAGAAATTCAAAAAGTTTATCGTATTCAAGGTATTGAAATTTCAGATAAATATATTGAATTAATTATTCGTCAAATGACTAATAAAATTAAAGTACTTAACTCAGGAAATTCTAAATTCTTTATGGGTCAAATTATTGATGTTAATACATTCACACAAACTAACATTGAATTAATTAACAAAAAACAAACTCCAATTGTTGGTGTTAATGTAATTTATGGTCTAGAAGCTATTCCATCAAAAGTTGATTCATTCTTATCTGCCGCTTCATTCCAAAATACAAAACAAATTTTAATTGAAGCTGCTATTAAAAGTCAAAAAGATAAATTATTTGGCTTAAAAGAAAACGTAATGTTAGGAAATTTAATTCCTGCTGGAACAGGTTTTTTAGCACAAAAAGAAAATAATGATAAAAAACAATAAATTATAATATATAATCTATATAATTAACATTAAGACATAAATATGCAAAAGACAACAATGTTAAAAAATAATCAAGAAAAAAAGTGATATGAAATTGATGCTTCAGGCTTAATTTTAGGTAAATTAGCGGTTGAAGCAGCAAATATTTTACGTGGTAAAAACAAACCAACATTCACTCCTAATATTGATTGTGGTGATTATTTAATTGTTAGAAATGCATCAAAAATTGTTTTATCTGGTAATAAAAAAGATAAAGAAAATTGATACACACACTCACAATACATTGGTGGTTTAAGAACAAGATCTGGAAGAGAAATGTTAGAAAAATACTCTGATGAATTAGTGTTAACTGCAGTAAAAGGAATGTTACCTAAAAATCGTTTATCACGTCAATTATTAACTAAATTAAAAGTTTTTGCTGATAATGGACCAGATTTTGCAGCACAAAAACCAATTAAATATAATATTAAATAATTATGGAACAAGCAGTATATAAAGGATTAGGAAGAAGAAAAACATCTGTTGCAAAAGTTATTTTAACTCCAGGAACAGGAAAAATTACCGTTAACGGAGTTAGTCCTAAAGAATATTTTCCAAACGCTTTAGTAATTCAAGATATGGAACAACCATTAGATATTACTAATACTAAATCAAGTTATGATATTCAAGTAAAAGTATCTGGTGGTGGCTTTAATGGACAAGCAGGTGCAATTAGATTAGGAATTAGTAGAGCACTAGTAAGTGCGAATGCTGAATTTAAGTCATCTCTTAAAAAGAAAAAAATGATGACTCGTGATTCTCGTGTTAAAGAAAGAAAGAAATACGGGAAATACGGTGCAAGAAGAAGTCCACAATTTACAAAACGTTAGTTTCTTCTTTTTGTGGGAGTATAGCTCAGTTGGTTAGAGCACACCCCTGATAAGGGTGAGGTCGATGGTTCGAATCCATTTACTCCCACCATGTAAAAAACAAAAACTCATTGAAATAATGAGTTTTTTTATTTCCATAAATTATTTATATATAATATAATTTATGAATGATAAAGTTGGTAAAAAAGTTATAGAATTATCTCATATTAACTTTTCTTACAATAATGACTTTTTAAATTTAAAAGATGTTTCATTTTCAATAATGGAAAATGAATATGTTTGTATTATTGGTCATAATGGTTCAGGAAAATCAACTATTTCAAAAGTATTAACTGGTCTATTAAAGCCAATTAGTGGAACAATTAAATTATTTGAACAAGAGATCACTAAAATAAATATTAAATATTTAAGAGACAATATTGGAATTGTTTTTCAAAATCCTGATAATCAATTTATTGGATTAACAGCAGAAGATGATATTGCCTTTGGGTTAGAAAACAGAAAAGTTAATCCTTCATTAATGTGACCAATAATTAAACAAGTTGCTGATGTAGTTAATATTACAGATTTATTAGATAAAGAAGCAGTTAAATTATCAGGTGGACAAAAACAAAGAGTAGCAATTGCTTCTGTTTTAGCTTTAAATTCAAAAATTATTATTTTTGATGAATCAACATCAATGCTTGATCCAAAAGGTAAACGTGAATTAAAAGAATTAATGCTAATATTAAAAAATAAATATCATAAAACAATTATTTCTATTACTCATGATATGGAAGAAGTTGTTAATGCAGATAAAGTTATTATCATGAATAAAGGTGAAGTATTAAGAATTGGTAAACCAAATGAAATTTTTGAAAATAAAGAATTCCTTGAAAACATTAAACTAGATATTCCTATCGTTTTAAATTTATCACTACTACTTTCTAAAAAAGATGAAAAATTTAAACCTACATTAGATCTAAATAATTTATTAAATCAGATTTATGAAAAATAATATAGCTATTCAATTAGATAAATTTAAAATTGTTTTTAATTACAAAACAAAAAATGAACAAATTTTATTAGATGAAATGAACTATTCATTTGAAAAAAATAAAATTCATTTTATTATTGGTAATTCTGGAACAGGAAAAACAACATTGGTAACTCATTTTAATGGTTTATTAAAATCTCGTTATGGTGATATTAACATTCTAGATAAACATTTTATTTTAGGTAAAAATAAAAAAATTAAAAAAATTAAAGAGTTAAGAAAAGATGTTGGTTTGGTATTTCAATTTCCTGAATATCAATTATTTAAAGACACCATTCAAGCTGATATTATGTTTGGACCAATAAATTTAGGTGTAAGCAAAGAAGAAGCTAAAAGAAGAGCTAAAAAATATTTAAATATGTTAGGATTAGATGATTCTTTTTTGGATCGTTCACCATTTAATTTATCAGGTGGGCAAAAAAGAAGAGTTGCTTTAGCTGGCATTTTAGCTATTGAGTCAAAAATTATTATTTTTGATGAACCAACAGCCGGATTAGATCCAACAGGTGAAAAGGAAATTTTAAATATTATTTTAGATTTAAAAAATAAAGGGCACACAGTATTTGTTATTAGTCACATGATGAATCATGTATTAGAAATTGCTGATAATGTAATTGTTTTAGGGAACAAAAAAGTAGTAGCATTCGATGAACCATATAAAATTTTTCGTAATAAAAAATTAATTAAAGAAAATAGTTTAGATCAACCGTTTATTATTAAAATTATTGAGAAATTAATATCAAAAGATAAAACATATGAAAAACTTTATGAATTAAAACCTAGAACTCAAGAGCAATTAGCTCAATATATTTATCAAATATATAGTGAAAGGGGAAAAGAATAATGCTTAGTTTTTCAACATCTACTAATAAAAACTCTTTCATTCACAATTTAAATCCATCATTAAAATTAATTTGAACAATCCTTTTAATTGTAATTGTTTTTTTACCAACAGGATTTTTTGAAAAAATTATTTTAATATTCATAGTTGGTGCGTTATGAATATTAGCAAAATTATCATGAAAATTAATGCAATCAATTATTATTTCATGTTTAGTAATGTTGGCGATTTTGTTTTTAGTTAATTGAATTGCATTTAAGCAGCCAGCATTAGTAGGAGGTGTAGAAAACTTTACCTTTATTTTTAAAACATCCAATACTCATTTTAGTCATTTAATATCATTTGATGGTCATCAATTTGTTTATGATGATTTATGAGGTGGAGAAATAAAAGATCAAATATTTAATGAAAGACAAAAAGATTTAGAAAATCTTTTTTATAAATATGTATCAGTAGAAGTAAGTGGTAAAATGTACTATTTATATTTCAAATCATATTGATATAGCTTAACATCTACAGTTTTATTAAACTCTATATATATTACTCTAAAAATTTTCCTAATGATTACTCTTGTAACAATTGCTATTTCAACAACTACAACTGTTCAATTAACATTTGCTATTGAAGATATTTTAAAACCCTTAAAATATTTAAAAGTCCCTGTTAATGAATGATCAATGACAATTGCGATTGCTATTCGTTTTGTTCCTTCCTTATTAGAAGAATCACAAAAAATTTTAAAAGCTCAAGCTTCAAGAGGAGTAGATTTCTCTTATGGTAATTTAAAAGATAAAGTAAAAGCTCTTGTATCTTTGGTAGTTCCGATGTTTTCAGTAGCATTTAATAAAGCAAATGATTTAGCAAATGCAATGGAAGCTAGAGCTTATAACCCAAGATTTTCAAGAACTAAATATCGTAATTATTCAATTTCAGTAACAGATTGAGTTATTTTCTTATTTTTATCTTTAATTTTTGGTTTTTTCTTATTATGAAGTATTAATCAAGTTCTTTTTGCTCCTTTTGGTACTTGAGAAATTTGTTTATTAAAATAAAATATGATAAATATTAAAGCAATTGTTCAATATGATGGCTCTTCTTACTCAGGATGAGCTAGACAAAAAACTAATCATAATACAATTCAAGAAAAAATAGAAGATACATTACAACTTATTTTTAAAAAGAAAATAAAGATAGAAGGATCTGGTAGAACTGATGCTTATGTTCATGCATTGGGACAAGTTTTTAGTTTTAAAATAGATAATATTAAATTTAATGTTAAAAAATTATCTAAAATTTTAAATGACAAGTTACCTTCAAATATTAGAATAATAAAAGCTTGTGAATGTGATTCTAAATTTCATGCTAGATTTAGTGTAAAAGAAAAAATTTATTTATATAAAATAAACACAGGAAAATTTGATTTATTTAACAATAACTATATTTTTAATTACAATCATAAGCTTAATTTAACTAAAATGAAGCAAGCAGCAAAAATTTTAGTAGGTCAACATAATTTTTTATCTTTTTCAACATCAGAAATTAACGAAACAATTAGAACAATCAATTATATTAAAATATCAAAAACAAAAGATATTGTTAAAGTACTTGTTTCAGGAAATGGATTTTTAAGAAATATGGTAAGAATGATTGTTGGTTCTTTAATTGACGTCAGTGAAGAAAAAAAGTCATTAACAGATATTAAAAAATTATTAGAAGTAAATAAAAAAGGAAGCTCAATTACTAAGCTTCCAGGATGTGGTTTATACTTATATAAAGTAAAGTACTAATTATTTAGATGATCTAGATACTTGAATTGCATAGATAAGTGTTAAAATACCACCTATTAATCCACACAATAGCATTGCAAAGATTGATCAAACAATTAAATTATCACCATTTTTCTTTGTTTGTTCAATTCTTGCTCTATTAATAGATTTAACAGTAAAGATTCCTATGATTAATGGAATAATCATTCAAAAAGTAAAAACCATTGCAATGATTAAAAATACTTTTGCAGCAATAGCTAAACCATCTGATGGAGCGGATTTGTGTTGTGTTTTTGTTTTTGAAACTTTATTAGTTTTATTAATTTTTTCTGTATTTGCCATAATTTATATGATTATTATAACTTGATTATTTAGTTTTTACTATTTTATTAAGTTTATTTGATCTTTTTACTAAGAATGCATATAAGAATACTTCAGATACAACACCAATTACAATAGCAATGAAGAATCATAAGATGTTCACTAAATATTGCATTGCAAATCCTTGATTTACACCACCAAAGAAGTTAGGGATATCAACTTGTAATTGTCCCGGGTCTGCATAAATTCCACCACAAAGAGCAATTAATGGTCCACCTCACATAGCCACGTGAGCACCAACGAAGAATAAGAAAGCACATCCTCCAGCAATTGCAGAACCTACAACATTAGCAATAACTGTTTGTTTTGGTCTTTTTGTAAAGATTGGAATAGCACCTTCTGAAATCCCCATAAATCCTAAAGAAACAGCAGTAACACCATTTCTGAAGTCGTCTTCATCAAATAATTTTTTGAAGATTATTGTTGTTAAACCACAAGCAAATGGAGCAATTGGAATAGCAGCAGCACAAGCACCCATAAATCTAGGATCAACTGGTATTAAACATGTTGCAGTAGCAACTGCAATTTTGTTAATAGGTCCTCCCATATCAAATCCAACCATGGCACCTAACAAGAATCCTATTAAGAAGTTAACACCATTAATACTTCCTGCAATAGCTAATCCTGCACCAATATAGTTCATCATGCATCCTAGTACACCACTTAATAAGAAAGTAAAAGGAAAAATAATTAGTGAAGTCCCTATTACAGGAATTAAAAATAATGAAACAAGTGTTCTTGTGTGTTTGTTGTAGTTAAAAGAATTGATGTATTTAACTAAGTACCCTGCAGCAAAACCCATTCCTATTGCTGCAATAATACCTAACGAAATATTTTCTATTGAAACCGGATTTCCATGTATGTTAATTTCTACGCTCTTTGGTAATCCTTGATAATAAAAATAATTTTTTGTATTACCGGCAACAAACGAACAAATTAATCCAGGAGCAAAAGCACTTCTTCCTCCAATGGATTCTGCAATATAAGCCCCCATTATAGCAATGAAAAGTTCAAAACCAGCATTTGCAACACTTTGAATTATTTTAAACCATTCTGGAAACAATCTTTCAGTACCTTCTTCGTTTCATGGAAATGCTTGTGAACAAGCATTTAAAATAGCAAAAACAATTCCTGAGAATATTAATACTGGAATCATGTGACTAACACCTGATAAAAAGTGTTTCATAAAAGTTTGTCATTTACTTCTTTTTTGTCCAGTAAATGAAGCTTCTTTAGTGTTAGGTGTGTAATCTGATGAATGAACTTTAGAATTTTCAATACATGATTTTAAAGCTTTTTCTGGTGTATTGATTGCATAGTTTGTATCACAGAAAAATATTTTTTTACCATTAAAACGTTCTGTATCTACATTAATATCAGCAGCAATAATTACATAATCTGCATTTTGAATTAATTCATCAGTTAATTCATGTTCACGACCATTTTGACCTTCTGTTTCAATATGAACATTGTATCCTAGCTTTGCACCTGTTTTTTCTAGTGCTTCACGACTCATGAATGTGTGAGCAATACCTGTTGCGCAAGCTGAAACACCAACAATGTTTATTCCAGATTTTTTTGTTTTAGTAGAATTTTGTTTTTTTGAAGATGAAGATTTAGTAATTGAAATTGATTTATCATTTACTTTAATTGCATTTTCTAATAATTTACAAACTTCATTTGCATTTGATTTTAATAATTTATTACAAATTTTTTCATCCATTAAAGCTGTAGATATTCTTGCTAAATATTCCATGTGTAAATCTGAAAGATTTTTTTCTGGAATTAATAATGCTATTGCAAATTTAACTGGTTTGTTATCGATCGCTTTTCAATCTACTCCATTTTTAAAACGAATAGCAATAATTGCTGGTTCTTTTACATTTCCTTGCATTGCATGAGGAATAGCAAATGAATCTTTCATGCCTGTTGTTGAAACTTTTTCTCTTCTAACTAACCCGTCGATTAGTTTTTTTTCATTATCAACAACACCTAATTCTTTTGCTTTTTTTGCAATGATTTTGAATGCATCTAATTGTGTTTTACATTCAACATCAATCAATAGGTGGTCTTTTGAAAAAATTTTCATAATTCTATTTAATATACTTATTTTTTTACAATATAATTATATGAGAAATAAATGAAAAAAGAAATATTGTTTTTATCACCCTATTTTGAACAAAAAATTTGGGGAGGACAAAAGTTAAAAAAATACGGTTTTAACTTACCATCTAAAAATGTTGGAGAAGCATGAATTATAAGTGCTTATCCTAATAAATCTTCATTAATAACTAATGGTGATTTTAAAGGAAAAACTTTATATGAAGTTTTTTTAAAAAACAAAAAAGAGTTATTTCATAATTATCAAAGTGATAAATATCCTCTTTTAGTAAAATTATTAGATTGTAATGATGATTTGAGTGTACAAGTTCATCCAAAAGATAAATATGCACTTAAAAATTACAATGAATTAGGTAAAAATGAATGTTGATATATTTTAAGTGCTAGAAAAAACGCTGATATTATATATGGTCATAACGCTAAAACAAAAAAACAATTGATTGAAATGATTAATAAAAATCAATGAAACAAATTGTTAAAAAAGAAAAAAGTTAAAAAAGATTCTTTCATTTATGTACCAGCTGGAACAATTCATGCAATTAATGGTGGATTATTAATATATGAACTTCAACAATCTTCTGATATAACTTTTAGACTTTATGACTATGATCGTCAAAAAAAAGATCCTTCAAGAAAATTGCACACACAAGAATCAATTTTAAATATTGATGTTCCTTTTAAAAATCCTAAATATATTTCTAACAACAAATATTTAATAAAAAACAAATATTTTACTTTAGAAAAAATCAACAACAAACTAACAAAAACATATGAATTTAGAAAATCTTTATGACTTCAATGTTCAGTAATTGAAGGCAAAGGAAAATTGAATGACCAACATCTAATTAAAAAAGGGGATTCTTTTTTAATTTGTAATGATCAAAAAATGAAATTATCTGGATCAGTACAAGTTCTTGTTAGCTATTTAGAAAAATAGAAATAAAATTTACAATATCATTAAAATCTTTTTTACTAATTGATGTGCTTGAAAAAATTCCTGTAGGAACATTTTTATTTATCTTCATTTTTTTTAATTCATTTTTATTACTAACAACAAAAACATTTTTTGTATGTTTTTTAGCTATTTTTACTAATTCTAAGCAATTGTTAGAATTTTTATCACCGCAAACAAATATTTGTTTTAAACTAGGAGATTTATTTTTAATTTCTTCTTGTCTTTTAATTACTTCGCAGCAACAACCATTATAAAATGTAATATTTTTATTTTGATTATATTTTTTATAAAGTTGATTAATTTTTTCATAATTAAAGGTTGATTGATTAGTAATAAAAGTACCACTAGTAATTTTTTGGTTTTTAAATAATTTAACTTTTGGATTATTTGACAAAATATATTTAGTTTCATCATGGTCTTTTTTTCCAATAAAAAATAATTTTTTATAATTATTTTTAATTATTTGATTAGATATATTTTGAACAAGTGGGCAAACCATATCACAAAAATTAATTTTATTTTGTTTTAAATAATCAATTAATTTTTTATCTGAACCATGAGCTTGCAAAATTAAAATAGATTTTTTTTTATCCTTAATCTGATCAATTGAATTTATTAGTTTTATTTTGTATTTTTTAAAAAAATATTCATTTGATAATTTGTTATGAACAATATTTTTTAATACATAGAATTTTTTGGATTTATTTTTTTTAATTAATAATTTAATTTTTTTTTCAATATTAATAATTCCAAAACATCATCCACTATATTTTGTAATATATAAATTATTATGAAACATCGAAAATGTAATAGTAATTTTTATATTTTAAATACAATTTAAAAGGAAATTTATTGTATTCAAAGTTTATTTTACCAATTAAAGAAAAAAAAGCTTTTATTAAAGATGATATTTCAATATTTAATAATTTTATTTCATTAGGTAAAAAATCATTTTCCTCTGAATGTAAGAAAATTTTATCAACATTTTTATAACGAACTTTTTTCTTAGTTTTGTCAATTTTTGAAAGACTTAAAAATAAATTTATAGCCAAATCAATTTTAGCATTTATTTTAAACATATTATTAGTTTTTAACTTTATATCTTCAATTTCTTTAACAGTATTTAAAAAGAAATCCTTGTTAATTTTAACTTTATTAATATTTTTTTTGAAAAAAGTTAAAATCATTTTTCTTTTTTTAATTATCATTTTATATAAAATTTCACTATAACGATATAAAGTTGCAATATTAGCATCAATTTTTTTATTTTTGTTTATATAAAACGGAAAAAGAGTATATACCAAACAGAAGTATAAATATTTTCATCATTTATTTTTTTTGCTTACTTCCATAAAATATAAATTATATTTATATAATAGTATTATATTAGCAAAATGAATTTTAAAGATACATTAAATATATTAAAAACTGATTTTGAAATGCGTGCTAACTTGCCAAATAATGAACCTATTGTTCAAAAAATTTGACAAGATAAATCAATTTATCAAAAAGTTTTAGATAAAAACATTAATAATAAACAATGAATTTTGCACGATGGGCCTCCATATGCAAATGGCAATATTCACGTTGGTCATGCTCTAAACAAAATCATCAAAGATATAATTGTTAGATATTATTCTTTGAACAATTTTTATTGTAAATACATTCCAGGTTGAGATACTCATGGATTACCTATTGAGCATGCTTTATTAAAAAAAGGAATCAATAATAAACCAGGAATGTCAATTGTAGAAAAAAGAAATAATTGTCTTAATTTTGCTTTAGAAAATGTGGCTAAACAAAAAGAGCAATTTATTCGTTTGGGAACATTATCAGATTTTCAAGAAAAATATTTAACATGTGATCTAGATTTTGAAATTAAACAATTAAATTTATTTTTAGAAGCAATTAAAAAAAACCTAATTTTTCAAGATTTTAAACCTATATATTGATCTTGATCTTCTCGAACAGCGCTTGCTGAGGCTGAAATTGAATACCAAGATTTAAAAGCTCCTAGTATATATGTTGCAATTGATGTTAAACAATCGAAAACAACTAAAGTTTCAAATAATGATAAACTAGTTATATGAACAACAACCCCTTGAACAATTCCTTCAAATTTAGCAATTGCTGTTCATCCTGATTTTAAATATGTCAAAATAAAAGTTCAAGATCAATACTTCATCGTTTCCAAAAATAAAGTAGATGATATTGCAAAAACATTAGTTTGAAAAGACCCACAAATTATTGATGAATTTCTTGGTAAAGAACTAGAATATACAACATATTACCATCCATGATTTAAAGAGAAAGAAGGATTAGTTATTTTAGCTGAATATGTAACAGACGATAATGGTACAGGGTTAGTTCATAATGCTCCAGGGTTTGGTGCAGAAGATTATTACGCTTGTAAAAAATATAATATCGGTATTTATTGTCCAATAAATGAATTTGGTAAATTTGATTCATCTATTAATGATAAAACATTAGAAAATGTTTTTTATGATGACGCAAATAGAATTATTACTGAAAGATTATCTAATGAAAACAAACTTTTAAAATTGTCATTCTTTTTGCACTCAGCCCCAATTGATTGAAGAACAAAAAAACCAATTATTTATCGTTCGACAAAACAATGATTTATTAATATTGAAAGTATTAAAGATGAATTAAATAAATCAATTAATCAAGTTGTTTTTCCAAATGAAATTAATAAAACTCACTTATTAGACATGATTAAAAATCGTGTAGAATGATGTATTAGTAGACAACGTGTTTGGGGTGTACCAATTCCAATTATATTTGATGAAAATAAAAAACCTATTTTAGATCAAGAATTAATTCAAAATATTATTAACATTCTTAAAAAAGAAGGAATTAATGTTTGATTTGAAAAACCAGTAGAATATTTTTTAACTAAAAAATATTTATTATCTCAAAGCACAAAATATTATAAAGAAACTGACACAATGGATGTTTGATTTGATTCAGGAAGTTCTTTTACATTACTTGAAGCAAAAGGTCTAAATTACCCAGCAGATTTATATTTTGAAGGTAATGATCAATATCGTGGTTGATTTAATTCCTCATTAATTAATAGTGTAATTTATTCTAATAAAGCTCCGTTTAAAAGACTATTAAGTCACGGATTTGTATTAGATGAAAAAGGATTTAAGATGTCTAAATCATTAGGTAATGTGGTAGATCCTAGTGATGTATGCAAAAAATATGGTGCTGATATTTTAAGATTATGAGCTGCTAGTTCGAATTTTAATGAAGATGTAAGAATTTCAGATAATATTTTAAAACAAGTAAGTGAAACTTATCGTCGTATAAGAAATACCTTATTTAAATTTATTCTTGCAAATATTAGTGATTTTAAATTAACTAATGATTATGATTTAACACAATTAAATGAAGCTGATTTGTACATATTAAATACACTAAATAAAAATATTGATAAGATTTATAAATGCTATGAAAATTTTGATTTCTTAAATGTTGTGAAAATTATTAATAGTCATACTATTGAATTATCTTCATGATATTTTGAAATTATCAAGGATGACTTATATTGTGATTCTGTTGATGCAAAAAATAGAAGAAGTATCCAGTTTGTTTTATACAAAATATTATCAACATATTTAATGTTTTTAACACCTATTATTCCTCATACTTGTGAAGAAGTATATCGTCATTTAAATATTGATAATAAAAAAGAAAGTGTCATGTTAGAATCAATGCCTAAAAAAATTGATATTAAAGCAACAATTGATCAATCATACTGAGATATGTTTTTTAAATTAAAAAGTGTAGTTTATACAGAGTTAGAAAAAGCTCGTAATGACAAAATAATTAAAAAATCAAACGAAGCAAGTGTTGATATTTACTATTCAAAAAAAATTCCTTTTAATATATTCATATTAAAAAAATATCTAAATGTTGCACAAATAAAACTACACCAAGAACAATCAGAATTAAGAGCCAAAGTCTCAAACACTAACTTAGTAAGATGTGAAAGATGTTGAAATTATTTTGAAAATTCTGAAATAGTTGAAGGAAATATTTGTAAACGTTGTCACAGAGTTATTAACAAAAAATAATATGCCAGAATTACCAGAAGTCCAAACAGTTATTAATAATTTGAAAAAACAAAAAATCATTGATTTAAAAATTACTGATGTTAAAATTTTTAAAAACAAAATACTAAAAAATTCAACATTTAGTGAATTTAAAAAATTTATTGTAAATGAAAAAATAATAGATTTTCAAAGAATTGGTAAATATATTGTTATATGTTTAACTAATAAAAAATATTTAGTAATTCACTTAAGAATGGAAGGAAAACTATTTATATTAAAAGAAAACGAAATAAAAGAAAGACACTTAATGATTTATTTAAAATTAAACAATAATTTGAATTTATGCTATTATGATTCACGTATGTTTGGAACTTTTCATATATTTAATGAACAAGAATTTAAGAACAACCGAATGATTAATAAAATAGCTATTGATCCATTAAATGAAAAATTTAATTATAAATTTTTAAAAGAAAAAATTAAATCATTAAAAAAACCAATAAAATCTGTTCTTTTAGACCAAGAAATTGTTTCGGGAATCGGAAATATATATGCAAATGAAATTTTGTTTTGTGCAAAAATTAATCCATTAAAAAAAGCAAATATATTGTCTGATAAGAATTTAAAAGATATTGTTTTATGTTCTAAAAAAATTTTAACTAAAGCTGTTAAAATGAACGGGACAACAATATTTAGTTTTAAATTTGATAAAAATCACAGTGGCGGATATCAAAATTACTTAAAAATTCATGGCAAAAAAATTTGTCCAATTTGCAAAAAACCAATAGAAAAAATTAAAATAAATTCACGAGGAACATATTTTTGTAAATGATGTCAAAAACAATAAATAAAAAAACAATTTGTATTACTGGTAAAATAGGTTCTGGTAAAACAGAAGCATCCAAAATATTAATCAAAAATGGATATGATGTTTTGATCACGGATCAATATGTCCACGAAATTTATAAATTTAATAAAATTGGTTACAAACAAATTAAAAAACATTTTGGACAACAATTTGTTAATGAAACTGAAGTAGATCGCAAAAAGCTTGGAAAATTAGTATTTTCAGATAAAAAATCATTAAATAAATTAAATAAAATAATGATACCAATTATGAAAAAAAAGATAGAATCTTTTATTAAAAATAAAAGTATTTCATTTGTTGAATTAGGGATATATTTAGATCACGAAAAAGAATTTTCTAAATATTTTGATAAAGTTTTTTTGATAAAAAGAGAAGAAAAAAAACAAATTAAAAGCATGGTTGGAAAGTTTCCCACAATTTCTGTTGGAAACTTAAAAAAAATAGGAAAAATAAACCAATACAACAGATATCTAATTGTTGAAAATTATTCGACTAAAAAAAATTTAGAAAAATCAATATTAAAATTGATTTAAAAAAAAATAAAAAATGATATAGTTATTCATAACATTTAAGTTAACTATGTTAAATAGAAAATTATTTTTAGTTTTTCAAAAATATGGTGAAATCATTAATAATGATTTATTAACTGATTTATATAAACCTATTATTGGAAAAGAAGCAATTGATTTATATTTAACATTTTCGAATGAAGCTAAAAAGCAATCTATACACAAAACAAAACCACTAGATTTAGAAAATTTCTTAATCAATAATAAAATTGATATCAATAAGTTTAATCTTTATAGAAATTATCTAGAAGCTTTCAATTTATTAACTACTTATTTAAAAACATCAGAAAATGAAAGCAATTATTATTTCTTTGTTAATCAACCATTATCATTTTCAGAATTTATTCAGAATCCTAAATTTAGACATTTGTTAATTAGTAGCATTGGAGATTTTGAATATGAAAGATTACAATATATGTATTCAACAAAAAGAATTTATGATGCACAAAATGTATCAACAACATTTGATGCAATTTTTGGTAATTTAGATATTCATAAAGTAAGTAAGCTAAATTTTGAAAAACTTTATGAAAATATTGCAAAGGATAATTCAATTGTTGTTTCAATTAAACCAGAATCAAAAAAGATTATTGAAAATTATTTTAATTTTTATAACTTATCCTTATACGAATTGCAACATGTTATAGTAACATGTTTACAAAAAAATCCTTCTGGTATTTATGAACCAAATCACGATTTATTAAAAATCAAATTTAAAGACTATATAGAAAAAAATATTAATATAGACAAGATTGAAAAAAACGATCTAAAAAGAGATCATTCAATTTTTACATCAGAGCCTTCAAATGAATTATTAGAAGCAATATTTATTGATTATGAATTTTATAATTCTGAACAATATCTTCATTCAATATTTAAAAGCAATTTAGATATTGAAGAAATTAGACTAATTAATTTATTAAGATCATCTTTTTCTCTTCCTGATTCACTAATTAACATGATGTTAGATTTTTGTACATATAAATTAAAAGGTAAAATAAATAAAAAATATTTAGTTAAAATGGCAAAAACAATTAATGCGTTAAATATTAAAACTCCACATGAACTTTATAATTATTTAATGTATAAAGAACCAGAAAAAAGATTAAATGATGAATTAATTCAATCAGGGGAAAGAAAATAAAATCATAATCAAATTAAATATTTAATAAATTATTTTAAATAGTTTATAATATAATATAAAATATTATTTATATATATTATGAATTTGAAAAAAGCTTTTAAAAATAAAAAAACAATATTTAAATTTGTTATTGCATTAACATTAACTTCATCTATTACATTAAACTTAGCATCATGTAGTTCGGTTAGTGATAAAGTAAAAGAAAATCTAGTTGATAAAGGTGATTCACAATATTTTGCCTCTAGCGATTTAATTAAAATTAGTTTAAAAGATCAAATATACTCATCATTACTTACAAAAGAAGATTTTCAACAATTTAAAGCTGTTTTAGTTGGAGACATCTTATACGATTGATATCATTCTAAAATTGATTCTATTGAATCATTTAAAGACAATTGAGATAAATGAGAAAAAGATATTAATAAAGATTATGATGATAAAATTCAATCTTACAAGGATTCACATAAAAATGATTGAGAATACTTTTTTCAAAAAGAAGTTTTAGATCCAACAGGTGGAACAAAAAATTCTTATTTAAGAACTGAATTAACTAAAAAAATTAGATCAGAATTTAGTTCATTAGTATTTTCTTCAGATGATTTATCTTTATCATTGGATTCCGATTATAATGTTCGTTCTGAAATTTTAAAAACACCTTCAGCAGATACAGTTAAAAACACAGATAATTGAAAGAAATTTAATTATTTTGCTCAAGCTGACAAAATGTGAGAAGATCATCCATTTTTAGCAAATACATTTGCAACTCTTCAAAAATCTACTTTTGAAAAATACATGAATGAAGTAAGACCTGTCTCTACTGCGATGTGTTTATGAAAATATTCTAATCCTAAATCTGGTTTATTTTCTGTATTTGATCAAAATAGAGTTACTCCTGAAACAAAAAAAGATAATAATCTAGGTGATGATGAAGGCGGAGACGAGCCAACCACATCAATGACTTTACCTACATTTGCTGAAGCAACATCATTAGGTCAAGAATCAGGTAGTTGAACGGCAAATGATAAATATTGACATTTTGCACAAGAATGACAATTAACAGATTCATTTATTGATTCAACAACAGGAGCTATTAATATTAATAAGCAATATACAGATGATTCTGCAACTATTATGATTAGTGAATCAAACAAATTATTTGATTCATTAGATGTTAGTTGATCTGGAGTTGTAGCTGATTTATGATCAGATACTACTAATTCAACATCATACTTGAATAGTTATCCTTCTTCTGAATTAGTAATTCCTACAACAAGTGGATATTTACAAACAGACATCTTAGATAATTTTTATATTAGAAATGCAGATACTTCTCAAAGAGCAACAAATGTTAAAAATTCTAAATATACAATAGATTTATCTAAAATTTATGAATATACAGGAGTAGCTAATGATTTAGAAACTGATAATTTTTCTTCATTAATTTTTAATCAACAAACAGCACCATACGCATATAAAGCGAACGATAAACAAGGTGTAAGATATATTACTCCAGCTATTAGATTACAAAAAGCTAGTGCGATAAATTTACCATATGTAATTGTTAGAGATCAATTTGGAGTACATGTTATTGGGTTAGATTGTGCTAAATATATTTCTGAAAATGGTGGTTCAACAATTCAAGAAAAATGAACAGCAGAAGGAGAAGTATTGAAATTTAGATCTATTAGCCAAGATATCGGTTTAGATGCTGATTTAGGCGGAAGCATGAAACTAAAAGATAAATTAAGTTCATTCTTTTCATCAAATATGGATGATATCATTTTAAGTTATGTTAAAAATGATGTACAAACATATAAAGATAAAACAACTGAAGAAAAAGAAACTATTTTCAATAAAAAAGTATTTGATGAATCTATTTATGAATCTTTAATGGCATTAGTTGATTCGTTAACTAACTACTATGTTTACTATGATTTAATTTCTAAATACGACAATGCTAATAAAAAGATTTACGAGTACTCTAATGAATATTCTAATAATTCAATTTTTATTAGAATCACAGGAAATAAAGTGATTGATACAACAGGATATAAGAATGGTTTAGTTTGTCCTTTACCATTTATGCCTACATCAGGAAATACTTCATCACAAAACATTTTACAACAAACAATTAATTACAATGAAGCTAAAATGATGTATGGATTTGATACGAAATATTTGAATGGACAAAATCCAGAAAATATAACCAAAGACATATTAAATTCTTTAAAACAAGACACTAAAACTAAATTTGATGCATATTGAACAGCAGGAAACTTCCAACCAAATACATCTAAAGCATCAACAGCTAAATATAGTGAAATTATTACAGTTGCTAGAGATAAAGATACTATTGAATCTGATCTAAATACTGCAGATGCAATTAATGCTTGTTTACATACATATAGTAATAAAACTGATTTGTTTTCAAATATTATTAAAACTCAAGCTTATGAATCATATTGAAAATCAGCTTACCCTAATTTAGAAACAGATTTTGCAAATCAAATTACTTCATTATTTAAAACCGCTCAAGTGTTTAGCTCATCTGAAAATATTACATATTTTAAAAATGATGCTGCACTATCTAATGTTAGTGAACTAACTCAATTAATAAATAATGCTTATGATAACCAAAATAATAGAGATGTAACATTTACTGATTATTCACAGGCAAGATTAACATACCAAACATTATTAGCATCAATTTATTTCTTAACAAAAGACAATTATCAAAATTTAATAAATGAATTAATTAAAGATATTGACGCTAACACCTCTGCTGTTATTGCTTGAGATGCAAAAGATTATTCTGAATTAAATGCAGATTTTGCAAAAGAAGCAGCTGAAACTCAAAGCGGCTCTAATACAACATATGAAAATATTTTTGGTTACAATAGTAATTATTTAGGAGCATATGACTATATTTATAAAAATATAAACTTATCAGAAGGAACAGTTCCTTATACTAAAGGGTTTATTAAAAATGATTCATATTGAAACTTTGCTCAAATGCCATATTTATCTGGACGAACAACAAAATCAATTAATGCAATGGGATTTGTTGGTTTACAAACATCTAAATCTTCATCAAATTTACCTACAGAAGTATCTAATATCTTATTTAACAAGAATGATAAAAAATTCTATAATTGTGTGGTAAATAATTCATCTGATAACGGATATGGTTCATTATATGCTTATAAAAGTAAAGAAAATTTAAAAAACATGATTACAAGTTCATGAAGTATTGAAGAAATTAAATCAGCTTCCGAATATATTTCAATAGCTATTCCTACAAATAATACATTTGAAAAAATTAATTCTCAAATTCAAGATGGTAAAAAAAGTGATGGAACAAAATTAGTTACAGCTGACGATTACCGTAATTTATTGCTAGAAGCTTTCGAACCTTCTGCAAATGTATTTAAAGATTCATATTTTTATGGTTATAATTTTGCACAATCTTCTACTGGATCACAAGCTTTAGGTGCGGCGCAATTAAAATCTTCACTTTCTTCTGAAGGTTGCGCTATTCATACGACAAATGGTGCTGACCGTGTATATGCAATTCAAATTAACCATTATGATTTATTAGAAGATACTTCTTATTCAAGCGTATCTCAACACTTAATTGATTTATTAGGAGGCGGAACAATTGGTAAATCAGTATTAAACTCATTAGTAGTTCAATACGCAATGAAATCTACAATTCAAACAAGAGCATTAGATGATGTTATTAAACAAGTATTTGGTGATAATAAAGTAATTGTTTATGATCGTAGATTAAATGACGCTTTAGGACAAGATTGAGTTCAAAATTGAAAGAAAGCTATTTAGTTAAATTATCAATTAAAAACTTATATCCTCATAAAACACAGTTATCTTTATAAACTGTGTTTTTTTTAAAATTCTTTAAAAAACTTAAATAGTTAGCCTTTCCACCAGTAATACAACATTTATGTAAATGATATTTTTCATTAACATATCATAAAATATTTCGCACAAGACCTTGAGTTAAATGATTTGTTCCAGATGCTATAGCTTTTGTCGTATTTGTACCAAAATCTAAATAGTTATATAAATTTTTATTTTGATAAAAACCGCTAGTTTTTGTTAATTCAGTTTTATTTAATTGTTTGATACTTGTCTCTATTGACGGAGCGATAATAACGCCTTCAATTTTTTTGTTATCAACTAATACTGCAAAAGTTGCTGTACCAAAACTAATTCCTAAAATTTTTTTATATTTTTTTTGTAGAAATAAACTAAAACCTAAAATATCTATTCCAATTTCATCTAAATTGAATTTGTTTAAATTAAAATGTTTGCAAAAATCTTTTTGTTTTAAAAAAATAGGTGTTAATTTGTAATTATTTTTGATTATTTTAGTAAGTTTAGCATTTGTACTAGGGACAACCGTTCCAATATAACATTCACTCACTAAACATTTTTTTAATTTAATTTGTGCAGACAAATTTACTTTTGGAATAATAACTAAATCAACTAATTTATTTTTATCAAAGTATCCTAATTTAATATTAGTATTACCTGCATCAATAATTAATGTCATAAATATAATATATAATATATAAATATTATATGCATCTCAATATACTGTATAGTATTTTTATCATTGTACTAATCATTTTTAGTAGTTTTTTTAGCGGTTGCGAAACTGCTATCACATCATTAAAGCCGTATCAATGAAATGCAAGTAATTTGCCAAAGAAAAAACCAAAAACATCTTGATGTATTTTAAAGATGTTAAATAATTATTCATTAACATTAGGAGCAACATTAATTGGTAATACTATTTGTAATATTATTAGTTCATCATTAGTTACATTGTTGGTTGAGCTTAATTATGGTAATTCATTTGTAGCAGCTGCAACCGGTATATTAACTTTCGTTGTTTTAATATTTGGCGAATATCTACCAAAGTCTATCGCAAGAATGAATCCAGTCAAATTTTTATCAATTTTTGGAATTATTTTAATTTTATTTTATTGACTTTTTATGCCGCTATGCTATGTTTTTAATTTAATTTTTGAAAGAAAAAAGAAAATTACTGCAAGTGAAAATGACTTAAATCATTTAATTAATACAATTGAAAAAGAAGGTGTATTAGAAAAACAAGAAGCAAGCATGGTAAAAAAAGCAATGCAATTTGATGAAACACCAGTCGAAAAAGTGTTCATTAAAAAATATTCCTATGTGAATATAACAGATACATTTGATGAAATTTTTAAAAAATTTAATGATACTAAATTTTCTCGTTTACCGGTTTTAAATAAAAAAGATATTTGTAAAGGATTCATTTTAAATAAAGACATTTTACAATATGCCTTAAGATCCAAACAAGAAAAATTTAATATTAAAAATTTTATTAAACCTATTCCTAGTATTAGCAAAAACTTATATCTAGATGATGCTTTTTTATTAATGCAAAGAAACAACTCACAAATGCTATCTGTTTATGATCCTAAAAAACCAACAAAAATTTTAGGGATTATTACTATGGAAATGATTATTGAACAAATTGTTGGTCAGATTTATGATGAAAAAGATCAATTAAATAATATTCAAATTATTAATGATTTCACATGAATCGTTAATTCAAATGTAAATGCTTATAATTTTTTTAAAAAATTCTTTAATAAAATTATTCACAATAAAAAAATCGATATAAGTGAATATTTTAAAAAAACCTTTCGTGTTAAAAAAATTAAAAGAAATTCAGTTTATGAAAATAAACAAATGAAAGTAACAATATTAAAAATAAATAAACGAAACAAAATTAAATATGAAATTATTAAAAAATAATATAATAAAAATATGTTTTTTTCTTCTAATCCAATAGAATTAATTAGAAAAAGTTTATTAAGTACGATTAAAGAAGTTTTAGTCAAAAATAAGATTTTTGATTTAGACTTAAATGCTTTGCAATTATCTAAATCTAAATCAATTAAGTTTGGTAATTATTCAACTAATTTTTTATTAAAATTACCTTTAGAAAAACAAAAAATATTTAATATTGCTCAAGATATAATTAGAAATTTAAATAAAAAAATTTTTAAAAAAGCAGAATTTATTAAACCTGGTTTTTTAAATTTATGAATTGAAGATCAATTTTATAAAAAAACAATTTATGACATTAATAATGCAAAAGAAAAATATGGTTACTCAAAATCAAAAAACTTATTTTATAATTTAGAATTTATTTCTGCTAACCCTACAGGACTATTACATATAGGACACGCTAGAAATGCAGCAATTGGTGATTCATTAGCAAGAATATGAAAAGCTAATGGGATTAAAGTTAATCGTGAATATTATATTAATGATGCAGGTAATCAAATTAAAAAATTAGGTATGTCTACATTAGTTAGATATCGTCAATTATTTGATAAAAAAGATAATTTACCAGAAGATTCGTATCACGGTAAAGAAATTATTGACATTGCTCAAGAATTAAAAAATAAATATGGAGATAAATTTTTAAAATTAGAGTGAAATGAAAATGAAATTTTAAATGATAAGAGTAAATTTGTTGAAACATTTGCAAAAAATTATATGTTAAACATTATTAAAGAAACATTAAAAAAATTTAATGTGGAAATGGATATTTGATTTTCTGAAACAGATTTATATGTAAAAAATATTATTAAACATACATTAAAAGAAATATCAAAATTTACTTATAAAAAAGATGATGCAACATGACTAAAAACAACAGAGTTTGGTGATGATAAAGACCGAGTTCTTGTTAAGTCAAATAAAGATTATACTTATTTTTTACCTGATATAGCTTATCATATGGTGAAATTTTCTAGAGGATATGATAAATGTTTTAATATATGAGGATCAGATCATATGTCATATGCTGAACGTATGAAAATAGCTATTCAAATGTTAGGGTATAAACCAGAACAACTAGTTGTTTTAATTATGCAAATGGTGCGTCTTGTTAAAAACGGGCAAGAATTTAAAATGTCAAAACGAACAGGTAATTCTTTAACATTAGAAGACATAGTTGAATTAATTGGTGTAGGTCCTTCACGATGATTTTTAGTATCATCACCAATTTCATCACACTTAGAAATTGATGTTGATAAAGTAAAAGAAAGATCATCTACTAATTCATATTTTTATGTTCAATATGCACATGCAAGAATAAATCAAATTATAAATAAAGCAAAAAATAAAGCCACACAACCTATTAGTTTAGATTTATTAAACTCAGATATTGAGTTAGAAATAATTGACCAATTAAATTATTTTATGCAAACAATTGAAATTGTATCTTCTTCATATGAAATAAACAAGTTAAATATTTACTTATATAATTTAGCTAAGATATTTCATTCATATTATTCTTCGGTAAAAATTATTGATGAATCAAACGAAAAACTAATAAGACAAAGATTGTTTTTATTAAATTCAATTAAATGAATTATTAAAAACGGCTTACAATTATTAGGTATAGAAACATTAGATTCAATGTAAATATGTTTGTTGATTGAAGAACAGGTTTGGATTTTATCCCATTATTAACATTTTTCCTATTAATAGTTATATTTTTTATTTCAGGTATATTTTCTGGATATAAAAAAGCACTATATTATGGAATATTCAACGTGATTTTCTTTCTAATTGGATGAATTATCACAATTGAATTAGGAGATCAAATAATTAATTGAATATTAAGCTTTTTTACAATTGACCAATCAGTTATAACCAATGATGAAATAGTTCAACTAGTAAAACCATTTTTAGGAATAATTCTTTATTTTATATTTGCTTTCTTTGGATATTTATTAATTGGTTTGCCATTATATCACCTTATTTTTGCTAAGTTATTTAGAATGGGAAAATATGATAAAAAATCAAAAAAATATTTAGAATATTGTAAAAAACACAACATTAAACCAGAAATAGATACAAAAAAAGATTACAAAAAATATCGTGTTTTATCTAGATCTTTTGGAGGAATATTTTCATTACTATTAAATGTCCAAAATATTTGTATTACTACAGAATTAGCTTATGTAGGTTCAACACAATCTATTACTATAAAATTTAATAAATTACAACAATCAATCTTTAATTTAACAAATTCATTCAATAATTTATTTACCGGATACACTGATAATTTATATGAAGACGCATCAAGTGCTATAGCGGCACTACAATTATTACAAAATGATCCTGATACAGGAACACCTTTATATAATTGTCTTTTTACACCAATTCAAGATTTAATAAATGGTGTTACAAAATATGTAGAGGCACCTATTTTTACTTTAGAACAAGTGACATCTATTGAAAACTTATTTAATAATTTCCAATTTAGCCAAGAAGAAAAATTAACAAAATATTTAAATGATTTAGTAGCTAGTGATGATTACTATGATATATATTTATCATTTTTAAAGAAAAACATAACATTTGATACAAAAATAAAATATGATCAATTTCTTGCAATTCAAAAGATTTTTCATACTTTTATTAATGGTTCAATGATAAACATTTCTACTTTAGGAACATCATATGCAATAAATGAATATAAAGTTAATCCTTCAAATTTTAAAAAGCTTAAAGTTAATGAAAAAGTTTTAAATTTTCTTTCTGATTTGTTTATTGATATGTTTGATTCCTCATCAGGGTCACCTGAACAAATTAAAACTGCATCGAAATCACTATTTGGTGTATTTTTTGATATTGAGCCACCAAAAACACTATTATATAGTATTAGCCCATGTTCAGAATTTAATAAAGAAGTAGCACAAATAACATCTATAACTGATCTTTTTCCTAGTCAAAAAAACAATTTTATATTAGCATCAGGAACAGAACAAAACCCATATTTAATACCACTGCAATTATTTTATTTAAAAGATCAACAATCAGGAACAATTAGTATAAACGATTCAATTATTCTTACTGATATGTATAATTGATGATCATTTTTTGTTCAGTCTAGTGATTTTGATTATTACTCAACTGATTTAACTTATACATTAGATATTGATGAGTCTGCTACACTAGAACAATATATTTCATTCAAAACAACAAATGATGATAATACAGTTTTACCTTCATTTGGTGTTAGTCATTTATCTAGTCCAATCTCTTTAGAGTTATATAATTCTTTAGTAGCTACACCAATTAAATTTAAAATTACAATAAAAGCAATAAACTCTTCATCAATAGAAGTAGCTTCAAAAAACATATATTTTCAATTAGCAGTTTTATAAATGTTTAAATTAGAACAAAATCAAATATATTATTTCGATTTTAACGATGAATTAGAAAAAAAAACAAAAAGAGATAAAATCTTACAAACAATTGATAAAAAACTCTCTTATTGTTTTTCTTATACAGATTTTTACGGATTATTTATTTATTCAAAAAATAATATTGGAATTGATATAACTAAAGTCAAAAATGATTGTAATTTATCAAGATACATAAAAAATATTAATCATAAATTTGGATTAGATTTAGATCAAAAAAAGACTTTTGTTTTTTGAACTCGATATGAATCTTTATATAAAGTATCAAAAATAATTTTAAATAATAAAAATGATTATTTTAATAATAGTGTATTTATTAAAAATAAAAAATATTTATTTCAAAACTTCAACTGAAAAAAAGATTACTTAGTTTGTTTATGCTACCCAGAAAAATTAAAAATAAATAATACAATAAAAAAAATAACTTTTTAAAGTTATTTTTTTTCTTTTTTAATTTTTGTAAAAGATGTACAAACTCCTGTTCCATCACAACATCTAGTATTTTTTGAGTTTGGATCATTATCTAAATCTTTTATAAACTGTTCAATATCTTTTTGATTGATAGATATATTTTTTTTAGTATTATTCATAATCATTATTAATTATACTATTTAGTAAATTATTATGTTTTTTAATGATCTTTAATTTTTCTCCATACGTTCCATGTCCTGGCAAAATTATATAATTATCATTAACCTTACTAATAGTTTTAATAGATTTTATTAAATCTTTTAAATTAGAAAACATTAAATCATATCTTCCGATTGAATCTGTAAAAATTGTATCACCAGTGAATAAATAATTTTCATAAGCAATGCAAACACCTCCTGGTGTATGTCCTGGTGTATGAAATATTTTAAAATTAAATTCTGCAATATTTAATTTGTCTTGTAAAAAATAATGAATATTTAGTTTTTTATAATCTATTTTGAAATTTCTAACAAGTTGTTTGTTTTCAACATCTAAAATATTTTTTTCATTTTCATTAATATAAATTGGAATAGAAGATAATTTTTCAATATCTATAATATGATCAAAATGTGCATGAGTTAAAATTAAAGCAATCAATTTAAGATTATTTTTCTTTAAAAAAATATTAATATCATTTCAATTATTTGCAACATCAATCAAAACAGCTTGTTTGTTATGAATAATTAAATAAGAATTATTATTCATTAATTTTTCATCACTAAAAATAACAAGATTATTAAATTTTTGATCTATCATTTTATTTAAATTCTTTTATTAAACGTTTTACTAATTCAATAATGTTTTCTTTAGAAATAGCAAAATTAATTCTTAATAATAATTTTGTTTGAGGATCCTTGTCATCAGATGTTTCATGAGAACCTAATGTTGCATCAATTTTAATTTTATTAATTCTAGTTTCAAGTTCTTTTTCAGATTTAACACAATTTGAAAAATCTAAATCAACCACAAAACACGAATTAATAGATAAACAATTAATTTTCGTTTTAGTTGTTAATTCATGATAAATGTATTGATAATTTTGTTCAATGTTTTTATTAAATTCCTTTGATCAATTAAAGCATTTAGGGTTTGTATATGCTTCTACTAGAGCAGGAAGTAAAATAGGTCTTGTTGAATTATGAAAAAAATAACTATCATACAATTTTTTAATCTTTTGTCCTATTTGATTATCTTCATAATACAAATAACCAAATTGCATTCCACCCATGTTAAATGTTTTTAATGAACTAGAACAAACTATACCACATTTTTTAGCTTCAGGGCAAGAGTTTAAGAATGAATGAAAAGTTGTTTTACTAAAAGTTAAATCAGCTCATATTTCATCAGAAATAACTTTAACATTATATTTTAGGGCTAATTTTGCAATTCTTGATAATTCACCTTTTGTTCATACTCTACCAAGCGGATTATGTGGTGAGCACAAAATATAAATCTTATTATTTTCATCTTTAAATTGTTTTTCTAATAACTGTCAATCAATAACATAGTTATTGATTTCATAATCATATTTTAAACGGTTAATAACTTGTTTTCTTTCAAAAACTTGTTCGTTGAAAGATTCAATAAATATAGGATAAGCCGGAGTTGAAATTATTACTCCATCATTTTTATTAGAAAAAGCTCTTATACATATCCCAATCGCTTGAACAACACCATTTGTGAATAAAAGATTGCCATGTTTAATTGAAATATTGTGTCTTTTTTTGTATCATTGTTCAATTGCTTTTTGTAATTTTAATTTTTCATCTAAATAAATAAAATAACCGTTATTAGCAACTTGTTTAATTTTATCTAAAATAGGTTTTGGAGACTTACAATCAGCATCAGCAATAGTTAGCATTAATCAATTAGAACCTTTAATGTTTTGATATCTTCTTCCATATTTATTTTTAATCAAGAAATTATTATCAAATTTAATCATAAAACTATTTATTTATTAGATCATTAATTACATTTACAGATTGACCTGTAGTATATTGTGAATAAAAAGTAGCAAATGATCCATAAAAATTATTGTATCGATCTAATGAACCTCCTCAATATATTCCCATACATTGGTAATTATCATTAATTACCAATGAGCCACTTGAACCACCTGTAAGTTTATATAAAGAATAATCTATTGGATCTATATAACAGTTTGTTTGATAAGTATAATAAATTGGTTTTTGTTTAGTTAATTCAATTTTTTCGTTCTCAAAAATCATATAGATTTGTGATTTTAATGAATAAAATTTTGTTAATGGTTTTGCTTGCGATGTTGCAGGATAACCTGCTAAATAAATATTTCCATCATATTTTATAATCTCTTGAGGGTTATAAAAATTTAATAATGTTTGATCTTGATTTAAATACGAATCTATTTTATCTAACTTGGTATGTCACTTTAAAGAATTGTATAGGAAACTAAAATCTACATCAAAAGATGATACATCCATGTATACATCGAATTCTCAATTGGTGATTATAGCATTGATATCTTGTTGAGAAGTTTTGGTTGTTAATTCATCATAATTAGCAAAATCTAGACCTGAACCATCATAATTTTCTGTTTGAAAATTAGCATAAATTGCTTCAGAATTAATGATTTTTGAAATAACATGATAATTTGTTAATAAACGATATTTATGAGCGTCTAATTTTTTTGCAAATCACGCAGTACCGATAGTAACTGTAAGATCGTTTTTTCCAAAAATAGAGATTGTATGATCTGAAATATAATCAACGTATTTTTGATATTTTTTATAAGAACTATTAAAACACGAACAACTAATTAAAGGAAGAATTGATATTGTACCAACTAATAATGATTTGAAAAAATAAACAATTTTTTTGGTTTTCATATCTATGAATATTATACTATTTTATGTATAAAATATATTTTTATAAGTATAATAAATATTAATCTATTATGGCTTTAACAAAACAACAAAAGAAAAACATCATAAAAAAACATTCTGATAATGAAGCAAATACAGGATTAGCTGAAACTCAAATAGCTATTCTTACATCAGAAATTAATAATTTATCTGAACATTTAAAAAATAACAAAAAAGATTTTTCTTCAAAAAGAGGATTATTTAAAAAAGTTTCTTTAAGAAAATCATTATTAAATAATTTAGAAAAAAAAGATATTGAAAGATATCGTAAAATTGTTAAAGAATTAAAATTAAGAAATTAATTGTTAATAATATCTGAATATTAACAATTTCATAATCTTTTATGAAAGAAATTAAACAGAATATTTACAATTGAAATTTAGAAGACATTTTAAAATCAAAAAAATTGGATGATTTAATTGAAGAATCAAATAATTTAATGGATCAAATAGTTAAAATTCATCCAATATTTTTTAAAACTTTAAATAATTTTAAAAAATGATTAGATATTTATGAAAAGTTAGAAATCATACAAAACAGAATCAATAACTACATAAGTAATAAACATAATGAAGATTTATCTAACCCTAAATGACAAGCATATAGTCAAAAGCTTCTAAAGAAAAGAATGGAATTTAATATTAAAGTATCAAATACAACAAATTTAATATTAGATAACCAATGTACAATTACTAAATATTTAAAAACTAAAGACTTAAAAAAATACCAAAGACAATTTGATTTGATATTTAGAACTAAAAAACACCGTCTTTCAGATGAACAAGAAAAAATTATTAGTAACTTATCACCAATTTTTTCTGGTTGAGATGATATATTTACAATCTTAACTGATGTTAGTATTAAATTTAAACCTGCTTTAGATTCAAAGAATAAGTCACATTTAATTTCAAATCATTCCGATGTATCAAAGCTATTACGTAGTTCTGATCGAAAATTGCGTGAAAATGCATGAATAAATTTTAATAGTGCATATTTTGATTTTAATGAAACTTTAACAAAGACACTTTATTACAATTATTTAAATCTTAATTTAATTTCTAAGATTTATAAACACAAATCTTATATTGATGCAACATTATTTGATGATGAAATAAATGAACAACTATTACAAACTATATATGCAAATGTTAAAAATTTTAAAGATATATATAAGAACTACAAAGAAACTTATAAAAAGATATTAAAAAATATATTAAATTTAGATAAACTTGAACCATGAGATTTATCTTATCCGATATCTGGAATAAATAAAAAAGTTTCAATCCAAGAAGCTACTAAAGTAATTAAAGAATCTTTAAAAGTACTAGGACAGGATTATTTTAATAATATTAACAAAGCGCTAAATGAAAACTGAATATCTTGGTTACCTAATAAATCTAAAGTGAGTGGAGCATATTCTATTGGTGGAATAAAAGGCTTAAATAAAATGTATATTCTAATGAATTATGATTATTCATATGACTCAGTGTGCACATTAGCTCATGAATTAGGTCATTCAATGCATTCATTATACACATTAAAAAAACAAGAAATTTATACCGATTATAAAATCTTTTATGCAGAGATACCATCAAATGTTAATGAAACACTTGTTTTATTTAATTTAATTGATAAATATAAAAATGATAAAAAAATGAAAAGATATTTTTTAGATCAAATCATTAGTAATTTTTTTAATAGTACAACAAGACAAATTATTTTTTCTAATTTTGAATACGAGGCCTTAAAATTAATTGATCAACATGAACCTTTTACAAAAGATTCATTAATTAATACATATGTTAGAATGTTAGAAAAATATGAAGGAATAAACGAAAAACAAAAAAATAGAATCACAAAAATTAAACCATATATGTTTAGTTCATCATTAATTCTTAGAATTCCGCATTTTTATATTGGTAATTTTTATGTATATAAATATGCGATTGGACAAATTGTTGCTTTATTAATTGCTTATAAAATTTATAAAAAAGATAATAAAACAATTGAGAGATATTTTAAATTTTTACAATCTGGCTCAAGTTTATCACCTATTGATACAATCAAATTGTTAGGAATTGATTTATATAAATCTAAAATTTATTTAGAAGTTAAAAAAATAATTAAAAACTTATTACTTGAATTTAAAAAAACTATTTAAGTTATATTAATTATTTTTTATTGCACTAGAAATGATGTTATAAAATGATTTTGCTTTCATTGAAGCACCACCAATTAAGCCACCATCAACATTTTTAAGTTTAAATATTGAATCAGCATTATTTTCATTTACTGATCCGCCATATAAAATTCTAATTTTATCAGCATTTTTTCCAAATGATGATTCTAGAATTTTTCTAATTTCTGAACATAAGTTTTCAATTTCTTCTAGTGAAGGAGTTTTTCCTGTACCAATTGCTCATATTGGCTCATAAGCAATAATTAAATTAGATAAATCAGAAGGATTTACATCTTTTAAACACTTTATAATTTGTTCTTTAAGTACTGACACAGTATCACCTTTTTCGTATTGTTCAAGAGTTTCACCAATACACAAAATAGGAATCATTTCATTAGATAATAATTTCAATACTTTTTTATTAATTAATTCATCTGTTTCATGTAAATATTGTCTTACTTCTGAGTGTCCTAGAATAACGTATTTAATTGCAAAATCTTTTAATTGAGAATAAGATATTTGTGAAGTAAAAGCACCATGATCTTCATAGTGACAATTTTGTGCTCCTATTTGAGTTGATTTAATTAATTTATCATATGCAAAATGTAAACATAAATATGTAGGTGCAACACCAAAAGTTACTTTAGAAGTATTAAGTTTTTTATCGCTTTTAATTAAGTGATTAAATTCTTGAGCAAATTTTATAATGTCATTAAATGACATGTTCATTTTTCAATTACCAAAAACAAATTTATTTCTTTTCATACTTTAAAACATTATGATACCTATATTATATTAAATAAAATAACCATCATAAATAAAAAATAGGGACTCATCTCTATTTTTACTATATTTTAACTGTTGTTTTTTTCTTTCTAATTAAGGATCAAATAATAAATGCAATTGCTAAAATAACTGGAATTCCTAATCCGATTAATAATCCTAAAATTAAAGCTAAATTAACATTTTGTATGATTAGTGTTACTTCTTTTTCAAATTGAAGCCCTGAGTAATCATTAGTTGCTCTAATTTTCATTTTATAAGTTCCAATAATACATTGATCAGTTCAAGATAATAAACCTTGTTCATTAATTGATAATCATTCAGGTCTATCTCCTTCTATCATTACAATTTCTCATTGATCAATACTTAATTCTTCTGGAAAAGATTCAAAAGTATATTGTTCTTGACCAGCGACTTTTTTAGAGTTAATTTCATATGGTCCTTTGATTGCAGCTGTTTTATCATAAATATTTAAAACAACTGGTAATTCTGCTGATAAAGAAGTAGCAGTGTTTGTTGCTTTCACTTTAAAACTATGTTTACCCACAACTGAAGAATGAGATGAAATATCTATTCATGTTAATAAACCGTTTTGATTAATATCTAATCATGGAGGCTTTTCTCCTTGGTCCATAATTATTTCTCATTGATCAGCAACTAATCCTACTGGATCTGAAACAAAAGTATATGTTTTTCTTCCTGATTGATTTGTATAGATTAAAGTTTCTCCTTGTACTTGAGCTGTATTTGCATAAACATTAATTGTTATTATTTGGTCAGATTCTTTTGTTCATCCGTTAAAAGAAGATTCAATTTTAAATGTATAAGTTCCTTTAGGAACATTTTTTCAATTAATTTTACCTTTTGATATACTTAATCCTCCAGGAATAGATTGAGTTTCACCTGTTGGTACTAGTGATCAAGTAAAAATATAATTTGATAATATTTCTGGATTGCACCCTGTTACACTGAAAGCACTAGATGAACTACCAATGTCTGTTGTTGAAATGTTAATTTGATTAAAATTTCCGTTAATATTTGCTGAAGAAGAATTAAAAGACCATTCTGCTACTTGTGATGAATTAAAAGTAAAGTCTGGAGCATCTAAATAAGTGTTAGTTGTTCCTTGCGGAACATAGACTTTACCTGTTATTGTTGGTTGTCAATCAGTTCCAAACGATGTTGGTGGTGTTTCAGATAAGAAATATAGATTATCTAAAGTAACACCAAAAAAAGCACTAGCTCCAATACTTGTTACACTAGATGGAATTACTAAATCTCCTGTTAGATTTTTGCAGGAATTAAAAGCATATTCTCCAATAGTTATTAAACTTGTAGCTTGTGATAAATCTAGTGATGTAATATCTGTATCACGAAAAGCTTGATTACCAATACTTGTTACACTAGATGGAATTACTAAATTTCCTGTTAAATTTGAACATTTACTAAACACAAAATCACTTATTGTTGTTAAAGAATCTGGTAGGATAATATTTCCACTAAGTTTAATACAAGAATAAAAAGCACTATCTCCAATAGAAGTTAAACTTGTAGCTTGTGATAAATCTAATGAGCTAATATTTTGATTTGAATAAAAAGCATTATTTGCTATTTGTGTAACATAATCAGGAATAACTAAATCTCCTTTTCCTGAAGCATAAGACTGAATAATTTTTCCTGTTTCATCTAGATTAACATAAATATCCCCCATTTGTGTTTCTGTGTTTGAACTAGTAAAGCTATTAAGTGAATTTTTAAAATTTTCTGTAATAACTTTTTGTGTATTTTGATATTGATTATTAAACCCAATCCCTGCTAATGGACTTAATAATGTTAATGAACTTAATAATTTGTTAATTGTTTTGATTTTTTTCATATTATTTATTTATATAAATATTTTAACAAAAAAAAAAAAAAAACGCAAACAGTAATAAAAAAACATTTAATGTGCTCACTTAAACTTTATATTCTTTTAAATAAGCTTTTTTTGCTGCTACTTTTTCTGCATCTTTTTTTCGATATCCTAAACCTTTTGAAATAAGTTGATTATTTACAAAAAGGCTACATTCATATTGATTAATATTATTAACTTTTTTAAGTTTGTTAACATATTGTATTTTTCAGCCATGAATTTGTTGGACTTTTTCATGTAGTAATGATTTATAATCCAAGTTGTCTTTTTGAATTGAACGGATTTCATATAAGTGAATAATAGTGTTTCTTAAAAACTTATTTACTTCTTTTTCTCCTAAATCAATATATATAGCAGCCACTAATGATTCAAAAACATCTTCTAAGATGTTATCTGAAATTTTTAAATTACTTGATATTAATGAACGATTTATATTAATATATTTATTTAATTGAAGTTTTTTAGCAGCTAATGATAAAGTATGTGATTGAACGATAATAACTTTTTCTTTTGTTAATTCACCTTCTGAAGCATCTGAATATTTATTGTATAAATATTCACAAACTATTTTTTCAATAATTGCGTCACCTAAAAATTCTAATCTTTGATAATTGTAATTTAAATTCATTTCATGAGAATATGATGGATGTGTTAATGCCTCGATATAAATAGAAATATTTTTAGGCTTAATTTTTATTTTTTGAAAAAGAGAAGATAGATTATTCATTTATTTTTTGTTTTATTTCATTGATAATGTTATTTTTTACTGATTTATATAACATTTGTAAAGAACTATAAAATTGTTGTTTATCTGCAGATCCATGAGTTTTAACAGCAATTTTATTTAATCCGATAACTACTGCTCCAGCATTATTACGATAATCAAATGTTCTTTTAATGTTTTTAAATATACCTAAAGATAATATTGAAGCTAAAAAATTTCAAGGCTTTTTAAATTCTTTTTTTAAAACTGATTTAAGAGCTAATAATCCTCCTTCAAGAGATTTTAATGTAATATTACCAGTATACCCATCACAAATAGCAATATCAACAACACCGTTAAGTAAATATCTTGGTTCAATAAAACCCACATAATTTAAAGAACGATCATTTTTTAATAATTCATGAGCTTTTTGTTGAAAATCAAAACCTTTATTATCCTCTGTTCCGATATTAATAACACCAATTTTTGGATTAGAAATATTTCGGTTTTTTTTACAATAAATATTAGCCATTTTTGCAAATTGATATAAATCTTCACCACTGCATTCCTTATTAGCACCAACATCTAGCATGTTAAAACCATGTCCTGTTGATGAAGGAACGTAAGGCATAAAAGCTAATTTATGAATACCAGGAATTAATTTTATTAAGTAATGAAGCATTAATACATAACATGATGTGTTTCCTGCTGATAAAATTCCATCAGCTTGATTATTAGCTACCGCTTCAATTGCCTTATACATTGATGAGTTTGTTTTTCTTAAACCCATAATTGGATTATCAGTCATTTTAATGACATCTGGAGCATGGATAATATCAAACTTATATTTGGTATTTAAATCAGTAAGTTTTTTTTCGATGATATTTTTATCACCAACTAAGATAATTTCAACATCATTATGAGTAGATAAAAAATCTATTGAAGCATTTATTGCTTCAATAATATCATTTTCAAAACCCATTACATCAACAACTAATTTCATAACTAGTTAACCATTATTACATGGTAAGAATAAATTGATTCATTTGTAAAAATAAATTCTGGATCAACAAGTAATTTTTCTTTAATGTATTTTTTAATCTCTTCATTATTTTCAATTAAAAATTCATTTCCATAAAAAATATAAACTTGTTTTGGTAAACTTTTTTTAAATTGCTTTGACATTAAATCAATTAAATTATTTAAAACATTCATTTGATTTTTATTGGCATATTTAATTTTTTTATCATAAATACTAAAGAAATCATTAGTGTTTATAGGAACATCATTAAACTTAATTTTTTTAATAGATTTTGAAATCTTACCAACACGAGCTTTTTTCATGATTGAATTCATTTTTTTAATTGTTTGTTCATAAGTTTGTTCAATACTATAAGAAAGACACAACAAATAATTTAATCCAACATCATTTGTACAAATTAAATGAACTTTAATATTTTTACTTAAGAATTTAATTGCTTCTTTTGCTGAAAGCATCATATTAGAATCATGAACTAATAAGATAATTTTTTTAGATTTAACTTTTTTTAACGCATCAAGAAAATTTTGAATTGAAGGGTTTAAATTAGTTTCGGTGTCAATCATATTAATACCAGATAAATCTTTTTTAAATAATTCTGATAATTCGTTTGTTGATATTGTTGAGATAATTTGCGTAGTATCAGACAAATTATTGTCTGTAGCATTATTAGATTTAGCTTTTTTAGATTTTACACCATCTAAAGTAAGACCTGGGTTGTTATCTAAAAATTGGAAAGTCATATTTTCAATTTTAACTTTTGAAAATTCGCCATATTCAGCACCAATTTGTAATACTTTATAGGGATTAATGGAATGAACATGAACCTTTACTATATCATCATCATGAACCAAAACTAGTGAATCACCAATCTTTTTTAACTTATTTGTTAATTCATCTTTCGAGAATGAACGCTTAGCGCTTTGTTCTGAAACAACTTTTGCACCAATTTTTAAAATAAATTCACAGCAATAACCAAAACCTTCATTATTATCAATAAAGTTAGGCATAATGTTTATGTTATTATTAATTGGTTTTTTAATTGAAGTAGAAGCTTCTTTTTTATCTAATAAACATTCATACATCCCTTCCAAGTAACAACATAAAGCATATCCTCCTGAATCTACTACATTAGCTTGTTTTAAATTAATTAAAAAATCAGGAGTTTTATCTAAAGCTATTTTTCCTTGTTCAACAACAAATTTAAATAATTCTTCAATTGTTTTAAATTTGCCTATATTAGTGTTTAATGATTCACTTATCATTCTAATAACAGTTAAAATTGTACCTTCAATTGGATTAACTAATGATACATATCCTCTTTTTGTAGCTAACTCAAAACTTTTAATAAGAGTTGAAATATCTAGTTCTGTTTGATTTTCAGGAAAAGCACTAACAAAACCTTTAATAATTTGACTAAAAATAACACCAGAATTACCACGAGCATTCATTAGTAAAGTTCTTGAATAAGTATTTCCTAAAGTTTTTAAATCTTTAAATTCCACTGATTCAATTGTTGAATTAGCATTAATACATGTAATTTTCATGTTAGAACCAGTATCACCATCAGGAACAGGAAAGACATTTAGTTTGTTAATGTATTCAAAATTATCTGAAACTTTTTCAGCTCCAGCAACAAACATATTTTTAAGTTTATTAACATTAATATATTCCATAAGATTTAAATAATAGATACATTTATGGTAAAGTTTTTAGAATTTAGACAACTTACTAGTTCATAGTAGATTGTTGATTGTGCATCAAAAGCTATGTTATATACTGATAATGCTTCTGGTTTAAGAGAAAATTCAATTTTTATTTCATTATTGTCATTAAAAGAAATAGTTTGTTTTTTTGAAAAATCTATTAATGGAATTTTTGCTAAAACACCAACTATAATTTCTTCAATAAGTTTTTTGTCAAAAACTAAAGTTTTTTCTACCATAATATAATTCTTATATTATAATATAAAAAATAAAATTAATATTGATTAATATTTATGGCAGTTCAACAAAGAAGAGTAAGTAAATCAAGAAAAGGAATGAGAAAATCTCATTTACATTTAGACCCTAAACAGGTGGGTAAATGTAAAAAATGTGGTAAACCAGTAACTCCACATAGAGTTTGCAAAAGCTGTGGTTACTACAATGATAAGAAAATAATTGAAGTTAAATAATATCAAATGGAATCAAAGAAAAAAATTACAGATTTAAATTTTGATAGTATTCCAACACCAGAACAGTTTGAAAAGATTAAAGTTAAGTCAAAAACACATTGATACAATTCACTTTTAACATTTTTAATATTAATAATTGGTATTAGTCTTGGTGTTATTTTTTGTCATCTTTTAGTCGTTTTTTTCAAATAAGATTTTTAAGTATAATATCTATATGGTGCCTTAGCCAAGTGGTAAGGTCCGAAGCTGCAACCTTCGTATTCGTCAGTTCGAATCTGACAGGCACCTCCAAAAGCGCCTTTAGCTCAATTGGATAGAGCGTCTGGCTACGGACCAGAAGGCTGTGGGTTCAACTCCTGCAAGGCGCGCCATTAAAAAACGAAAATAAACTGGTAGAAATACTAGTTTTTTATTTTATTTTTTTTACCGGTGATGGTGGAGGTAAAAATTTATGATTATTTTTTTTATGAGCATCAATTATTTTATTTAAAGCATTTTTATTTCTAAGTTGTTTGTTTGATAGAAATAAATCTATATCTTCATATTTAACACCCATTTCTTGTTCATCATATTGATCTTTTCTTAGTGATGCTGAAGGTTGACGTTTAATAATAATCTTAGGAACATCTAGTTCTTTAGCAATTTGATATATATCTGATTTTTTTAATTTACTAAGTAATGAAATATCACATGCACTATCACCAAATTTAGTAAAAAAACCCATATATAATTCAGCTGCATTAGAAGTGCCAACAACAAGAGCATTTTTTTCAGCAGCAACAGCATAGAGATTAATCATTCTTAATCTTGGTTTTAAATTATCTTTTGCTAATTGAGATTTTAGTTTATTTTTTTTAACTAATAAATCATATTCATTACTTAGATTTAAAACATTAGTTTTAGTTTTAAATTTTTTATCAAACGCCTTAACACATTGTGAGTCAAGATTAGAGCTATGTATGTTAATAAAATATAAATCTAAATTAATTGATTTATTTCTTAATAATATTGCAGCTGCTACAGCAGAATCAATACCTCCTGATAAACCAATAACTAAATTTTTTATTTTATTTTTTTTTAAATATTGGTTTAATCAATTATTTAAATAATCAACATATTCAATATATTTATTTTTTTTAATCAATTGTGAACTCATTTCCATAAATTAACATAGTGTCGCCTTTTTTGGCTCCATTTTGTTTAGCTTTTTCTTCAACTTTTACTGTTAATAATTTTTGATTATATCTTATTATGTTATCATTTGTTGTTAAAGGTATTTTATGAGATCAATATTTTAAAAATTCTGATTCAATTCTTCAAGTATTTTCATCTACATTAATTACTTTAATCTCTTGATCATGTTGTTTTTCTTTAATTACCTTAATAATTTTAATATTATCTTTATCAGATAACATTGATTGTCTTAGTGAATTAATTTTATCATATTCTAAAAATATCTTATTAAGTAGTTCATTAATATTTAATGAATCTTTTGTTGAAATACAATAAACATCTTGTTTAATTTGTTTTTCAAATTGCTTAATTATTTTTTGATCGTGTTCTAAATCCATTTTATTTAACACTACAAATGTTTTTTTGGTTAATAAACTCGGATTGTATTTCATCAATTCTTCATTTATTTTGTCATATTTTGATTTTAATTCATTATCTTCAATTGAAATTAAATGAATTAAAATTAAACATCTTTCAATATGTTTTAAAAAATCAAAACCTAACCCTTTTCCTGATGATGCTCCTTCGATTAAACCAGGAATATCTGCAAAAACAAGTGATTTGTTTTTATTTTTTACTGTTCCAAATACTGGAACTAAAGTTGTAAATTGATAATTTGCTATTTTAGGTTTAGCATTACTTATTTTTGATAACAAACTAGATTTTCCGGCATTTGGAAAGCCGATAATTCCAATATCTGCAATGTATCTTAATTCAAGACGAATGTTTTTCTTTTCACCAATATCACCTCTTTCAAATAATGAAGGTGCTTTATTTTTTGAAGATTTAAAAAATGCATTTCCATGACCGCCTCGACCACCTAAACAAACAATACACTCTTGTTTATCTTGTAAAATTTCTTGAATTAATTCATTAGTGTCATTATCATATATAGAAGTTCCTAAAGGAACTTTAATGTATAAATCATTAGCAGATTTACCAGTGGCTAATTTAGATTCACCGTTGTTTCCATTTTTGGCAACAATTATTTTTTTATTTTTTAAATGAAAAAAACTATTAACATTATGGTCCCCTATTAAAATAATTGACCCACCATTTCCGCCATCTCCTCCTCATGGTCCGCCTTCAGGATAGTGTGCTTCTCTTCTTCAAGCAACTATTCCATCACCACCATTTCCTGCTTTTAATTCTATTAAACACTTATCTGTAAATTGCATAATTATTTTTTTTCAATATCAATGTATTCTTGATTATTTTTTTCTGATTTATAGTTATCTACTAAACTTCTTAATTGTTGATCGTTGCTTCTTTTTTGTTTATTTAATGATATTAAATCGTTAACATATAAATGAGCATTTTTAGATTTAAAAATAATAAAGTTTATGAAATAGTTAATTATAAAGAATGAAATAATTGTTATTATAAAACTTATAACAACTCTTAATAAAATCCTTCATAGTTCATTTTGTTCACCGAAATATGGAATTCAATTAGTAAAAATAAAACACATGCAAAATAAAGCACAAGATAAGCTAAAAGGTAGTATGTCATAATTGCCAAATTTCAACAATTTTAAAATAAATGGATAAATTAAACTAATTGTTAAACCAATTAAACAAAAATAAATTATCAAAGGATTAAAAAAAACAATTGGTGTAATTATTTTGTAATAATGACCAACTAATTGATGAAATTGTTCTAAACTTTGATCTCAATTTGGCAATGTGTGATATGTGTTATAAAGTGATTGATAATTATTCTCAGTAATTAATCCTTTTCATAAAATTCCATCTTTAGGTACAATTCAATCTTTGTTTAATACATCTAAGTCTCCAAATAATATAAAAATAACAATAAAGTACAGCAATACAAAAAAAATTACTGAAAGACTAATTATTCATGCTGGAGTTTTAAAATGTTTTTTTAACATATGATAATTATAAATTAAAAAAGTTACTTGTTGAAAGTAACCTTTTTAGTTGAAAATGATATTTGTTGCAAACATCTATTAAAGATTGATTAGTTCTTATTTTTATGTTTACATTTATTTTATATACAAAAAAATTTCAAAAATGCTAAAAAATTTTAAATAAATATTTATATTTATTATTTAATTGTTTTTAGTTCAAATTTGATATGGTTTCAAGACACTAGCGCGATAACATAAGTCTTATTTCCGTTTGATTGTCTAGGATAAGATAATGATCCGGGATTTATTAAATAAGGTTTAATATCATCTTTAATATATGGAATATGAGTATGACCAAAAATTAATACATCAGTTTGATTTTCTCTAGCTAAATTAATTAATCGATTTTCATAAGTTGTTTGATTAAAAGAAAAAAATTCATCAGAATGTAATAAGTAAAACTTATAGTTAAAAATATTAAATAATAAACTTCTTTTATTATGATAATCATTATTTCCGTCCACATAATAAGTAATATGTTTATTCATTCATTCTTCATTTGTACAATAATCACCTGCGTGAATAATGACTTCTGGTTTTTCTTTTTTAATTATTTTTTCAATAATTTCATTATTCCCATGAGAATCAGAAATAATTAATAATTTTTTAGTCATTTAATTCCTCCTTAATTTTTTTAGCTATTTTTTTATTAACAAATTGACTGATTTCTTCAATTGAAGCGTTTGCTATATTAGCTACATTATCATAATGTCTTAGCAGCTTATTAATACTTATTGTTCCTAAACCTTTAATGTTTTTTAATTTCGATTTAAATTTAGAATCAATATTTCTTTTACGAAAGAAATTGATTGTATATCGGTGTATTTCTTCTTGAATGTTAAATAAGAAAAAGTATAAAAAGGAATCAGGTTCCAAAATATATTGATCATTAATTGTAACAATTTTATGTGTTTTATGTTTATTATTTTTAGCTAAACCAATTACAGGGATAACAGAATCTAATTTAAGCTCTTTTAGTGCTTTAGTTGCAGAATTAACTTGTTGTTTTGATCCATCAACAATTATTAAATTGGGCAAAACAGATTTTTCATCAATCATTTTATGATATTGTCTTTTTATTACTTCATACATATATTCAGTATCACTAGATAAACTTAGATCTTTAATAATAAATTTACGATATAGGTTTTTATTAAACTCACCATTTTCTAAAGCAATCATACATCCAACTTTATCTTCACCAAATAAATTAGACATATCAAAGACATGTATTAATGATAAGTTATCAATTCCAATAATTTTTTTTAAATCATTAAATCCTTGTTCTTTTTTTCTTGTGTTATTTAAAAATATGTGGTAATTAGATTTTAAATAAGTTTTTGCATTATTTATGGCATTCAATAAAATGTCTTTAAATTTCCCTTTAGTAGGATTAATAAAAGTAATTTTCTTGAAAAATGTTTTTAATTCTTTTATTTGTTTTTTATCAATATTCAAATAACATTCTGAAGGATTAGCATTATTACCGTCATAATATTGAATCAAATAATTAGTAATAGTTTCATTAATGTTGTTGTTGTATAGTTCAACAATTTGTTCATTTTTTGCAAGCAGTTTTCCATTTACATACATAAACAAAACAATGGATAGTAGATTATTTCTTCGACAATAGCCCAATACATCAATATTTTTTTTAGTTGATAAATTAATATTTTGAGTTCCTTCTAATTCATTAATTGAATTGATTAAATCAAAATATTTTTTTGCTTGTTCATAATCTAAAGATTCAGAACAACTTAGTTCTTTTTGTTTTAAATCCTTGATTATATTCTGATAATTCCCTTTAAAAAATTCATTTATATCCTTTTTGATTTTTAATCATTCAGAATCATTTATTTTGTTAATACAAGGTCCAAGGCATTGTTTAATATCATAATATAAACACTTTTGTTTTGGAACAATATTACATTTTCTTAACGGGAATAATTGCAATAGCAAATTATAAATAGAATATTTATTGGAATTAGCTTGTGCAAAAGGACCATAATAAGTACCTTTATATTTTTTTAAATCTCTTGTATAAATTAATCTAGGATATTTTTCATTAGTTAATACTATATAAGGATAAAAAGTACCGTCTTTTAATAAAATGTTATATTTAGGTTGATATTTTTTAATTAAATTATTTTCTAAAATTAAAGCTTCATTTTCATTGTTTACAACAATGTAATCAACATCATAAATATTTTGGACTAATTTATTTGTTTTTAAATCTTTCGATTTTAAAAAATATTGATGTACACGAGAATAAATATTGTTAGCCTTACCTACATATATAATTTCCCCATACTTATTTTTTCATAAATAACAACCATGTTTTTTTGGGATTTTTGATAATTTAAATTTTAATTCATTATTAAGCATAAAAAATTCTCTTTATTCTTAATAAAGAAACATAAACAACATAATTATCAATTGATGAAAAAGTTACTGTAGTTTCTTTATTTCAAAATTTTATTTCTTTTGAATTAAATTCAAAGTTATCTAATAAATTTAGATTGAAAGTAAAAAAATTTTTTTCATCAAGATAAAAAGTAATATTTTTATTAGAAATAAATATTTCTCCATTATTAAAATTTGAATTTCCTATTTTTACTGAAACAAGTTTGTATTTAAAATAGACATATTCATTATTTTGTAGATTAAAAGGAACAAGAAGTTTTTTTAAATTTCTTTCTTTAGCAAACATAACTGAAAAAGCATGTAATACAAATTCTTCTTCATAAGATGTTAAATGATCTTTAATTTTTAATAATGTAAGAATTCGATCTAATTTATTAGTTAACGAAAAAGAATAACGAAAATTAAATTTGAATCAATTACGAAAAATATCAAAACGGAATTTTAAAAATGCTTGGTCATATTTATAATCATAAAATTGAAATATTTTTCGGATATTAAAGAATGATAAATTGTTAAAATTATATTCACTAGGAATGGTTTTTAAAAAAGCTTGATATTCTTTTTCATTACAATTTCTAACAAATAACTTCATAAAAAAATTATACTATTAATATGAAAATAAAAAAAAATAACACTAAACTGTTAAATAAAATTTTCTTTAATCATAGTTTAAGAAAAAACAAATTTTATCATAAAAATTTATATATTAATTTTCAAGAAACACCAATTAAATTAATTTGATGTAAATCATACAATGATTTAGAAAAATATTTATTTGGTTATAAAATTCATGATTTGAACTATGCAATTTATTTTCCGCATTTTACACAATTAGAAATTGAAAAATTAAATATTTCATGTGATATTGTAGGAACAGACTACAGTCAAGAAACTGTTTTTTTTAAATCATACAAGAGAGATGATAAAATATCTTTTTTCAATCAAAAGATAAAAAACTTAATTTTTTTACCAGAAGGAACAATCGATCATCACAATATTTTTTTTAATACTATTATTGGAACGAAAGAAAAAATGAGTTAATTAAAATTAATTAATTCATTAGTTTTTTAAATGGATATTTAATTTTTCTTTCTTTTGTTAATATTTTCTTTCAATAATAACCAGATTTTTTAATATTTCTCATATGGTCTTTTTTAATTTCTATAAAACCATAAGTTATTTTAAATCCAGTTAGATGTTCGTATGAATCTAAAATAGGACTATATAAATATCCAAAGCATTTTGATTTATTTTTTATTAAATCAATAAGAACATTTAAGTGTTCTTTGAAATAACTAATTCGATAGCTATCTTGAATAATTCCTTGTTGACATTTAAATATTTTTTCATTTTTAATTCCTAATCCGTTTTCAGTAATTAATCAAGGAATGTTTTTTCAATATTTTTTTATTCACTTAGCAATAATTTTTAAACCATTTGGATAAATTTCAGTAGATGTATGGGTATTGATTATAGAGTTATTGCTTTTGTATCAATCAAAAGATAAAATGTTTAATTGGTTTTTTTTAGATATAGATTTAATTCTTGAAGGATGATAATAATTAATACCAACAAAATCTAGTTTAGTGTTTTTAATTAATAATCAATTTGAATTATTTATCTGTGGTAATAATTGATTTTGTTTTATTATTTTCAACAAATGAGAATTAATTTTTCCACAAATCATTAAATCTGCTAATCCTAAATTATATATTAAGTCATATAAATGTGATGTTTGTTTATCAGATTTTGTTTGAGAAATAGCAGGATAAAAATTAAATGAATTACCTATTTTTTTGTTTTTATAATTTTTTTTAAAAAATTGAATTATTTGTGTGTTTAAATAACCAATGTTACAAGCAGTCATTAAATATTTTTTAAAATTTTGTTTTGATAACGAATGTAAATGGTAATTAAAATCACAATTTGTTACATAAAACATTGGATTATTAAAAATAATTAAATAATCATAATAAGCACTAAATTTTTTTATGACATATTTTGCATAAATTAAAAACGAATCAATAACTTCTTGTGAATTAAATCCATTATATTTTTTTATAGCTCATTCTGGTAAATCATGATCAGATAATGTTAAAATAACTTTAATTTTTAATTTTTTTAAATATTTTAAATAATTAAGATAATATTTTTCTTTTTGTTTATTTATTTTTTTTTCATCTGGAAAAAGTTCGGATCAATCAATATTTATTTTTAATGAATCTAAACCTATTCAACTAAAAGTATCTAAATCTTTTTTTCAATATTTATTATGAGCAACAATACTATTGTTAACTTTATGAGAAGATATTGATCCACCTAATAAAAATGATTTTGGTATTATTTTATACATATTATTTAAAATCTATTCTAAAATAAAAAATAAAAACGAAACACATAATAATAACCGATATAAATAATCAGAAAATCATAACTTGATCAGAAGATAAAATCTTTTTAATTATAAAATTAGATGATGTTCTAATTGCATTAAATCCATATAACTTATTTGTTAAAATGTTTAAAGAAAAAGTTGAATCTGCTGTAGGTAAAGAACCTGTTCATTGTTTTGGTTTTACAAAACCTTCATGATTTTTAATTTTTTCTATTAATGGATTAATAACATTTGAAAAGAAACGGTATAAAGTTCCAGATGATTCTTGATTATAGTTTCTCATAGGTTGATCTGATTCAGGTCCAAATAAAAAACGATATGTATCAAAAAATTCATCAGTAGTTAAGGTTTTGTTGTTATATCATGTTCAATTTTTTTGGCCAAAATCTTGTTTTAAATGATAAATAAATAAATTATCTGTAGATTCATTATCATTTCATTCAGATCTAAACATTGTTAATCGATCAATATCATTATAAAATAATGAATAACAATCTTCAATTAAGTTATAAATAATTTTCATATAACAAAGAGAAAATTCTTTATTTGTTAAATTTTCGTATTTTAAATGATAAATTCCTTCAAAACCACTACTTGCAATTTCTTCATTGCTTTCATAATAATGAATAGCGTTACATAAGAAATTTAAAATATCTAGAGCAAAGCTATCTATATCTAAAGATTCATTTTTTAATATTTTTTGAAATAGTCTTGATCTTAATTGACCATATTCTTTGCACCCACCAACATATTGTCCTGATTCATTTTGATGTTCGATAATTGGACTAGATAATTTAATAACATTGTAATCATAAAATTTTGATGCAATTAAGTTTTGATCTTCAATAACAAAACGGGTGTTACTATTACATCCGATAGATTGATATATAGAATAATATTGAGTATCTAGACCTAACAAATAATATACAAAAATGTTATCTTTAAATCCAACATAAAACATCGGTTTAAAATTATTATCAATAATTTGCGGATCATTAACATCAGCAAATATTTGATCTTGTTCAGTTAAAACATAATTAACATTAGAATTAAGGCCATATGAAGAATAATACGCATCATTGATAGAACCTAAATCAAATAATCTGAATAATGACGCTAATTGTGTTCCAATATCAATGTAGTTATACATTTGTAATTTAGAACCTTTCATTGATAGATCATTAATGTTTTTTGTATTATCGACATAAATTTCAGTACGGTCATAAATTCCATCATCCATATAAAGCATTGTACTTATTTCATCTTCTTTGCTTCTAAAGTAATTGGCATTTACAATATCATAACCATATTTACTATTACTAATATCTTCTGGTGTTTTTCTTAAAATAGTAATTCCTGTAGAAATTAATTGAAGTAAAAGAGCTAGTCCTGTAGTAATAGTCATCATTCCAATCTTTTTCAAAAAGATACTAAAAATAATTCCTATTGATCCAAATAAAATACACACAATAAATAGTCCTAAAAAAATAGATACTTCTAGTTGTCAGAATTCATTAATTTTAATTCCATTAGTATTGTTGATTGGATCATATCAGCCAAAAGATAAAACCAACAAACACATAATAACTGAACTAATACTGATAAACAAGCAACACGTTAAATAAGTTAAAAATTTTGTTAAAATTATAGTTGTTCGATTAATTCTTTTTGAAACAATAAGTAAGTCTGTTCCATCTTCTTGCGAATTTTTAAAAATAAAATAAACACAACAAACAGCATAAGAAGCAATTAGAATTACACTAATACCATTTAAGTTTGCCATTTGGTTAGTTCATAAAAATAATGGACTAATATTTGCAGCTAAAGGAATAATAATTAAAATTGTTAAATAAAAAATTCAAATGATAGCAGCATTTACTCAAATTGATTTATTTTTAAGAACTATTTTTAGTAAGAAACGATAATAACTAGACATAGATTATTTTTTTGTAGTTTCACTCATTGTATCTACTGAACCTTTAACAATTAATTTCTTGTAAACTTGTTCAAGAGTAGGTTTTTGTTTAGAAAACTCTAAAATCGTTATGTTGTTTTTACTACATCATTTTTGAACATTAGTTAGATCTGACTGTTTTTTTAAATAAGCATGAATTTCGTTTGTTTTTTTAATGTATGAACAACTAATTTTATTATTTCTCAAATAATTTACTAATTTATTTTCATTAGAACTTAATTTAATTAAATAATAAGAAAAAGCATATTTTTCTAATAGTGTAGTTTTATCTCCTGAGTAAACTATTTTTCCTCCATCTAGAATTGTTGCAGAATCAAAATAAATATCTAGTTCTGCTAATACGTGCGAAGAAATAAAAATGGCTTTACCTTTTTTATTTAATTTTTTTAATTGATCAAAAAATTCAAATCTTGATTTTGGATCAAGGTTAGCAACCGGTTCATCCATAATAATTAAATCTGGATCATGTATTAACGCTTGAGCTAATAAAATTTTTTTCTTTTGTCCAGAAGAAAAATCATTAGGTGATTTATGACGTAAAGATCACATTTTTAATTCTTTTAATTTCGAATCTGCATATTTTACTGCATCAGATTTTTTAACACCAGAAAGCATTACCATTCAAGTTAAATATTCACGAGCAGAAAACTTATCAGGAAATTTAGCAGTTTCAGGAATATAACCTATTTTCTTTTTAGCTTCTTGACGATTATTATTAATTCCTTCAATTAATACTGTTCCTTGTCATTTGTAATATGCACCAATTAAACTTTTAATAGTTGTTGTCTTTCCAGCTCCATTAGCACCAATAAATGCATGAAATTGACCAGCATATACATTGAATGATAGATTATCAATAGAAGGTTTTTTCTTTCTATAATAATATTTAGTTAAATGTCTAACAAATAAAACGGGTTTATTTTCCATTTGTTTGTATTCGTTAATATCTTGTACAAAATATTTTTTATATTTTGAAAATAAATGAGGTTTTTTAATTTTAAAATTATTATTTTCCATATTATATTAATATTATTTTATATCAAATCTTTTTAAAATTATTAAGACAGATATAGATAAAATTAAATCAATTCCTAGATAGCTTATTATTAGAATGTTGGTATTAATAATATTTTGTGTGTCGTATTCAAACCCTAAATAAGATGAAAAAAAAGTTTGTGATGAACTAGATAATAAATTTGCAACATTAGATAAATATTTTTTACTATCAAAATCTAATGGGTCTAAATAATTTTTCCCTTGATATTCATATGTGTTTTTAGTATCAAATCCATATTTATCATTATTTAATGAAAAATTAAACAATAATGAATAAAAGCCAATAGCAGAACTATCATAAAATAATTTATTAGGTTCAACATTATTATTGATTTTTACCAACGGAAGAATTAAAGGGTGAGAAATTAATGGATTAGCAATTGTATATTGATCAATATTAGTTGCAAAAGAGTTTAATATTTTATTAAAATAATCAAATATTTTTTCTTGTGAATTGCTAAATTTTAAATTTTGATAAACTTTTGTCGCTAAATAAAGTTTAAATTTCAAGCATTCAATTGCTAATTTTGAATTATCATTGATGTCTAATGATAAATATTGATTAGTTTGACTGTTTTTTATCTTGTTTAATAAACAAAAATGAATATATTGATATAAAGGAAAACCATCAGTTTTTGTAAATTGAATAGTTGATTGTGGATTAGAAACATTGGTCAACTTAAAAGCTTCAGAATTAAAATTAATAAAATAATTAAATGTGTGTGAATCATTATTTGAAAAAGGCTTATCATTAATTTCTCATGAATTTTGACTAGCTAATAAACCCATTGGTAATTTATATTGATACTGAGAATTATCATCATATCGACTAAAAATTATTTCATCTTGTGAATTTAATAAAAGATCAAAAAACTTTCTTTCATTATCATTTAATTCAAATTCTTTTAATTCTAAGTATTTAATTAATGCATCTTTTGATTCATATAATTGAGCAATAGCTTTTACTGATTTATTGCCTAATAAAGAATCAATACTAACCGAAGAAATTTGATTTGATTGGGAACCTAATGTATAAAAATTAGAATTTAAAAAAGATTGATTTTGTAGATTAGTAAAAAAATATGATGTATAAGTTTGCTGATTTGCTACATTTTCTTCACTTATATAAGGAATAGAATTGTAGTTAGGATACATTAAAGGAAGAGTTTTAGTTTGAAGTGTTTGATATTTATTTGCAATAAATGAATTTTTAATTGTGTATTTACAATTTCTATCAGAACCAAACCCTGAGGCACTAACTTCGTGGGCAAAATTATCAAGAGCAAATATGTGAGATAATTGTTGAATATGAGTGTTAAAGTTTAGATAATTTGGAATTTCTCAACCAGATTTATTGTATTGTTCTCAGCCAGTTTTAATATCATTAAAAATGTTTTCTACACCACCTGGTGTAGTAAGATCAGAAATTAATTGTTCTTGATCCATATTAGCATCTAGTAAATAAGCATAATGATGAAATTGATTATTTGTATCTAAATATGTAGTTGTGGTAATTTGAGAAGTTTTATGTTGTTCAAAGTAAAAATCTATAGGAGTTTTAAAAATTGTTGAATATGAAACTATACATCAATAAATTGTGAAAATCACAGTAAAAATCATTGGACTAATAAGAGTTCATACTTTATTTAAAAATAATGCAGCAATTGTAGAAATAAAAGAGTAAAAAGATAAAATTATAAATGTTAGAAAAAATAACATTAAAACTATTGATCAACATTCATATGTTGATAATTGATTAAATAAAAAAGAAATAAACCCCAATAAAGATGTGATCAAAGATACAATTATCACAACAAATATTAAGGTAATAAATTTACAAAAAACAAATTTATTTTTTGTAATTGGTTTTGAAGAAATTAATAAATCAACATCTTCTGAATTTTTGTAAATTGGAAACACAAACATCGCAGAATATATTGATGCAATATAGCAAATCATTAGTTGAATATTTAAAATAGGAGTCGATCATATTTGCAATGGATTTATTGAACTAAAATAGGGAATGATAAATAAAAAAAGTGAAATAGTAAAAAGATATAAAATTGTACTAATTCATGCAAATTTATATTTAATAATACTTTTTAATAAAAATCTATGATATGTTCAAAAAATTTTCATTTTTATAGATTTTATGAATTAAATAATTATATATTAAAACAATGTGAATGAAATAAGATAAATTATATTTTAACTCTTATTTTTTCTTTTTAATTTTAACTGTTATTTTTTTCTTTCTAGTAGCGTATCAAATGATGAATGCAATAGCTAAAATGACAGGAATACCTAAAACAATTAATAACCCTAAAATTAATGGAATATTAGATTTAGATGGTTCTGGTTCAGGTTTGATTGATTCATTTACTACAAAAGTAATTGGGGCAGACTCAATAGATGTTTGTAGATCATTTGTAGCTTTTATTTTAAATTTGTAAGTTCCTATAGCACATTGATCAGTTCATGATAATAATCCTTGATTATCAATTGTTAATCATTCTGGTTTTTCTCCTTCAGTCATTACTATTTCTCATTTTGTAGCACTAAATCCTGCAATTGTAGTATATTGTTCAGAGCCTGTAGATTTTTCATCAATATTTATTAGTTCTTTACCTGATACACCAATTATTTCAACTTGATCAGCATTAAAACCAAAATTTGGTGTAGAAATATATTTATTTTTAGTTGCTTCAGATAGAACATAAACTTTACCTGTTAGTGTTGGTTGTCAATCTAAGCTGAATGATGGTGGTGTTTCTGATAAGAAATATAGATTATCTAAAGTAATACTAGAAAAAGATCATTCTTTGATTGTAGTTACCTTATTAGGTATTACTAAATCTCCTGTTAAATTTTTGCAATTAAGAAAAGAATTTACTCCAATAGTAGTTAAACTTTTAGCATTAGATAAATCTAAAGAGGTGATGTTTGTATTTCGAAAAGCACCAGCACCAATACTAATTAAACTTGTAGCATTAGATAAGTCTAGTGAGGTGATGTTTGTATTTTGAAAAGCATAATCACCTATGCTTGTTACACTAGATGGAATCAACAAATCTCCTGTTAGATTTGAACAACCAATAAAAGCACTTTGGTCAATAGTAGTTAAACTTGTGGCATTAGATAAATCTAATGAGGTAATGCTTGTATTAACAAAAGCGCGACTACCAATACTAGTTAAACTTGTAGCATTAGACAAATCTAGTGAAGTAATTTTAGATAAACCAAATGCTACGTTACCAATACTTATTACACTAGATGGAATTACTAAATCTCCTGTTAGGTTTTTGCAAGATAAAAAAGCATAATTTCCAATAGTTGTTAAACTCGTGGCTTTAGATAAATCTAGTGAAGTGATTCCCGCATTTTTAAAAGCACCACCACCTATTATTTTCACACTAGATGGAATCACTAAATGTCCTGTTAGTTTTGAACAATCTTCGAAAGCTGACCTTTGAATACTTGTCACACTAGATGGAATTCTTGAATTTTCTATTTGTAATAGATTTGAACAATTACGAAAAGCAGCATATCCAATAGTAGTTAAACTTGTAGCATTAGATAAATCTAAGAAAAAAATGTTTGTGTTATTTTCAAAAGCATTATCTCCTATTTCTGTGATATCTGAATCTACTATTAGTTGATAAAAGCCTGTTGCTGAAACAAATCCAGTAATTGTTGTTCCATCAACTGTAACAGTTATATCTCCCATTGTTCTTTGTTCTTCGTTAGTTTGGTTAAAAAAGTAGTTATTTAATGTAGTACTATTTTCAGTAATAACTTTTTGTGTGTTTGATATTGATTATTAAATCCAATACCAGCTAAAGGACTTAATAATGTTAATGAACTTAATAATTTGTTAATTGTTTTGATTTTTTTCATATTTTTTTGATCTATATAAATATTTTAACAAAAAAAAAAAAAAAAAAACGCAAATGGGGTGGATAAAAAAAAGTAAAAACTGTTTTTTTATCTATAAATTACATAATTGCTTTTAATTTAGAAATTATTTTACTTTTTGATAGCTTATTTATTTGTTCAATTAAATTGTTACGATAATTATTTATTTTTTTATTTTCTTTTATTGAATACGATCATTGGAGTGAATACAATAAAGAAAGGAAAATTAATTGAATTATTTTTTGATATTTTATTTTTATAAAACAACTAACGATAAAAATTTTAATTTTTGAAATATTTATTTCTCTTAAATAATTAACAATATCTCATTCAGGAATATTTAGTCTAGCATATTCAAAATCAATAAATAATATTTTTCCTTTTTTATTTGTTAATATGTTGTCAGGATTTATATCATTGTGACTCATTACTAATCTTTTATCATCAAAAAACATTTTAACAAGATACTTATAAATATTTTTTTGTTCTAATGTTAAATTTGCTTTATTAATATATTGAAAAAAATCATGTTTTAAAATTTGATTATTTAATTTATGTGATTTATGAAATAAATCAATTTCTTTTTTTAACGATAAAATAAACTTTATACTTTTTGATTGTTTCTTAGTTGGGTTTTTTCCTTTAGTTCAAATCTTAATAGCATCACCTGTAAATTTGTCAAAAAAAAGATATTGATCTAATTGATTTATTGATTTTAAAAATAAGTATTCATTTTTACGATCAATAAAATCATTATTAGAAATTCTTACTAAATATGATTCATTATCGGAAGTTTTAATAAATAAGTTTGTATTTGTATAACCAGCATGGATGAAAATTGTTTTTTTAATATCAAGTAAAGAATAATTAGTATTTTTTAAAAAAATATTAATTGCTTTTTTCTTTATTGTCATGAAAACTATTTTGTTTGGTTCTTAACATTAATTTTTCCATCAATGTCAGATAATAAATAAACTGTGGTAAAACAATTAGGGTCAAGTTTGTGAATGATATCAATAAATAAAGGAACTTCTACAACTTGCATAACAGCTTCCAAAATTGTTTTAGAATTATTTGTAAACCCACCAGTTCCTTTTGTAAAAGTAACAGGACGATAGTAATTGATATTTTTTAATAATTTGATTACTTTTTTTTGTGAATTAGAAGATGATAAATAAATTTGTACTGATGCAAATTTTTGTCATGGAAATAAGAAATTAATAATTGTTCCATGTAATAAAATTCACAAGAATGATGCAAATAGATTAGCAGTTAAAATATAATGTCATGAAACAAAAGGGTTGCCTTTTATATCCGGATCAATAGTAATTACTTGTCCGTGATATGTTAGTTGATCTAAAGATCCATAAATTACACCAGGCAAATAACTACCGACAAGCACCCCTAAAAACATCATTAATGAATTAAAAACAATGATAAAAAAACCAATAGGTTTATTTTTCTTTTGTGAAAAATAAATAGAAATAATATCACTTCCAGCTGTTGAAGCACTTAATGAGAAAATGATAGAATAAATAACACCTGAAAATAAAGAATAAATTATTGAATAAATTATTAGTTCAAATGCAGCAGAAACATTGTTCAAATTTAAGTAAGTTCATGAAAAATCTGAACTATTTTGACTTGCATACATTTCAGTTCAAATAAAAATATTATGTGTAGAATCAAATCCAGGAACAACATAATTAGCAAAAACAATTGATTGAATGTTATATTGTGATAATCATTGATTTACTGTAGACGTACTACCAAAAATTGTAATGGTATCAAAACCTGGAATTAATGTTCATAAAAACCCTGAACATTGATTTGTGATTAAAAAAACTGCTGAATAGATTGCAAATTTTTTATTTATTTTATAGTATGCAAAAATTAAAATTGGAATATTAACAAACAAATAACTAAATCAAAATAAAAAGTTATAAAGTTTATCTGCACCATCATCTGATAACGAATGAAACATTTTTGTTGTTGCATAAACTAATCTTGCTACACCTTGTAAAAACGCACCTATACCACCGATATATAACCCTGTTGATTCAACAAGAATTAGTGTGATAAAAGATAAAAACATTCCTAAAAAAATAACAATAAGATACTTAATAGCCGGTTTTGTTACACCATAAAATCTTGAAAATTTTAAAATCGAAGATTTATATTTTGCTTGTCTAATTGAATTTTCAGTAAAATGGATTTTTTTATTAGAATTATTTATTAAGCTATTTTCTATTGTGTTGTTTTCCATTATGTAATAAAATAATATAATAATTATATTCATAATAAATGACAAAAACAAAAAAAAGAATTATTGTAGGATTATCTGGTGGTGTCGATTCATCGGTTAGTGCATATTTGTTAAAAAAACAAGGATATGAAGTAATTGGTTTATTTATGAATAATTGAGATTCATATGCCAACAACGATATTTTAGGAAACATTAATTCTGATAAATGTAACCTTGCTAAAGACTTTGATGATGCTTTAAAAGTAGCAAAAACATTAGGAATTAAATTATATAAAATAGAATTTGTTAAAAAATATTGAGATAAAGTATTTAAATATACAATTGATGAATATAAAAAAGGTTTAACCCCTAATCCTGATGTTTTATGTAATAAATACATTAAATTTGATGAGTTTATCAAACACGCTAAGAAAGAATTTAAAACTGATCAAATAGCCATGGGTCATTATGCAAATGTAGAATATAAAAATGGAAAATATTATCTTAAAAAAGCAAAAGATGAATTAAAAGATCAGACATATTTTTTATGTTGATTGAATCAACAACAACTTAGTAAAGTTATTTTTCCTATTGGGAACTTAACTAAAGGTGAAGTAAGAGAAATTGCTAAAAAAAATAAACTAAACAATTGAGATAAAAAAGATTCTACAGGTATTTGTTTTATTGGTGAAAAAAAATTCATTGATTTTTTAAATAACTATATCAAATTTAAAAAAGGTAATATTGTTGATATTGAAACAAAAAAAATTATAGGAAAGCATAAAGGTGTTTCTTTTTATACAATTGGTCAAAATAAAAATCTTAATCTATCAGGTCAAAACGATAAATATTTTGTATGTAAAAAAGATATTAAAAAAAATATATTGTATGTAGTTTCTAATAAAAATAAAGAACATTTTTTATCTTCAACTAAATGCTTAGTTTCTTCTTTTAATTGAATTAATAAACCAAAAAAAGAAATGAATGTTTATGTTAGATTTCGTCATCGTCAAAAATTAATTCCTGCAAAATATCAAATTGATCACGATAAAAATGTAATTTTAAAATATAAAAAAACAGCCGGAGTTGTTGAAGGACAGTTTGCTGTTTTATATGATAAAAAATATTGTTTAGGTGGTGGAATAATTAAGAAAACTTTTAATTAAAGTTATTATTACCTTTTAAAAAATCAGTTAATAATTCTTCATATTCTTTTGTTTTTTCTTTATTGTCTGATTTTTTGTTTTCTAGATCATTTTGAGTTTCTTTTGAATTTTCAAAATTAATATCAAAAACATCATCATATTTATTTTCATTATCTGTTTGTTTTTCGTAGTATAGTGAAGAGTAATCTACTTCTTTATCAGAAGCAATTAAAAAAGATAAATGAATATTTTTTTGTTCACTATATTCAATTCCAGTAATGACTGAAATATCTTTGTTGTTTGATATATCTTTAAAAATTTCTCTAATATCTGCAGCAATAGTTACAGGAGTTTGACTATTAATTGTAGCGTTAGCTAAAACTTTAATAGCATTTTGTAATTTTACTTGACTATATGAAGATTTAAAAGCCGCATCTATTGCATTTTTTAAATATCCTTTTGTATATTCACCTTTAAATTCTAAAGATGTTGCATTAAATTCATGACAGTTCAAAAAGAAGTTTTTTACATCTGCGAAATCAATGTTCATTTCAGTTGAACAATTAACAATATCAATTATTTCACCAATGATAGAAGTAATTTGTTGATTTGATTTATTAAATGCCTCAATAAAGCTAATTGTTGAGTTTTTTGAATTAGAAATAATTAAATCATTGCTAATAATAGTTACACTATTACAATGTTTTTTTAATTCTTTTAAACTTGCTAAAGCATTTTGATAAATTTTGTTTCCTTCAGCTGTAATTGACGGCAAATTTACAATACCAACTGTAATAATATTTAATTCTTTTGCTATTTTAGCAATTTCAGGAGTAGAACCGGATCCTGTTCCTTTTCCTAAACCAGCAATTAAAAATAATAAATCAGTTCCTTTTAATGCTTCTTTAATATTTTCTGAGTCTTCTTCAACGGCTTTTTTACCAATTATTGGATTTTCACCACTACCAGCTCCTTTTAATAATTTTGACCCTAAACAGTATAAGTTTTGTATTTTAGAAGATGACATTTTTTGCAATGATTTAACATCTGTATTTAGCGCATATAGTCCTACATTTTCAGCTCATGATCTATTTTGAACCATATGTTTAATTACATTACATCCAGCACCACCTATACCAAACACTTTAATATCAAATGAGCCTGTGGTAGATTCTAATTGATCTAAATTGTTTAATAATTTATTGCCATGAATTTTTACGTTTTCTTGTTTTTGTTCAGTTGTTTCCTTATTATTTATAATATTATCGATTTGTGATTTGTTTTCCATATTAACCTCCTAATTTTGCAGATAATCTTGTTGAAATAATTCCAAATTTAATTAAAATTTCATTTTTTAAGTTTTGATTGTTAATTTTTTGTGATATGAATGGATCAATACTATATTTAAAATTACTATATTTTTTAACTAAATTATTATATAAAATTATTGATCCAAAAATATTATTAATATTTTTGTTAGTTGCTCCAATAAAATTAGAAATAGGAATATCAATATTAACATTATTTTTCTTAATGTAAGTGAAATATCTTACATCAAAGCTGTTTGAAAAGATATTAATGTTAGCTTGTTTCTTATTTAAATTTTCTAATTCAACTGAAATAACATTTGAATAAATCTTATCTAAAAAATTATTCAATAAATCTTTAATTGTATTAAAAACATCAGTTACATAATATTTTTTAACATCACAGAAACTATTTTTTAATAAACTAAAAATATTTGTATTTTTTGCTAAAATTTGATTGTTTGAATAGAAATTAAAGATTAATTTTAAATATTCATCTCATTGAAAGCTTGAATCCAAATCTATGTATTTTGTTAAAATTTCTTTTAACTGTCTAGCTCCAATGTTGTAATTAATAGTTTTAATTAAATTATAATTATTAAAAAAATTAATTTTTGAAACATCTTGTTGAATGTCAATTGAAACATCAAAAGGTTTGTTTTCATAATTTAAATTAGTTGTTAAACTATTATTTGTAATTAATAGAGGAGTTATTTTAAGTTTATCGCATAAATATTTTGTTAAATTAGCAATTTTAGAATCAATAAAATAGCAAACACATTCTAGATCATTATTAAGTTCTATTGATTCAGAATCTATTTTTTTATTGATTGAATCAAAATAAACCAATGAACAATTATCTTTTTTTATGTTATTTTTAATAATCGTTCATAAATCTTTTTTATTAAATGTTCCTTTTAAATCAATAGTTCTTTTTTCAATATCCAAAGATAAGTCTTCAAAATTAATTACATATCTTTTAATATTAGTTGAAACAAATTTGTCAACTTTACTTAAAATTTGTGAAAGATTAGTAACTGCTTGCTCAAAATCAATAAATTGATAATCATTATCAAATATTTTAATAGGAAATTTATTGTGATATAAAACATTAAAATCATCCTTTACATCCGATACAAGGATACGAACATGATTTTTTGAGAACGAGATAGTTCCAATGACATTTTTTAAGTTATACATATTTATTGTTTAATTACTCCTCTTAATTTTGCACTTCGTGCACGATTATTATTTTTAATTTCTGTTTCTGTTGCTATAATTGGTTTTTTGTTGAGTACCGTAAACTCGATTTTTTCATTCATTATTGGGACTTCGATAGGAATTTTTGAATTAGATATTTTATTAAAGAATTGTTTAACTATCCGATCTTCTAATGAATGAAAACTAATGATGAGCATTTTTCCCGAAGGGTTTAAATATTTAATTGCTTCTTTTAAAAATTTTTTTAAATTATTAAGTTCATCATTTGTCGCAATTCTTAATGCTTGAAAATATTGTCTAGCTGGATGTTTGTGTTTGAACAATTCTTTTTTATTAACAGCTAATTTAATAATATCTACTAATTCCAATGTATTTTCAATAGGATGTTTTTGTCTAACTTCTATTATTTTGTTAACAACAAATGAAGGGTTTTTAATTTCCCCATATTCTTTAAAAATTTTGATTAATTCATTTTTTGATCAACTATTAAGAATATCAAAAGCATTTAGTTTTTGAGTTTGATCCATTCTCATATCAATTTTTCCATTTAAATGATAACTAAATCCTCTTTCTGGATTATCAAACATTGGACTAGACACCCCTAAATCTAATAAAAAACCATCAACTTTTTTAATATTTATTAAATTTAGTATTTTATCAATATTAACAAAATTATCATTTATCAAAACAACATTTTTATTATTTATAAATTTATTTCTTAAATAATTAATAGCATCTTTGTCACAATCAATACAAATTAATAGACCGTTTTTGTTTAATTTATCTAATATCGCACTAGCATGACCGCCTCTACCAGATGTGCAATCTACATAAACACCATTAGGTTTTACATTCATTAATTTAATAGTTTCTTCTAAAAGAACAGGTTTATGTAAATTATTGTTGATCATCGTCTAACCTTTCAGCAATTGATTCATAAATCTTATCTGTAGATTTTTTAAAGTTATAGTATGTTTCTTGATCTCAAATTTCTAATTTATTTCCCAAACCAATTAAAACAACATCTTTTTTGATGTTAACTTCTTTTAATATAATTTCTGGAATTAAAACACGGTTAGCTTTATCTATTTTTAATTCATTTGCATTAGCTAATAATTGACGAATAACAATTCTTGAGTCTTTTTTATTTTGACTTAATCTTAATAAACTGTCAGAGAATTTTTGGAAGTTATCTACAGAACGTAATTCTAAACATCCATCAAAACCTTTAGAAATAACAATAGAACCACCTAATATTTTTGTTATTTTAGATGGTAAGCATAATCTATTTTTATTATCTAATGTGTGTATGTATGTACCTAATAACATTCCCACAATCTCCCACTTTGATACATTTATTATACAATAAACCAAAAAAAAACAAAAAAAATTTAAAAAAAAATAAAATACCTATATTACATATAGGTATATTTTTAAAAAAAATTTTTTATTATTTAACAAAAATTAAAACTAAAATCATTGCTGTTAAACAAATAACAGCAATAATTGATAAAATTATTACATTTAAAATTTTTCTTTTTTCAGAAACAACCACATTTTTTCTTTTCATATTATTTTTGATTTTTAATAAAGTAATATAATGTTTTTAACATTACTGGACAAGGCGCATTTTTTTCATATTCAGAACTTGCTGCAATATCTAAATGAATAAAATTTATCGGATCAGCAAAAATATTAATAAATGTAGCTGCTACAGATGAACCAGCGGCACGAGATAATTCTGAATTAATATAATCAGCAATATTTGATTTTTCTAACAATTTTTTATATTCTGGATGGAATGGCATATTTCAAACAAATTCTCCAGCTAAATTTGCACTAGATTCTAATTGTTTATATTGTTCTTTATTAGTGGTTCAAATAGGTGTAATAACATCCCCAAAAGCTATTTCAACAGCTCCTGTTAATGTTGCAATAGTTAAAATCGTATTTGATTTTAAATTATTTTTTGCATATGAAACAGCATCAGCTAAGATTAATCTTCCTTCAGCATCAGTATTTGTTATTTCAATAGATGTTTTTTTATCATATGAATGATATATATCACTTACCACAAAAGAATTTTCACCAATATCATTATTAGCTAAAGGACAAATAATTGATACATTTGCTTTTAATTTATTTTTAATAATTGCTAATAATGCTCCTATTACTATTGCCGCTCCAGACATATCATATTGCATGCCTTGCATATATTGAGACGGTTTTAGTGATATACCACCGGTATCAAAAATAATTCCCTTTCCAATTAAAGTAATTTTTTTCTTTTTTGGATCAGTATTGTAATTAATTACTAACATTTGTGGCTTAGAATCATTTTTTGAACCTTTTCCTACAGCTGTAATTAATTCAAAACCATTTTTTTGTAATTCATTGAAATTAAATATTTTAGTAGTTAAATTTTTTACTTTGTTTTTTTTGATTTCTTTTAATACAATATCAATAAATTTTTGAGCATTTAATTTATTGTGTGGCAATAATTGTAAAAAACGACTAAAATTTTCAGCAGTTGCTAAACTATTTGCTTCATCAAAATATTTTTGAAATGATTTATCATAAATAAATTTACATGAATATATTTGATCTTTTTTTGTTTTATAGGATAAAACAGAAGTAAAAACTAAATGATATGATGAAATAAGTGAGTTAATAAAAGGTGCAATAAGTGATTTATCAATTTTTCTTAGAAAATTATTTAAATCTAAATTAATATTTTGACCCTTATATTTTTTAAAAAATTTAATTAAATAATAAGAAAACAATTGTGGGTCAGTAGTAGATAAATCTTTTTGTTCAAAAACTATTTTTTTCAATTTAATATCCATTAAAAAATTATAACAAAAAATTATTTAAAATTATATTTTACCTATATCAGATCTAAATGATTTATTTGAATAACTTATTTTTTGAATGTCAGAATAGATTTTTTTTGAACAATCACTAAATGAATTTCCAATTGTTTGAATCGACATAACTCTTCCACCGTTTGTATAAAAGATATTATCTTTTTTACTAACCCCACTATAAAAAATGTTACATCTAATATGTTTAGAAATTTTAATTGGCAAGTTCTTTTTAAATGAAACCGGATAACCTTTTGAAATTAAAACAACATTCATTGATTTTTTCTTTGAAAAATTAATTTTAGTATTTGATAATTTATTACTTAATGAAGCATTTAATAAATCATAAAAATCAGTATTTAATAAAGGTAAAATTGATTGTGTTTCAGGATCACCCATACGCATATTAAATTCTAGTACTTTTGGTCCTTTTTTGGTTAACATTAAACCAAAAAACAAAAATCCATTAAAAGATAGTCTATCTTTTTTTAATCCTTTTATTGTATTAGTTAAAATTTCTTTTTTAAAAATTTCTTCATGTTTTTTTGTGTAGTAAGGATTAGGACAAATCGCCCCCATTCCACCTGTATTAGGGCCTTTATTGTTATCAAAAACTTGTTTATAATCTTTTGCTGAAACAAGTGGCACAATCATTTTTTTATCTACTAAACAAATAATTGATGCTTCAACGCCTTCTAAATATTGTTCAATAACAACTTTATTATTTTTAGTATTAAAAATATTTTTTACTAGAAATTGATCAATTGTATTTTTTGCTTCTTGATAGTTTTGGCAAATATTAACACCTTTTCCAGCAGCTAAACCATCACATTTAATAACAATTGGAAATTCTACTTTTTTTAAATAATTAATAGCTTTTTGCGAATTAGTAAATGTTTGGTATGATGCTGTAGGAATTTTGTGTTTAATCATAAATTTTTTACAAAAATCTTTTGATCCTTCAAGCATAGCAGCTTTTTTATGAGGACCAAATATTTTTAATTTATTTCTCTGAAATAAATCTACGATCCCATTTATTAACGGAACTTCTGGTCCAACAACAGTTAATGAAATTTTGTTTTTTTTAGCAAAAGATAATAATTCCTTTTGATCAGTAATGTTTATTAATTCACATTTTGGTGTTAAAACCATTCCGGAATTTCCTGGAGCAATATAAACTTTATCTACTTTTTTTGATGTTGACAGCTTTCATGCTATTGTGTGTTCTCTTCCACCTGAACCTATTACTAAAACTTTATTCATAAAATTAGTGTTTAAAATGTCTTACTTCAGTAAATACCATGGCGATTTTATGTTCATTACATGCTTTAATTGATTCTTCATCTCTAATTGAACCACCTGGTTGAATAATAGCTTTAATTTTATATTTAGCTGCAATATCCACAACATCTCTAAATGGAAAAAAAGCATCGGAAGCTAAAACAGTTGGTTTTTTAGCTCTTTTTAATGCATCTTCGGTAGGTCAAACACGATTAACTTGACCACCACCAATTCCTAAAATAACTTTATTATCAGCTACAACTATTGCATTAGATTTTACATGTTTTACAACTTTCATAGCAAAAATTAAATCATCCATTTGTTTTTTAGTTGGTTTAAGTTTGGTTACAACTTTATATTTTTCTTTTGAAGCAACATCTTCTGATTGAACCAAAATTCCTCCATCAACAGAAACTAGTGAATGTTTATTTGTAGGTTTTGTAGTGAATTTTAAAACTCTCAAGTTTTTCTTTTTACATAAAATATTTAAAGCTTCTTTACTAAAGCCTGGAGCAGCAACAATTTCTAAAAATAACTTAGACAGTTCGTTAGCAGTTTTACCATCAAGAATATTATTAAAGGTTACAATTCCTCCAAAAATAGAAATAGGGTCAGTTTTATATGCTTTCATATACGCATCATAAACAGTTTTTCCAAGTGAAAAACCACACGGTGTATTATGTTTTAATACACAGCAAGCATTTTCTTTTTTATCAAATTCACAAACAGCTTTTCAAGCTACATCAACATCTTTGAAATTGTTATATGATAGTTGTTTTCCATTAAGAATTTCAAAACTATTCATTGATCCTTTTTGAGTAGTTGATTCATAAAAACAAGCGGTTTGATGTGGATTTTCTCCATATCTTAAATCCATTTTTTTACGATATGAGACTGATAAAAAATCATCATATTCATTTTCAGTTAAAAAGTTACTAATAGCAGCATCATAAGCAGAAGTTAAATTAAAAACTTTAGCTGCTAACATTTTCTTTGTTGAAAATGAAATTGCTTTATTTTTTTCATATTCATCTATTATTAATTGATAATCTTTAGGATTTGTAATTACTGTAACATCTTGAAAGTTTTTAGCTGCTGATCTTAACATAGTTGGACCACCAATATCTATAAATTCAACTTTTTGTTCAAAAGTTAATTTTTCTTTTACTTTTTCAAAAAACGGATATAAATTAACAACAACAAAATCAATTAATTCAATACCTTGTTTTTTTATTTGTTGTAAATGATTTTTATTTTTTCTAATAGCTAAAATACCACCATGAATTTTTGGGTGCAATGTTTTAACACGAGAATCTAACATTTCAGGAAAATTAGTAAATTTACTTAATTCAATAACATCAATTTTGTTTTGTTTTAAATGTTTATAAGTTCCACCAGTAGAAATAATTTTAATATTATTTTTTTGAAAGAATTTAGCTAATTCAACTATTCCGGTTTTATCAAAAACACTTATCAATGCATATTTATTATTTTTCATTTTTACCCCCATATAATTTTATTATTAATAATTTTATAATTATTAATTAAAATTTTTTTTAAACTTGATACAAGAAGTTTATGTTCATATTTTAATAATTTTTTTTGTAAACTATTTGGTGTATCTTTTGAATTAACTTTAATTGATACTTGATCAATAATCGCCCCTGTGTCAATTCCTTCATTAACAAAATGAACAGTAGCTCCTGTATATTTAACACCAGAATTTATTACCGCTTTATGAACATGTATACCATACATTCCTTTACCACAAAAAGACGGAATTAATGAAGGATGAATATTAATAATTTTATTTTTATATTGCTTCAATAAATCACCTTTTAAAATTGATAAGTATCCCGCCAAAACTATTAAGTCTACTTTAGAATTTTTAAGTTGTTTAATTAATTGTGAAGGGGCAAAATTTTTATCATTAATAATTGTAGGAATATTATTTTTTTGTGCTCTTTGTAATCCAAAAGCTTTTTTTGTACTAGAAACAACAAGAACTATTTTAAATAACTTAGATTTTTTTGATTCATCAATTAATGTTTGTAAATTAGTTCCAGATCCACTAATAAAAATAGCAATATTTTTTAACATATTTTATTTTCTAATTAACTGAATATTAGATTCATTTGGTTTTTTTGTTTCAATTGAACCAATTAAATATGCTTTTTCTTTCATTTTAGCTAAATCAGCAATAATTTTTTTCACATCTTTTTGATTAACACATAAAACAAAACCAATTCCCATGTTAAAAATGTTATAGTATTGATCAAAATCTTTTTTATTTTTATCTAATAAATTAAAGATTGGATCAGGTTTATATGAATTTAAATTAATTACACATTTTAATTTAGAATTATTTAACATTCGAGGAACATTCTCAATAAACCCACCACCAGTAATATGGCTCATTCCTTTAATTTCGTATTTTTTTAATAATTCTAAAACTGGTTTAACATAAATTTTTGTAGGAGTTAATAATTTTTTTCATAATTGGTTCATTTTTGAACTAAACATTTTTCTTATTAAAGAATAACCATTAGAATGAAAACCAGAAGAACTAATACCTATTAAAGCATCTTTTGCTTTAATATTTTTGCCATTAATAATTTTATTTTTTTCTACTATTCCAACACAAAAGCCTGCTAAATCATATTTTCCAATATCATATACTCCTGGCATTTCTGCTGTTTCTCCACCGATTAATGAGCAATTAGACATCAAACATCCATCGGAAATTCCTTTTACTAATTGTTCTGCTACTTTTGGATCTAGTTTACCACAAGCAATATAATCTAAGAAAAATAATGGTTTAGCACCATGACATAAAACATCATTAGCACACATAGCAACACAATCAATTCCTACTGTATCAAATTTTTTATATCGACAAGCAATTTCAATTTTAGTTCCTACACCATCAGTTCCTGATACTAATACTGGTTGTTTATAACCACTAGGAAGACTTACCATTCCTGCAAAAGAACCAAGATTATTTAAAACATATTTACTCATAGTTTTTTGAGCATGTTTCTTAATTAAAGAAACTGCTTGATAACCTTTTTCAATATTTACACCACTTTTTTTATAATCATTTGCTGCCATAATTATTCCTTTCGATAGATAGCATATTTGCCATCAAAACATCCAGTACACATATTTTTATCATTTTTAATTGATGCAAATAAACCTTTTATACTTAAATATCCTAAGTAATCAGCTTTAATCATTTTTCTTACTTGTTCAACAGTATGTTTATGACCAATTAGTTCTTCATGTGTTGGGGTATCAATTCCTAAATAACAAGGATGTTTAACCATTGGACTAGCTGATAAGAAGTATACTTTTTTAGCTCCATGTTTTTTTAATGCTTGAATAATGTGAAACGAAGATGAACCTCTAACAATAGAATCATCTATCAAAACAATATTTTTATTTTTAATTGTTGCTTCAAGTGGATTTAGTTTAAAATACACATCTTGTTCACGTAACTTTTGTGATGGTTTGATAAATGTTCTAGCAATATATCTATTTTTAATTAAGCCAATTCCAAAAGGAATTTTACTTGCTTTTGCATAACCCATTGCGGCGTAGTTTCCTGATTCAGGAACAGCAATTATTAAATCAGCTTTTAGTGGATGTTCTTTGTATAATATTTCTCCTTGCTTAATTCTTGATTCATAACAGTTAATTTTATCGATTGTTGAATCAGGTCTAGCAAAATAAACATATTCAAAAATACATGATTTTTTTGGGCATGATTTTTGATAAATAATTGATTTAAGATTTAATTTTTTATCAATAATAATCATTTCGCCACGTTCAACATCTCTTATTAATGTAGCTCCTGTTGAAGAAAAAACACAACTTTCAGATGAAATAAAGTATGTATCAGTAGCATTTTTACCAATACATAATGGTCTAATTGCATATGGATCTCTTAAACCTATTAATTTATCATTAGATAATATTACTAAAGAATAAGCTCCAATAACTTCTTTTGTCATTTCAATAATTGCATCTTCTAATGATTTTTTTTGTTTATCAATGTGATATGCAATAATTTTTAAGATTAATTCAGAATCTACAGTTGAAATAAATTTTACACCTAATTTTAAATATTTTGCTCGTAGTGTTTTAACGTTAATTAAATTTCCATTATGAGCTAATGAAATATCACCTATTTTTGTTTTGACAACAAAAGGTTGCGCATTTTTAACTGTTTTAGAACCAGCAGTTGAATAACGCACATGACCTATAGAAGCATTTGCTTTTTCTTTAGATAAAAAGTTTAATATTTTTTGATTAAAGATATCTCCAACATATCCATTATCTTTATGACAAATAATTTTTTTAGATTTTGTTAAAACACTAATTCCAGCAGATTCTTGTCCTCTATGTTGTAAAGCGAACAAACCACAATATGATAACATAGCTGGATCATTATTATATGATTTACTAATACATCCAAAAACACCACAATGGTCTTTGAATTTTTCATCTCATTTGCTAAAAAGCTTTTTCAAATTCATTATTTTTTTCCTTTTTTTGACATTCTTTTGAAAACTTCTTGGTAAGCTTCAATTAAGTTACCTAAATTTCTACGGAAACGGTCTTTATCCATTTTATTTTTTGTTTTAACATCTCATAAACGGCATGTATCTGGTGAAATTTCATCAGCTAATAAAATTTTTCCTTTGCTATTTATTCCAAATTCAATTTTAAAATCAACTAAAATCAAATTAATTTTTTTGAAGAAAGAAATTAATAATTGATTAATTTTTTTAGTTAATGTATAAACAGTTTTTAATTGGGCAGGTGTAGCTAATTTTAAAGCTATAGCATGATAATCATTGATTAATGGATCACCAAGTTCATCGTTTTTGTAACAAATTTCAAAAATAGGTGAAACAAGTTTAGTTCCTTCTTTAATTGCTAATCTTTTTGAAATGCTTCCTGCAGCTATATTTCTTACAATAACTTCTAAAGGTAAAATTTTTACTTTTTCACATAATTGATCACGTTCATTTAATTGTTTTATTAAATGAGTAGGAATTTTATTTTTTCCTAAATATTTAAAAATAACAGCTGATATTTGATTGTTTAAAATTCCTTTTGATTTAATACTTGCTTTTTTTTGTCCATTAAAAGCAGTTGCATCATCTTTATAATGAACGATTACTTGATTAGATTTATTTGTTGCATAAATTTGTTTCGCTTTTCCTTCATATAACATTTTATTCATATTAGTTATCTCCTTTGTAATTAAAAATTTTTTTGCATATCTTCACGATATTTTTTTAATTGGTTTTTTAGTTTAGTATTTTTAAGAGCCATAATTTGGATTGCTAACATAGCAGCGTTAGTAGAATTATCAATACCAACTGTTGCTACCGGAATACCTTTTGGCATTTGGACAATTGATAAGAGTGCATCTAAACCATGAATTGCAGCACTTATTGGAACACCAATTACTGGAATAGTTGTTTGTGAAGCAATTACTCCAGGAAGATGCGCTGCTAATCCTGCGGCAGCAATAATCACATCACATCCATTTTTGTTTAATAATTTAATTGTTTTTGATAATTTATCAGGTGCTCGGTGAGCTGATAAAATATGTGTTTTGTAAGAAACATTAAATTTTTTTAATGTCTCAAACGCTCCATTCATTTTAGGTGTATCACTTTCTGAACCGTAAATAATAGCTACTTGCATACTTTAAAATAATATTATATTTATATTAAATAATTTTAAAAATTATTTTTTAGACTTTTTTTGAGTGAAATATTCAACACCAGAAACAAAAATTTTGGAATCGAAATTACCTGGAATATTTTGATATAATCCTTGTTCATATCTTTCTGAATGTCCCATTTTACCTAAAATTAATCCATTTTCACTCGTTAAACATTCAATAGCATAATTAGATCCATTAGGATTATAAGGCATTTTCATAGTTGGCTGATTATTTAAATCAATGTACTGAAAAGCAATTTGTCCATTTTTAATTCATTTATTTATGTATTGTTGAGATGCTACTAATTTTCCTTCTCCATGAGAAATTGCTACATTTAAAACATCTCCAGGTTTTAAATTAGCTAATCACGGAGATTTATTAGAACATAATTTTGTTCGAACAATTTGACTCATGTGATGATTAATATCGTTATATGTTAATGTTGGCATATCGTTTGACATATCAACAATTTTTCCATGAGAAATCAATCCTAATTTAATTAACGCTTGGAAACCATTACAAATACCAATAATTAAACATTTTCGATCAATAAATTTATTAACAGCATCTTTTATTTTTTTATTTTGAAATATATTTACAATATATTTAGCTGATCCATCTGGTTCATCTGCCGCACTAAATCCACCAGGGAAAAAGATAATATGAGCTTTATTAATTTCTTGAACTAATTTATTAATTGATTTTTTTAATTCCTGATCATTAATATTGTTAATCAATACCTGTTTAACAATTGCTGGTGTATTTGCAAAAGCTTTTTGTGAATCAAATTCACAATTAGTTCCATTAAAAACAGGAATTACAACAATAGGATGAGCAACTTTTTTTGGATAATAAATTCTTTTGTTTGCTTTATATTCAGCAATATTTATTTTTTTATCTTCTTGTTGTAATTCAAAAGGGAAAACATTTTTAATTTTATCAGTTAAATATTTATAAGTTTTATCTAGTGAAACATTGAAATTAGAATGAACAATTTTTTGTTCAATAATTGTTTTTCCTAACAGTTCATAATTAGTATTTTTAAATAATGTTTGGTAATTTAAATTATCTGGTAATTCAATAATAAATGATCCATACATTGGTTCAAATAAATTTATTTTTTTGTTAGAAAACTTAAATCCAATATTATTTCCTAAACACGATTTAGCAATAGATTCAATCACGCCATTACTTTTAATTGTTGAAACAGATAGAACTTTATTAGATTTAATCAATTTATTAACAAATTGATAGTTTTTTATTAATTGTTTAGAATCTAAAGTATCATCATTTAAACGATTTGTTTTTAGTAATACAACATTGGATTTTACTCTTTTAAATTCATTTGAAACAACGTTTTTTAAATCATATACATTGACAGCAAAAGAAATTAATGTAGGAATAACATCAATTTTTTCAAATGTACCTGACATAGAGTCTTTTCCACCTATTGCTCCTAAACCTAAATCTGATTGAGCTTTAAATGCTCCTAGTAAAGCACTAAAGACACTACCTCATTTTTTCGGTTCGTTATTTAAACGCATGAAGTATTCTTGAAATGATAAATAAGTGTTTTTAAAATCAGCACCTAATGCAACTTGCTTATCAAGTGATTCAATAACTGCATAATAACCCATATGAAATTCACTTTGCAATGATAAGAAAGGGTTAAAACCATAAGTCATACTACTTACAGTAGAAGAAGTTGAATAATCAAATGTAGGAATTTTTGCAACCATTCCTTCAACCGGAGTTAATTGATTAACACCACCAAAAGGCATTAAAACAGTATTTCTTCCAATTGTTGAATCAAACTTTTGAACTAATCCTAATTTTAAATCAGCATTTAAATTGTGTAATTTTTTTTCAACACTAGATAAGTTAGGAACTAATTTTGGAAAAGAAACTTTTTGATTATTTTCTACTTTTACAGTTACTTGTTGTGTAGCACCATTAGTATTTAAAAAGTCACGATCAATGTCGACAATTAACTTTTTATTTCAATACATTCTTAATTTATTAGTGTTTGTAACTTTAGCTACTTCATATGCTTCTAAATTTTCTTCTTTTGCTAAATTAATGAATTTTTTAGCATTAGATTTTGATACCACAACGGCCATTCTTTCTTGTGATTCACTTATTGCTAATTCAGTTCCTGTAAGCCCTTGGTATTTAGTTCTTACTAAATCTAAATTAATATCTATTCCATCACAAAGTTCACCAATAGCTACAGAAACTCCTCCAGCACCAAAATCATTACATCTAATAATTAATTTAGTTGCAGTAGGATTTCTAAATAGACGCATGATTTTTCTTTCTTCTACCGGATTACCTTTTTGTACTTCAGTAATAGCGGTTTTTAATGAATCTTTTTTTTGTTGTTTAGATGATCCAGTAGCTCCACCAATTCCATCTTTACCTGTTCTACCACCAAGTAAAATAACCACATCACCTACTTTTGGTTTGTTTCGATAAACATTTTTTTGTTCATTAGCAGCAATAACAGCTCCTGTTTCTAATCTTTTAGCTACATAACTTGGGTCATATAATTCATTAACTTGACCTGTAGCAAGACCGATTTGGTTACCATAAGCACTATATCCATCAGCAGCTTTAGTAGTAATTGTTTTTTGTGGTAGTTTATTAGGTAATGTTTTATCAATATCAACAGTTGGATCTGCACTTCCTGTTACTCTCATTGCTTGATATACATAAGTTCTTCCTGATAAAGGATCTCTAATAGCTCCCCCTAAACAAGTACTAGCTCCACCGTAAGGTTCAATTTCTGTTGGGTGATTGTGTGTTTCATTTTTAAACATCACTAAGTATTTTTTATTTCCTTTATCAGTTTTTACATCAACTTTAATTGAACAAGCATTAATTTCATCAGAAATATCTAAGTTCTTGATTAAATTATGTTTTTTTAAATATTTAGCATTTATTGTTGCTAAATCCATTAATGTAATTGGGCGGGAATTATTTGGATATATTTCATTATGATAAGAAAGATATTTATGATAAGTATTATTTATTAAATCATTGTAATATTTTGAATTAATGTCAATTTTTGTGATATGAGAATTAAATGTTGTGTGTCGACAATGGTCTGATCAATAAGTATCAAAAATTCTTATTTCAGTTTCAGTAGGCTCTCTTTTAATTTTTTGAAAATATTTTTGTAACATTAGAAGATCATCAATTGACATTGATAAATTAAAATCTTGTTTGAAAGATTCTAATTGTTTTAAAATGAATTTTGTAAATGATTTAATAATGGGAATTTTTTTATTAATAATAAAGTTATTTTGATATTTATCAAAATATATAGTAATTTCTTTAGAATCAATTGGATTAATTAAGTATTTTTTTATTTTTTGTAATTCTTTTGAATTAATATCTTTGTTTAGTAAATAAATTTTTGAAGATTTTACAAAAGGGATAGGTTTAATGTTGTTAATAAAAAAACAACTTTTAATCGCTTGATCTCTTTGACTAAATTGTTCAGGTAATAAATCAACTCCAAATGATAAATATTTATTTAGATTAGGATTTTTATTTAAATAATATTCATCTACCATTGGTTCACAAAAAATGGTATTAATAGTTTTTTTAAAATTTTGTTCAGAGATATTATTAACAAGATAACGATTTAAAACTTTAATTTTTTTTAATGATTTAAGTTTAAGAGTTTTTTTTAATTCATTAAATAATGATTTTGATTCAACATCAAATTGATCTTTTTTATATGTAAATAAGAAAAACATAAAAATACTTAGTTATTATATAGTATTTAATCTATTAGATTAAATGTTATTTATATCAAAACTAATCTTACCAATTTTACCAGTTTGAATCAAGTGATATAAAAAATTTATTGCTCGATCAAAATCATATTTATTATTAGGTAAAAAATATTTATTTTTTTGACACAATTCAATCAAAAAATCATTAAATGATAATTTATTTGATTTGAATAATTTTTGCATTAAATCAGGATAATTTTTAATTAAATATTCATATCCAAACTTAACAACTTCATCTATTGGTAATAATTCTTTTTTAATACAACCAATTAATCCTAAAATATAACCAACTTGATCATTATCAATTCTTTTAATTAAAACTCCGGGTGTGTCATTAATAAATAATGAATCATCAATTTTTCACAATGAAATTTTATTTGTTACTCCCGGATAGTTTCTTGCATCTAATCTTTTTTTATTAATTAAATAGTTAATTAACGAAGATTTACCAACATTCGGAATACCTACAACAATCACATTAAGTTTATATTTAACCAAACCTTTATTTTGATATTTTTTGATTTTTTCATCTAGTTTTTTATAAACAGCTTTAATTATTTCTTTTCTTTTATTTTTGTTATTAATATCTACAAATAAAATATTCGGTTTTTCTTTAACATCACTTAAGTCTGATTTCATCGCAACATTTAAAATAGGTTTATTAAAAATTTTTAATAAATCTTGATTATTAGAACACTCTATTGCTCTTGCATCCAAAACATTAATAATTAGATCATATGTTTTCATTTGATCTTTTAATGTTTCCATGGTTTTATGCATATGGCCAGGAAATCAGTTAATTGGCATATTAATTATTTATTCAATAGATCCTTGTTGGAAGACTTGAATTTTTCCATCAATATCACTTACTTTATAAACAGTAATTAATGAATTTTCATCAATATCTCTTACATGGGCAATTAATTTAGGTAGTTCTGGCATCATACAAATAGTTGTTAAAATACTAGTCTTTTTTAAACTATATGCACCTTGTGCTTGAATAATAGTTCCTGCATGAATATATTGGTCTTCATATAAATGAATTCTAATATCTTCAATTTTTGAAGAATAAATTTCTACTTTAACAGATTGATTTAACGGGAACAATCTTGACAATAAGAATGAGAATAAGAAAGTATTAAATAATGATGAAACAAAATTAGCACTTATTAAAAATTGTCAGTTTCAACATTCACTATATATAATTCCTGCTGAAAAATAAGAACCAAATAAAGATCCAACAAACATTGACAAAGTATTAATGATAAATAACGTTGAAGAGATATTCTTATTTTTCTTTGTTGAATAATAAATTGATATAAAATCTAAGCCAGCAGAACAAGAACCAATAATGTATAAAAGAGCATAGCAATATGAAGTAATAATTCCAAACGCTATTGCATATAGCAATAGAAAGAAAGATTTTACAGAGTCGTGGTTAACATCAAAAATAATGTTTTTTTGATCGTTATAGTAATATGGAATAACATAAACGTGGTATTTATATAAAGGGTTATCTATTCCTTGGGTAACTTGAGCATCAGGAATTGATTTACCAAAAATAAAAATTTCATTAATTCCTGGAATCACTGAGGAAATTAAAAAACCAATTGCAACATTAAAAAATAAAAAAATAAAAGTTATTTTTGAAAAATTTTTACCAATTTTAAAATATGCAAAAATAAATAATGGAACATTAAGAATAAAATATAAAACCCAAAACATGAAGTTATATAAAACTTCTGCTGAACTTTCACTCATTACTCCAAACTTACAAACAATTGAATAAACAAATCTTGATAGCCCTTGTACAACCGCACTTAATCCAGAGTTGTATAGTCCAGTATTTTTTACTAAAAACTGAACAAAAAATGCCATAACTATTCCTAATATTGCAGCAATAATATATCTTTTAGCATTAGAATAACTTGAATACAATTTAGAAAAAGGTAATCCTGCAAAATTAACCTTTCTTTCGTTATATTTACCAACTTTAAAAGAATTTTTATAAGAATTTTTTAATAAAGAAGAATGATTTTTTTTACTTTTTTTCTTCTCTTTATCAGGAATAATTTTCATAAATTATTTTTTTGCTTGTTTAATTCTTGCTGATTTACCAGATCTTTTTCTCATATACGAAATATATGCTCTACGCACTTTTCCTTTTCTTAATACATCAATTTTAATGATTAATGGAGAGTGGTATAAAAATGTTACTTCAGATCCAACACCATTGCTTTCTTTTCTAATTGTAAAAGTTTTGGAAATGTTTTTTCCTGAAACTTTCATTACAATACCTTCATATTTTTGAACTCTAGTTTTATTTCCTTCAACAATTTTAACGTGAACTGAAATAGTATCACCAGAATTAAATTCAGGTAAATCAGAACGCATTTGTGTGCTTTCTAGTTCTTTTAAGAATTTTGCTTTATTTATTTTTGCCATTTTTAACTCCCTTCAAATATATTTTATATAAATCTTGTCTTTTTAATTTAGTTTTCTTTATTTGTTGATTTTTACGATATTCATTAATTTTTTTATGATTTCCACTTAATAGAACATCAGGTACAACGTGACCTTCAAAGTTTTTTGGTTTAGTATATATTGGATAGTCTAACAAACCTTTTGTAAATGTTTCAGAATCTAGGCTTTTGTTATTGATTACATCATCAATTAATCTTGTAATACTATCAAGAATTATTAATGCAGGAATTTCTCCACCAGTTAAAACATAATCTCCAATAGAAATAATTTCATCAACGTAGTGTTCTATTCTTTCATCAAATCCTTCATAATGCCCTGCTATTAAAATAATGTGTTTATATTTTAACATTTTTTTAGCAGCTTGTTGATTTCAAATATTTCCTTGTGGTGAAAGTAGTATTACATGTGAATCTTTTGTTCTTATTGCTTTTAAGCAATCAACAATTGGTTGAAGCATTAATACCATTCCAGGACCACCACCATATTGATAATCATCAACTTGTTTGTTTTTTTGTTTTGAATAATCTCTAAAATTAATTATTTCAATATCAACTTTTTTAGTTTTAATTGCATTTTTTATAATTGATTCATTGATATATTCTTTACAAACTTTAGGAAACAAAGTAAGAACACTAATTTTCATTAGAACTATTTTTCTGCTTTTTCTTCAACTTTTTTAGTTTTTTCAACAGATTTAGTTTTTGTAGTTTTTTTAGATTTTTTAGTTTTTTTCTTTGTTGATTTAGTACTTACAAATTCTTTTCAAATACCTTCTTTTTTAAAGATATTTAGAATAGTATCTGTTGGTTGGGCACCGTTAGAAAGATACTTAATAATTAAGTCTCTTTTTAAATTGTATTTTGATTTAAAAGGTTCGTAAGTTCCTAATAATTCAATGTATTCACCATCTCTTTTAGAACGTGAATCTATGGCAACAATTCGATAGAACGGAGCTTTATGTTTTCCTAATCTCGTTAATCTGATTTTAACCAAATTTTACCTCCAATTATTATTTATAAATATTTATTTATTATACATATAAACCGCTCTTTTATAAAAATAGTTAATTAAATTGTATGTTGCTCAATAAAATTTTTATCATTATCTTGTTTTTTTCATTCGTTTGAATCCCCATCTGGTTTTGCTACGATTATTTTATGAAAGTTTTTTTCATTAATTTTAATGTATCTAAATTTAGCATCTTTTGAAACTTTAGCAAAATCTTCTCTAATTACTACTTTTAACGACCCAACAAATCATTTATGATCCTTAGATATTTTAAATTCATCATCAAAAACAATTGTGTATCAATTTTCACCTGTTTTTTTACTTTTACCACGATAAACTATATTCATATAACTATTATATGTTATTGGTTAACAATAACAGCACTATTATTATTTGTAGTTTTTTTAATTAATTCAATAAAAATATCAATAAAATTTTTTGGGATTTTTTTATTAAGTAAAAAATATTTTTTTAGTTCATCAATTTTGCCATTAGAATGGAAAAAAGTTATTTTATCATACATTAAACGATGTTTAATGATTGGTAAAAAAACATTCAAATAAAATTTTTCATCAGCCGATTCTTGTGCTAAATCTAAAATAAATAAAACATCAACATTTTGATATTTTTCAATAACATTTGCTTCAGATAAAAAACTATCTCATTGTTTTTTGCATTGTTGATAAATTGAACGTGAATAAACAATTCCAACAGATTGATTATTTTTTGCAAAAAGTGTAGCTAATGAAGCAAAGATTCTTTCAGGAATAAGAGGTAAAGAACTTGTTAAAAAAATACCATTAACAGTATTATTTTTGCTTTCGACAATTGATTTATATGAATTAATTATTGATTTAATTGTGCTATTTTTTGTTTGATTAGTAATATTGATAAATTTTTCATCAAAAGCTTTTGGTCCAAGATCATTGAAAATTATTTTTGTTTGTCAATTTTTAGATAAATATTTTTTTGATTGTTTTGGACAATGAATTTTTGATAATTCTAAAATTCCATCTTTTCTAATCAAAACTGTATGTAAATTATGATCATTAATACATTCTAGTCCTTCAAGATTTTGACAATCATAATATTCCTTGATTATTAAATCAATTCATCTGTGTCATTTTTTAAATTCTTCAAATGTTAAATTTAAATTATCACCAACGATTTGATAATCTTTAGATTTAATTAAATCTTGAAACTTTTTTTCTAATTGAGTATTTAAAGAATTTAAATTCAGTTTATTCATGTGAAAAAATAGTATAGATATTATACAAAAAATGGTTAAAAAAATTAATATTCTTAAAATTATTGGTGTAGTAAAAATAATATATAATATTATTATGATTAAAACTTTTGAAGTCAAAAACTTAACATCTGTTATTGATAATAATGAAGTTTTAAAAAACATTTCATTTTCATTAAAACAAGGAGATATCTTAGCAATTTTAGGACCAAACGGGTCTGGTAAGACATCACTTTTAAAAACACTTTTTTCTCATTTTTTATATAGAATAAAATCAGGAAAAATTATACTTAACAAAAAAGATATTACTAATCATTCGACTTATGAAAAAGCAAAAGACGGGATGTTTATGTGTTTTCAAAATCCGATCGAATTAGAAGGTGTTAAATTAACAGATTTTTATAAATTAATTAGCCCTAACAAAAACAATTTTGCTTCTTTTTTTAAAGAAATGAATGATGAATTAAAAAAAGTTGATTTAAACTCTTCTTTTATCAACAAAGATATGAACTATGGTTTTAGTGGTGGTGAAAAGAAAAAAAACGAAATCATGCAATTAGATGTAATTAAACCACAAGTTTTATTAATAGATGAAATAGATTCAGGGCTAGATCTTGATGCTATTAAAACAATTAGTAAAATTATTAAAAAACACACACCAAACGCTATCACAATTATAATATCTCATAACATTGAATTTTTAAATTTAATTAAACCAAATAAATCTATTATTTTAGTTAATGGTGAAGTTGTTAAATCTGGTGATTCAAAATACATTAAAGAAGTTGCTCAAAAAGGTTTTAGTAATTTTAAATCATCAAAACGTGTAGAAATTGATTGCTATGGAAAAAAAATTAAATAATTTTTTAGATTGACAAACAAATTATATTAATAGTAGTTTTAATAACAATGATAAATATTTTTTTATTGATACAAACACAAAAAGTGTAAGTAAAAAAGTTGATTTAATCATTGAAAAAAATCAGAAAATTAAATTGTTTTTATTTATTATTAATACAGGAAAAAATAAGAAATATGAAATTAACATTAATCAAAAAAATGACTCAGAATTTTTTTGTAATGTATTAGCAATTAATAGTAATGGGGCGATAACTGATATTAAATTAATAAATAAATCTTCAAAAAATACAATTAATGCTTATTGTAGTCAAGAATTTAAATGTTTTAACATTGATCAGATATCACAATTTATTCTTAATCCAATTTTAAGTATTAAAAATAATACAATTAATGCTTTTCATAGCATTGATGTTGGATTTTTAGATAAAGAAAAAATATTTTATCTATCAACAAAAAAAATACCGAACAACGAGATATATCAGCTTCTTTTTAATTCATTAATTGCAGATATTAATTTAATTAAAGAATTAGATATGAATAGATACAACAAATTAAACTCAAAAATAAAAAATGTTATAAAAAATTATGAACAAAACTAATATCAAAAAACTATTCCCTTGGTTTCAAAAACATCCAGGATATATTTATTTAGATTCAGCAGCTACTAGTTTAAAGCCGCAAACTGTGTTAGATGCAATTAATGATTATTATGTAAATTATGGAACTAATACCCATAATACAGATTCTCCTCTTGCTTATCAAACCAATGATTTAGCATTAATCAAAATAAGAAATAAAATAGCTAAATTTTTTAACTGTTCTTCAGAGGAAATAATTTATACTTCAGGAGCAACAGAATCAATTTGTTTAATTGCTAACAGTTTATCATCAATTTTAAAAAAGAATGATGAAATAATTCTTTCTTACAATGAGCATTCATCTAATTTAATTCCTTGAATTAACTTAGCAAACAAAAACAAACTTAACTTAGTTTATGCTGGACAACCTACAAGAGAATTAACAATTAATGATATTGTTAAAAAAATAACTAGAAAAACAAAATTAATTTCAATTGCTAATGTTTCTAATTTATTAGGTTATGAAATAAATGTTGAATTACTTGCAAAAAAAGTTAAAGCTAAAAATAAAAATATAATGATTTTAATTGATGCTGCACAATCAGCTCCACACATGAAAATTGATTTAAATAAATGAAAAATTGATTTCATGGCTGTTAGTGCTCATAAAATGCTAGGGCCTACAGGAATTGGCATATGTTACATTAACAAAAAATGATTGGATAAGGTAACACCATTACGTTTAGGTGGTTCGATGAATAATATTATTAAGGAAAATAATTTTACCTATGCAGCTAGCCCATATAAATTTGAAGGTGGCACTCCAAACATAGAAGGAATATTTGGTTTTGCTAAGGCAATAGATTTTTTAAATCAATACAAAATTAACAATATTAAAAAACATGAAAAAGAATTAAAAAAATACGCAATTAAACAATTAAGTAAAATAAAACAAATAGAAATATATAACAAACAACAAGATTCAGGAATTATTTTATTTAATTATCGAGGTATTCATTCACAAGATTTTAGTTCATATTTAGCATCTAAAAAAATTATCGTCCGTAGTGGAATGTCATGTGCTAAACTAACTAAATTTTGTTCAAAAGAAACAGGATATGTTAGAGCATCATTATATTTATATAATGATAAAAAAGATCTTGATACACTAGTAAAAATTATAAAAAATTTTAAGAAAGGAGATGAAATAATTAATGTCATTTAATCGAGATAAAGAATTTATGCGTCAAATAATTTTGACACATTACGAATCACCACAAAATAAAATTGATGAATCTAAAAAAATGAATAGTTATGAATCATATAATAATAATTCTCCAAGTTGTATTGATAATTTAACAGTTTTTGTCAAAATAAAACAAAATAAAATTCTAGATGCAAAATTTTCAGGTATTGGTTGTGCAATAGCAACAAGTTCAACTGATATTATTTTAAAAATGGTTAAAAATAAAACAATTAAACTAGCAAATGAAATAATTGATAATTATTTAAATATGATTGATAGTAAAAAATATGATGAAAAATTATTAGGAGATTTATATGTTTTTGAAAATATCAATCAACAAATAAATCGAATTAGTTGTGCAAAAGTAGGAATAACAGCACTAAAAAAAGTTATTAATAAATAAATATGATTTTTCCCAAAGGTTTAAACACAAAAATAATACATCAATTATGTAAGATAAAAAATGAACCGGCATGAATGAAAAAAATAAGAAAAGATTCATACAATTTTTTCAAAACTAAAAAAAATCCATCTTGAGGTCCAGATTTAACTAAAATCAATTTTAATGATTACATATATTATGTCAATCCTTTAGATAGTCAAGAATATAAACAAAAATGATCTGAAGTTCCTAAAAAAATTAAAGACACATTTAAAAAATTAAATATTATTGAAGCTGAGGCAAAATATTTATCTGGAGTAAATAATCAATATGATTCACAAACTATATATCATAAGCTAGAACAAGAGCTTGAAAGTAAAAATGTAATTTTTACAAACATTGAAACAGCAATTAAAAAACATCCAGATTTAGTAAAAAAATATTTTAATAAAGTAGTAGATTATAAAGACAATAAATATGCAGCATTAAACACAGCTGTATGATCAGGGGGAACTTTTTTATATGTTCCTAAAAATACTAAATTAGATCGTCCTTTGCAATCATATTTTAGAATTAATACCAAAAGTGCAGGGCAATTTGAAAGAACATTAATTATTTTAGAAGAAAATGCTCAAGCGCATTATATAGAAGGTTGCACAGCTCCTATTTATGATAAGAACAACCTTCATGCTGCTGTTGTTGAAATATATTTACATAAAAATGCAAAATTTCGATACACAACTATTCAAAATTGATCAGAAAATGTTTTAAATTTAGTTACTAAAAGGGCACTGGTAAAAGAAAATGCTATCATGGAATGAGTTGATGGTAATTTAGGAAGTAACATTAATATGAAATATCCTGCATGTATTTTAAGTGGTGAAAATGCAATAGGTAAATGTATTTCAATTGCAATAGCTAAAAAAGGAATGATTCAAGATACAGGAGCAAAAATGATTCATTTAGCTCCAAAAACAAGATCGCAAATTATTTCTAAATCAATAGCAACAGGTGGAGGAATTAGTAATTTTAGAGGATTAGTAAAAATTACTAAAAATGCTAAAAATTCTTATAGCGAAGTATCATGCGATACTTTGTTATTAGATAAAATTTCTCAATCAGATACTATACCAACAGAAATTATTAGTAATAATTCATCTATTTTAAAACATGAGGCAAAAATTACTAATATTGATAAAGAAAAAATGTTTTATTTAAACTCCCGAAAAATAGATGAAAAAACAGCTAAACAATTAGTAGTATTAGGTTTTATTAAAATTTTTTCAGATGAGCTTCCGATGGAATATGCGGTAGAACTTAATCGTTTATTAAAAATGTATATATAAAAAACCACCAAAGTAATGGTGGTTTTATTTTAATATGGTGCCGTCTATCGGAATCGAACCAACAACCTACTGATTACAAGTCAGTTGCTCTGCCTATTGAGCTAAGACGGCTTATTAATAATTATATTAAAAATTATATATTTTTTAAAAAATATAAATAGTGGCTCAAGCCTCCTTTAGTGATTTTTACATTATATTTTTCTTTAAAAATTTTTACTATATCATTTAATGATGCAGAAGGGTTTTGTTTTCTAATTAAGCAAAACAATTGAAAATTTTTTGATTTTTTTTTAAATTCTGGAGAGCTAATAATTTTGTTTATTTGCTCTATTTGATTAGATGAGGCAAATGAACGTTTTTTGATATTAGATATATCAATATTATTCAATCTATTCATTTGGTTTATTAAATCTCTAGATATTTTTTGATCTTCTAATTTAAGCATAGATTCATTTGCATTAATAAATTTTAAAAAATCAGATATATCTTGAACTCTTTTGATGTATAAAACAAACACTTTTCGACGCTTTATTAATGAGATTGACAAATTAAGGGTATGAAAAATATTTTGAATTAATCTTGCATAAAATAATTTCTTTGTTCTTAATTCTAGATGATAAGTGTTTTTTTGTAATGATCCAATAGACCCACCACTTAAAAACGCACCAATTAAAAACCCTTTTTTATTATCTTTTGTGTTAATAAATTTAGTTTTTTTTTCATTTGTTAATTGTAATTGCTTTTCAATAATATCAATGTTTTCGCTGATTGATATTTTAAAATCACGTTTTTTATTAAAATTATTAATTTTAGAATATAAAATATGATGTTTGATTTTAAATGTTTTTTGTATTAAATTAGAAATAAAACGAATAATAAAATTATATTGACTATATATTTCTAGTTTAATGCCATCAGAAGAAATACTAATTTGACTATTGTTAGAAAAAAAAGATGATAAAATAGATAAAATAGTATTTTGTGAATATTGATTAGTACAAATTTCTTTTTTTATTAATTCACTAAAAGTAATTTCTTTCATAGATTATGATAACCCATCACTATAAGTTACACCAAAGGTAAAACCAATTCCGCATAATAAAACAACAATACTGACTAATAAAATAATAGTTGCTTTATTTTCAACTATTCATTTTATAAACCAATTATATTTATTTAATAAATTTTCACTAATAGGATTTTTATATGATTTTCATCATCAAATTAAAAGAGGTATATCTAATAAAAAACAAAATATCCCTACAATTAGGAATGCTATTTGTTGATTAGACATAAATTATATTAATTTATTAACTTCTAAAGTTTTTTTAATAGCTTCAATAGCTTTATCTTCATCAACACCTTTAGCTTCAACGGTAATTTTACTATTTTTTTTAGCTCCTAAAGCCATTAAGTTAATTAATGATTTAGCATTAGCTGTTTTTCCATCTAGGATAATTTTAATTTCAGATTTGTATTTAGACGCTTCTGATGTTAATTTAGAAGCAGGTCTAGCGTGAATTCCGATAGGATCAATTATTTTTACAGTTAAACTTTTCATATAAATTATTATATCTTAATATTTTATTTTGTATTGATCTTTTGTCTAAATTGAAAGAGATATACAAACAAACAATTATTTTTATTAATTTTAGTTCACTATGTTTTAACTATTATTTTTTTTCTTTTTAGTAAAATATCAAATTCCAAATCCAACAGTTGCTAAAACAATTGGAATACCTAAACCAAATACTAGACCTAAAATTAATCCTGTGTTTGATTTTTTTGGAGATGGTTCAGGCGGCAAGCCAATTTCTATTTGATCTTCGTTAAAACCGAAATTTGGTTCAGCTAGATATGCTTGTTTTGCTTGTTCTGATGGAACATATATTTTTTCGCTTATTGTTGGCTGTCAATTTTCATCAAATAATGGTGGAGTTTCAGAAAAAAAGCATAAATTATTAAAAGAGCAACCATTAAATGCAAAAAGATTAATATTTTTTACATTTGATAGAATCTCTAAGTCTCCTGTTAGGTTTGAACAGTGAGCAAAAGCTTCTTGTCCGATGGTAGTTAGACTTGTGGCATTAGATAAATCTAGTGAAGCAATATTTTGATTATTTTTAAAAGCACCAATTCCAATACTTGTTATATTAGATGGAATCACTAAATCTCCTGATAGATTTGAGCAATTTCGAAAAACATAATCTTCAATAGTAGTTAAACTTGTAGCATTAGATAAATCTAGTGAAGTAATTTTTGTATATTGAAAAGCACCTCTTTCAATACTAGTTACTTTGCTAGGAATGACTAAATCTCCTGTTAATGGACAACTATTAAATGCACCTTCTCCAATAGTTGTTAAACTTGTAGCATTAGATAAATCTAATGATGCAAGATTTGCACAACTTGAAAAAGCGCCACTATCAATTTTTGTAATTGTAGACAAAATTATTAAATCACCAGTTAGGTTTGAACAATTATAAAAAGCATGATCTTTAACAATAGTTAAATTTGTAGCATTAGATAAATTTAATGATGTTATTTGTTTATTATTTGAAAATGAATTCGCTGCAATTTCAGTAATATTTGAAGCGACTTCTAATGTTCCTTCTCCTTCGACATATCCTGTAATTACCGTCCCTTCAACAGTAACAGTAATATCTCCCATTGGTATCGACTCAGAGTTTGAATTAACATAGTTATTAAATGAAAAGCAGTTTTCAGTAATAACATTTTGTGTGTTTTGATATTGATTATTAAATCCAATACCTGCTAATGGACTTAATAATGTTAATGAACTTAATAGTTTGTTAATTGTTTTGATCTTTTTCATATTCTTTTGATTTATATAAATATTTTAACAAAAAAAAAAAAAAAAAACGCAAGTGATATAAAAAAATAGGGAAAAACCCTATTTTTTTAACTATATTTTAACTGTTGTTTTTTTCTTTTTAGTCAAATATCAAACTCCAAATCCTACCGCTAAAATAATTGGAATACCTAAACCAAGCGCTAATCCTAAAATCAGTGCTATATTTGATTTTTCTTCATTAACTTTTTCTACTGTTAAACTAATTGGAGCGGATTCAATTGATTTTTGACTATCATCTGATGCTTTAATTTTAAATCTATAAATCCCTTTAACACATTGATTAGTTCAAGATAACAAACCTTGATTATCAATAGTTAATCATTCAGGTTGATCTCCTTCAAACATTACTATTTCTCATTTTGTAGGACTAAACCCTTCAATCACTGTATATTGTTCTAATCCAGATGTTTTTTCTTTTGTATTTATTATGAAATCTCCTTTTATACCAGTTATTTCCACTTTTTCTTCACTAAAACCAAAATTTTCTGCACTCAAATACGCTTGTTTAGCTGTTTCAGATGGAACATATATTTTTCCTGTTAATGTTGGCTTTCAATTATCATATTCACTAGCATTAAATTTCGGAGGTGTTTCTGATAAAAAATATAGATTTTTTACATTGGTTATTCGAGATACACCTGAAAGTACTCGATCTGAAAATAACATATTTGGAACTTCTTTAACAGGAGAAGGAAAAATAAATTCATTTAAAACATTTGGAATAGCTGCAATTGCTTTTTCTCCAAATGAGATTAAATTAGTAGCATGAAGGAAATCTAAGGAAGTTATATATGTTTCGGCAAAAGCATAATTGTTTAATTTTGTAACTTCACCTGGAATTATAACATCGCCAAAAGCTAATGCTCCAGAAGCAACAGAATTATCATCTCATATTCCTGTTGATCCTGGAATTAAAACTTTTGCATTATCACCTAAATTTGTTGCTAATGAAAAATTTTGATTAGTTTTTGGTGTTGCTACAAAATCATTAACAAAATCACACAATCCAAACGCTTCATAACCAATCGTTGTTAAATTTTCAGCTTCAGATAAATCAATTGAAGTTATATCGGTTTCACAAAAAGCTCTATTTCCAATTTTTGTTACATTAGCAGGAATTTTTATATTACCTGTTAATTCTTTATGTCATAAAAAAGCACTATCTCCAATAGTTGTTAAACTTGTGGCTTGAGATAAATCTAATGATGTAATATTAGATCCAGATACAAAAGCACCTGAACCAATTTCATTAATTTGATCGTTTACAATTAGTGTCCCAACACCAGAAATATAATTAGTAATTTTTTTATATCCCATTTCAGTATCTATTTGTACATTAACAGTGATGTCTCCCATTTCTACTTGTTCATTTTCTGTTGCATTAAGATAATTTTTTGTGTTTTCGGTAAGAACTTTTTGTATGTTTTGATATTGATTATTAAATCCAACACCTGATAATGGACTTAATAATGTTAATGAACTTAATAGTTTATTAATTGTTTTTATTTTTTTCATATTTGTCTGTTTTTATTATTATATATCATTATATTATAAAAAAAACAAGCTAATTTTAAAGCCTGCTTTTTTATTTGCGTGGCACCTACTTATTCTCACATTGCTGCTACCTTCAGCTCCATAATGCTTAACTTCTGTGTTCGGTATGGGAACAGGTGTATCCATTAACGATATGAGCACCACACTAGATTGTTCGTTTAAGAATTCTATAAACAATATCAATTCTTTAGAATGTTTTAAATCAACTTTGATAAATAAAGATAGATTTAATAAAAAGTCTCTCGAATTATTAGTATTAATCAGCTAAATACATCACTGTACTTACACCTTTAACCTATCAACGTTGTAGTCTACAACGATTCTTACCCCTTGCGGGAGGGAAGATTTATCTTGAAGGAGGCTTCACGCTTATATGCTTTCAGCGCTTATCCCGTCGATACGTAACTACCCTGCTATGCATTTGGCAATACAACAGAAACATTAGAGGTATCTCCACTCCGATCCTCTCGTACTAGGAGCAGCTCTTCTCAATCTTCCTACGGGCATGACAGATAGGGACCAACCTGTCTCACGACGGTTTGAACCCAACTCACGTATCTCTTTAATCGGCGAACAGCCGAACCCTTGGGACCTACTTCAGCCCCAGGATGAGATGAGTCGACATCGAGGTGCCAAACACTGACGTCGATATGAACTCTTGGTCAGTATCAGCCTGTTATCCCCAGAGTAGCTTTTATCCGTTGAGCGATGGCCATTCCATTCTGAACCACCGGATCACTATGACCTAATTTCTTACCTGCTCGACGTGTAAGTCTCGCAGTCAAGCACCCTTATACCATTACGCTCTTGACACGATTTCCAACCGTGCTGAGGGTACCATTGCGCGCCTCCGTTACCTTTTGGGAGGCGACCGCCCCAGTCAAACTGCCCACCTAACACTGTCTTCTAGCTGGATAACAGCTATGAGTTAGAAAAAACAAATTATAATGGTGGTATTACAGGGTTGACTCCAAGAAATCTAGCGACTTCTCTTCAAAGTCTCCCACCTATGCTCTAAATACAATTTATTTTTCCAATATCAAGCTACAGTAAAGCTTCATGGGGTCTTCCCGTCCAATCACGCCAACCGGGCGTCTTCACCCGGACCAGGATTTCACCGAGTCTATTGTCGAGACAGTCAAGAGATGGTTACACCATTCAAGCGGGACGGAATTTACCCGACAAGGAATTTCGCTACCTTAGGACCGTTATAGTTACGGCCGCCGTTCACTGGGGCTTAAGTTATGAGCTTTGTCTTACGACTAACCCACTTCCATGACCTTCCAGCACTGGGCAGGTGTCACCTCATATACGTCGTCTTACGACTTTGCATAAAGTTGTGTTTTTGTTAAACAGTCCCCCCTCGCTCTTTACTGTGGCTCAAAAAACTGAGCACCCCTTTTCGCTAACTTACGGGGCTAATTTGCAGAGTTCCTTAACAATAGTTAACTCGCTAGCCTTAGGATATTCTCCTTGACCACGTGTGTTCGTTCTCAATACGGATAAATATATGATTAGCGTTAGAAGCTTTTCTTGGAAGTGTGATGTATACAACTTAGCTAATGGCCGAAGCCTTCACCGAATATCTACCTTGTTCTTGAAGTTAGCGGATTTGCCTACTAACAAAACTTGGTATCTAAGCCTGAATCCAATAACAGGCATGTATTAACCTCCTCCGTCACTCCATCACTCATATACTTAGTACAGGAATATAAACCTGTTTGCCATCGGTTACGCCTCTCGGCCTCACCTTAGGTTCCGACTAACCCAGGAAGGACGACCCTAGTCCTGGAAATCTTAGTCAATCGGCTTGAAAGATTCTCACTTTCATACGTTACTCACGCCGGCATTCTCACTTGTATAAAGTCCAGTAGTCTTCACAGTCTACCTTCAATCCAAATACAACGCTCGTCTACCAATATGTTGTTACGTATAACAACATATTCCATAGCTTCGGTTATGAACTTAGCCCCGTTGAATCTTCGGCGCAGAATCTCTCGACAAGTGAGCTGTTACGCACTCTTTAAACGGTGGCTGCTTCTAAGCCAACATCCTTGGTGTTTAAGAAACTCAACATCCTTTTCCACTTAGTTCATATTAGGGACCTTAGCTAATGATCTGGGCTCTTTCCCTCACGACTATGAAGCTTATCCCCCACAGTCTGACTGCTAGAGTAAAACATATGGCATTCAGAGTTTAATTGAAATCAGTACATCAAGGCGACGCCATCAATCAGTCAGCGCTTTACCTCCACATGTTCATAATCTAACGCTAATCCTAAAATTATATCGACGAGAACCAGCTATCACGGATTTCGATTGGAATTTCACCACTAGTCACAAGTCATCCCCTGTCGTTTCAACGAAAGTGGGTTCGGTCCTCCATTTGATGTTACTCAAACTTCAACCTGCTCATAACTAGATCAACCCGTTTCGGGTCTATTGCTACATACTAAACACCCTATTAAGATTCGGTTTCCCTACGGCTCCACTTCTACAGCTTAACCTTGCATGCAACAATAACTCGCCGGCTCATACTTCAAAACGCACGCTATCACACATAAATGTGCTCTAACTCGTTGTAGGCATATGGTTTCAGAATCTATTTCACTCCCATCTCTGGGTTCTTTTCACCTTTCCCTCACGGTACTATACGCTATCGGTGACTGATATATATTTAGACTTACCGCATGGTCGCGGCAGATTCCATCAAGATTTCACGTGTCTCGATGTACTCAGGATACTACTAGGTATGTATTACATTTCGTATACGGGGCTATCACCCTATCTTGCGTAGCTTTCCAACTACTTCTACTATATAATACAAGTCCACATTGTAGTCCTACAACCCCAGATAAATCTGGTTTGGTCTTTTCCGCTTTCGCTCGCCACTACTGACGGAATCATTATTATTTTCTTTTCCTCTGGCTACTGAGATGTTTCACTTCACCAGGTATCGCTTTATTAACCTATGAATTCAGTTAATAATTATTAACACTTCTGTTAATAGAGTTCTCTCATTCGGTAATTTACGGATTATTGCCTCTTATCAGCTACCCGTAACTTTTCGCAGATTAGCACGACCTTCATCGCTTTCAGTCCCAAGGCATCCACCATAAGCCCTTAATAACTTATTATTGTGATTATCTTTATTTTTAACTATGTAATGTTAAAATCTTGGTTGATTTTTAGACATTTTTAAGAAAGATTATTGTTTATAGAATTTTCAAAGAACAATCCTGAGAAGATTAATCCTCTCAAAACTAAATAAAACCCGACCATAAAATGTTACGTAAGAAAAATAAAAAAAATTAAAACAAATTATTAATTTTATGGATTTATAAAATGTACACAAAATCGTGTTATGAATAAAATAACTCCGAAGAAAGGAGGTGATCCACCCCCACGTTCTCGTAGGGGTACCTTGTTACGACTTAACTCCAATCACCGTTCCTACCCTAGACATTCGCCTCCTTGCGGTTAGCAAAATGGTTTTAGGTATTAACAGCTCTCATAGTTTGACGGGCGGTGTGTACAAGACCCGAGAACGTATTCACCGCAACATGTCTGATTTGCGATTACTAGTGATTCCAACTTCACGAGGACGAATTTCAGCCCTCGATCCGAACTGAGATTGGCTTTTTCTGATTAGCTTACTCTTACGAGTTTGCGACAGTTTGTACCAACCATTGTAGCACGTTTGTGGCCCAAGATATAAAGGGCATGATGACCTGACGTCATCCCCACCTTCCTCCGATTTACATCGGCAGTCTCGCTAGATCAAGTAACTAACGATAAGGGTTGCGCTCGTTGCGGGACTTAACCCAACATCTCACGACACGAGCTGACGGCGGCCATGCACCACCTGTCTCACGGTTAACCTCCATTATATTTCTATAACTTTGCCATGGATGTCAAATCTTGGTAAGGTTTTCGTGTACTGACGAATTAAACAACATGCTCCACCACTTGTGCGGGTCCCCGTCAATTCCGTTTGAGTTTCATTCTTGCGAATGTACTACCCAGGCGGATCATTTAATGCGTTAGCTTCGTCACTAATACTATCATATTAACAACTAATGATCATCGTTTACGGTGTGGACTACTAGGGTATCTAATCCTATTTGCTCCCCACACTTTCGAGCCTAAGCGTCAGTTGTGACCTAAGTTCTCGCTTTCGCCACAGGTGTTCTTCCATATATCTACGCATTCCACCGCTTCACATGGAGTTCCAGAACTCCCTATCACACTCTAGATTAACAGTTTCCAATGCATGCAATTGTTGAGCAATTGTATTTAACACCAGACTTGTTAATCAGCCTGCGCTCGCTTTACGCCCAGTAAATCCGGATAACGCTTGTAACCTATGTATTACCGCGGCTGCTGGCACATAGTTTGCCGTTACTTATTCGAATGGTACAGTCAAATATAAACCATTTCCTGCTTATACTATTCGTCCCAAACAAAAGAATTTTACAATCCAAAGACCTTCATCATTCACGCGGTATTGCTCCATCAGGCTTTCGCCCATTGTGAAAAATTCCCTACTGCTGCCTCCCGTAGGAGTATGGACCGTGTCTCAGTTCCATTGTGGCTATTCTACCTCTCAGCATAGCTATTCGTCATCGACTTGGTGAGCCATTACCTCACCAACTATCTGATAAACCGCACCCTCATCCAAAAGTGTTCCAAACGGAACTTTAAATATTCAAACATGCGTTCAAATATCTTATGAAGTATTAGCTAATTTTTCAATCAGTTATTCTTCTCTTTTGGGTAGATTAGATACGTATTACTCACCCGTTTGCCGCTAATGTATTGCTACATCCGCTCGACTTGCATGTATTAGGCATACCGCTAGCGTTAATCCTGAGCCAGGATCAAACTCTCAAAAAAATGACGGATTTTATTTAGTTTTCAAAGAACAATCACCTAACGCAGTTAGAGTTAGGTTTTTTTATTATACATCAAAAATGAAAAAACAAAAAAAATTTTTTAATTAATATTCATATTAATTGATTTTTTAACTTAAAAAAACAAAAAACAAATCATTTAACTATATTATTTATGATGAAAAAAATATTTAAAAAAATTTCTTTTTACTTATTAAGTTTACCTTTAACAACAATTTTATCAGATCATACTAAAAACAACATTGTTATACTAAAAAATAATGATTCAGAAATAATTAAAACTAGTGTTACACAATATAATGCACTACACTGGACTAATGCTTTTACATATAACATTGATAATTTAGAAACTAAACAAATAAATTTCAATCAAAAAATTAAAAATATTTATGTTGGTTCAAATGTCAAATCTATTTCAGGTGATAAATTTTTAAATGAAATAACTCAAACAACTTCATATGATCTAAATGATGCTACCGGTTCATACAATAACGCTAATAAGGATTATGATCGTTATGAAAGAGTTCAAGATTGAGAATATGAATATAAAACAAATTTAATTATTGATCCCAATGAAGTTAAATACAATTGATCTTATACTCCTACACAACTATTTTTAAAAAACATAGAAATATGATCAAAAGGAACAAATTATAAAAAAATTAAAGGGAAAGTACAATTTAAGAAAGATGATAATCAATCTTATATATATGATAAGGCATCTGATATTTCTTTACATAAAGGGTGAAATAAAGAACTAATTAATAGTTTTGATAATTTTTATGGTGTAGGTCAAACAAAACTAAAAGAATCACTATATTTTTATTTATTTAATAATTTTGTTTGTCGATATTTATGATTTATCCAAGGTGAAAAAACAAAAAATGAATATTCTAAGATAAATATTACAAATGGGATAAACCCTAAAATTAAAAAATTTTCATTATCTGATTTTATTTGCTTGACTAAGCCTTCTTATATCGATAATTGTGTTTATTTACAATTTAATTATGAATTGTTTAATTTACTAAAAGATTGTCAAGATTCATTTATAAAATATAATTCTTTTAATTGATCTAATATTTCAGAAGAAAACAAACAATGATTTTATTTTCAATTAATTTTTTCAAAAATTAATAATGATAACATTGATAATATTTATCAGTGATTATTGCTAAATCCTAATGCAGATATTAATAGTAGAGAAGATTATTTAAACAAAAACATTTCAATTCATTACGAAATAGCTAAAAAGTTTAATATTTTACCAAGCGAAACAATATGAGATGATTATCAAGAATTAATTAAAAAAACTTCTATTGATTTTAATTATAAAATATTAGATAAAAACACTAAAAAATGAACACCAAAACAAATAAAAGCTAATTATGAATCATTACAAAAAGGGATAAAAATTATCATTAACAAAAATGAAAATAATAATTTATTATTGAAAATTGATAATATTAAATTTAATGAATTAATTACTAATGATTTATATATTTCAGAAGATAATACAAATCATTTATCTGTTAATAGTCATAATATTTGTTTAAAAGAAGATAATACTTATGAAATAAAAAAACCAGAAACAATAAATATTTCGTTTCAAAACATAGATTCAAAAATATTTAATAAATATTATTGCAGTCAAGTTTCTGATGAATTGATTTTATCAACATTTGTTAAAGTTGTTGATTCATATAATAACATTTTAGATGGTAATAGTTTAGAGCAAAACCAAACCAAAATTATCCGTGATGAAATTAATGGTCAAATAACATTAAAATATAATTTTAATAATCAATGATATCAAAAAACTTTAAATAATTTTAAAAAGCCAGACTTAAGTATTTACAATTTTGATGCTTCTAAATATTCTAAAAATTTATTCCCTGAGCAAATTAATTCAAAAAATATTGTTAATATTTTAAGTTTTAATGATTTTGATATCGGTTTAATTAATGAAAAAAATTTAAAAATTGATTCTTATGATAATCTTAATGGAAAGGTAAATTTTACTTTTAATTATTTAAACCAAAAATACAATTATTCAATCATTAATTTAAATAAATACTACCTTATTAAAAATACGAATATACCAACAAAATATTTGAATCTGAAACCTAGTGAAATAGATTTAGAAACATTTAAAAAATATTTCATTAAAACATCAGATAGTTTTAAATACTTAACAAATTTAGAAATATCTTTAATAAAAAACGACCAACAAAGAAAACTAGATGCTAAAATTTGATATTATGATTATTTTTCAAATGAAAAAATGACACAAACATTTACATATTTTTTTAATAAAAAAATTTCCTGATTAAAAATTTCTTTTATTAGTTTAATCACACTAGGTTTAATAATTATTTTTTTAGATTTAATTTACTGGAAAATAAAATTAAGCAATAATACCAAATAGATGATTCTTTTGTAAATTAGTAATTTTTACTTTTAGTAATTTATTTGTTAAATTCTTTTTTGTTTTTACAAAAACCTTAAAAAAATATTCACTATGTCCTGATTGTATATTAGGATCGTTAGCTTTTTCAAATAAAACATGAACAGTTTTACCAATAAATTGTTTTTGATATTTATTCATGTTTTTTTCATTTAGCATAATCATTTTTTCCATTCTCCGTTGTTTTTCATTTTCAGAAACAATTTCATTTTTATTAAATGAACTAATTGTTTTTTGTCTTATTGAATAAGGAAATAAATGTGCTCATGCAAAACTAATTTCTTTAAATCTTTCATAAGATATATAAAACTCTTTATCTGATTCATAATCAAAACCAACAATATAGTCTGTGGTGATAGATGCAAGTGGATTTTTTAAACGAATATAATTAATAAGTTCTAAATATTCATTGTATTTGTATTTTCGATTCATCTTTTTTAAAACCACATCACTTGCTGATTGCAAACAAATGTGAAAATGTTGACAAAAAATATGATTATTTTCTGTTAAAAAATCAATCATTTCTTTGTTAATTTGAAACGGTTCTAAAGAAGATAAACGAATTCTAAATTTTCCTTTTATGTTAGCAATTTTTTTCAAAAGATCAAAAAAACTAATTTTTTTGTCTTGATATCCTGCTAAATTTACTCCTGTTAAAACTATTTCCTGATAACCACCTTTGATAAGTGATTTAATTTGATTAATGATTTTTTTATGTTCCAAACTTCTTTGTCTACCTCTTAAATATGGAATTAAGCAATACGAACACATAAAATTACATCCATCTTGAATTTTAATAAAAGCTCGTGTGTTTTCTAAAAATCCTAGACTATATAATTGTTCAAAAGATTTTTCTTTTGTAATATCTTTAATACAAATTATTTTTTTATTTTGGTATTTTTCAAGAAATGATTTAATTTTATTCTTATAAATATTTCCGATTACTATTAATCTTTCATTATTTAAATGTTTAAAATAAGTTTTATTCCCTTGAGAAAAACACCCCATGACAACAACAATAGGATGTTTTTTTAATTTTAAAAATTTATTAACAAAATATTTTGATTTTTGATCAGCTTTGGCTGTTACAGAACAAGTATTTAAAATGACAATATCAGCATAATCTTGATTTATTACTAAATTCGCTCCGCAATCAACAAGCTCATTCAAAATAGAATTAATTTCACATAGGTTTACACGACAACCTAAACTATGAATAAAAACATTTTTATTTTTTATCTTCATTTGTTTTCGCACTTTTTCCTTTTTTACGGTTTAAAAGACAGATTTTAATTTTAAATCTAGCATAAGTATTTAATGTAATAGAAATTAAAATAACCCCCATACTAATTCCAATTAATATTCCAAAATAATAATCTGTTGTTAAAAATCTTAAAGCTTGATAAAAGAAAAATCAAAAGATACCAAAAACAAAAGGGATAACATAAACTAATAATGAGCAATAAAAAATTACAAAGTATTTTTTAGGAACATGGGTTTTTTGGTAAACAAAATTAGTTGTTGAATAATATGAATAAATCGCAAAAAGAATCAATGATATAATCATTGAAATTAGATAAGGAATATAAAAAGACGAAGAAGATAAAATCTCTTTTTTAATTAAAATTCAATTTAAAACTATTCCAAACAAAAAAACAAAATAAGAGATTTTTAATGAAATATTAACTAAAACCTCTCTTAATGAATCAGTTGATTTGTTATCGTCAGAAGTTATGATCATATTTATATTAATATTTTATCAAGAATCGCATTGATAAATGATTTTATTTTCGTATTAATATATCGATTAGCAGTAATTAATGCTTGATCAATAATAATTTTTTTATCAGTTTTAATTGCATAAAACTCACAATAAGAACTAACTAACAAAGCTATAACAGTTTCAGGCAAACGATCAATTGTTCAAGTTTTAGATAAATTTTTAGCAATTAATTCAATAATTTTATCTTTGTTAGCAAGATAATACTCAATAATTTTCATTTGATTAGCATCAAATTCTTTTTCCTCATAAGCTTCTTTAAGAATAGCAGAATTAGTTTTTTTATTCATTAAACAAGAATAGGTAAATAAAAAAACATCAACTCTTTTTTCTCACTGTGTTTTTCGCTTAGGCATAAATTTGACAAACAGGATTATAAAGATTTAGAGTAATATACAATCAATATTTCAATTGTTTTTTTATGCTATTTATTTTTTCTAAAAAAGATTTATCTAATGAATAATTTTCAAGTTCAATATCAATAAATAATTTATTAAATTGATTTTGAATAGTTATTTTTTTAATGGTAATATTAAATTCAGAAGATAAAATTTTATTAATTGTTGAATTAATTATTTCATTAGAAATATTAATTGTTCCATAACGTGTTTTTTTATTCATTATTTTGTTCTCCCTTTATAAGTTCCATCACTAGAAGAAATGATAATTTTTTCTCCTTTTTTAATGAATTGTGGAACTAGTATACGAAATCCTGAAGCAATTCATGCGTTTTTTTGAACAGCTTGAACAGTATTTCCTTGTACAGCTTCTTCACAATCAATCACTTCACAAACAATTTGATCAGGTAATTGAACACCAAGAATTTCATCGTGATATTTTTGAATTTTTACATTTTGTCCTTCTGATAAAAAGTTTTTTTCTCATTCTAACTTTTTTTCATCAATTTCCACAGTTTCATATGTATTCATATCCATAAAGACAAAGTTTCCACCATCTTTATATGAATAAATCATATCAACAGTCTCTACTTGGGCTTTTTCTAATTTTTCACCTGTTAAAATTTCAACTGTAATTGAACCCGTTCTTAAGTTTTTACATTTACATTTAACAATTCCTTCTCTCATGGCTGTTTTGTTAAATGAGTTTTCAATAACTAAATATAAGTTATTGTTTCTAATAAATGTGTTTCCTGGTCTTAAATCTTTTGCGTGATATATTTCTCCACTCATATTTCCTCCTATTTAAATCTTTCTAATGTTTTTAACAACGTTGAATATACATTATTCAATGATTTGATACTAAATTCTTCATTAATACTGTGACAGAATCTAATATCCGGTCCGATACAAAAAGCATTAATTTCTTTTTTGTTTTTCTTTAAAATTGCTGATACTTCCAATCCACCTGCACAAGCTAATGTTTCGATTTTCTTTTTAACTTCTTTTTCAAATATTCCTTTGTAAAGATCTAATAATTTATTTTTTTTAGGAGACGGAGATCAAACTAAAACAATTTGTTCATTTTCAAATTTAGGATTTAATGGTTTAAATGCAGTTTTAGCAAAACGATATAGTTTATCAATTCCTGAAACATATAACCCTCTAGTAAATATATGAACACTAAATTCATCTTTTGTTGTTTTAATTAAACCAATAGAGTTTGAACAATCAAAAATTTTATATTGATCATTGTATGTTTTTGGCCCAACATAACAAGTTATCATTGAATCAATAATTTGATCAGAAATTTTTGGATCAATCGGAATAGATTTTGACTTGGTTTCTTTAACAGAAAAAGTTAAAGCTTTTTCTTTGTTGATAAATTCATTTTTAGTATCTTTAAATGATTGATTCAAAAGCTTAATAATGTTATTTTTATCTTTTGCTTTTATTGCAATGGTGCAGTTACAGAAAGTAGGAATAGCATTTGGAGCATTTCCTCCCTCAACGTCAACTAATAAAAGATCATATTTAGAACGAACAATATCTAAATAATTAAAAGTTTCTACTATACAATTAATAATTTTCTTTTCAATATCTATTCCTGAATGTCCACCGTGTGCTTTATCAAATTTAAATTCTAGATAAGTAGTCTTATTTGAAGATTTGGTTCTTTTTATCTTACTTACAATATTACAATCTTTTGATCCGTTAGAGCCTAAATTTATTTGAGTTTCGTACTCAATATCTAAGTTAATTAAATAATTAGATTTAAAAATATTTTTTTCTAAGCTATTAGCACCACCCATTGTGGTTTCTTCTGCTCATGTAATTAAACATTCAATTGGACCTCTTTTAATGCTTTTGTTTGTTAATAAATCCATCATCATAGCAACAGCTAATCTATTGTCAGCACCAATTGATGTTCTGTCGCCTTTAACGATGTCGTTGTTATGAATAGATAGTCTTAATTCATCTTTGTTAAAGTCAAATCCTTTTAATGATGAATCACTTACTAGAACCATATCAATATGTCCTTGAAAAGCAACAGAAGGAACTTTTTCATAACCTTTTGTTCCTTTAGCAGTAGCTAAAATGTTTCCTGATTTTAAAACTTTATAATTAACCTTATTTTTTTTGAAAAAATCAGTTAAATATTTAATTGCATCTTTTTCGTTTCCTCCACTTCTTGGATATCTAGATAATTCACCAAAATATTGTAAAACTTCAGAATGTGGAAATTTTTTAGTATCTTTTATAAATTGATCAATATATTTTCCCATAAATAAATATAAAATAAAATAATATATCTATATTATACATGTAGTGAGATAAAAAACAGCACAAAAAAAGAAAATAAATAAAAAATTAGCACTCTTTTATGTTTTGTGCTAAAATAATATAGTACAAGACAAAAATTATGATCAAACCATTATTAATTACAAGAGGAATTGTTATCTTACCTCAACAAAAAATCGAAATTGAAGTTGGAAGACAATATTCAATTAACGCCTTTCAAAATGCAATTAAAAAAGATAAAAAAATAATCTTAGTTTCACAAATTGATCCACAGATCGAAGTACCAACAGCTAATGAAATTTACAAAATAGGTACTTTGTGTGAAATAGTTGATTGTAAAAAATCTAATGATAACGAATCTGACGTTTCTTATTCTGTACAATTAAAAGGTCTTGAAAGGGTTTTAATTAATTCAATTAGCAATGAAGAAAAACATCTAGAATTAGATGGTTATTCATGTGAATACAAAATAATAAAATTAACAATTGAAAACAAACAAAAATTGAAAAAAGAACTAAGCATCATTCGGAACTATCTAACTAAAAATGCAATTTCTTCAGATGTTTTAAAAACAATTAATGAATCAATTGATTCAATTGTTGAAAAAAACGAAAAAGATGAAGAATATTTAACAAAAATAATTGATTCATATGCTAATCCATTAATTACAAGTCAAATCGAAAGACAAAAATATTTAGAAACCACAAGTTTAAATAAATTATCTGAAATAGTTTTAAATTATTGTATGCCTAAATTAGAAAAAGAAAAAATTGATGCGGAAATAACAAACAAAATATCAGCAAATTTAGCTAAGCAACAAAAAGAATTCTATTTAAGAGAAAAAATAAGAACCATCAAAGATGAATTGGGAAAGCTTAATCCTAAAGAAGATTCAGTAAAAAATCTTAAAGAAAAAGTATTAAAAAATCCATATCCACAAAATATTAAAGATCGAGCTTTATCAGAAATCAGTAAATTAGATAGTATGTTTAATCCTCAAGAAGCTTCGATTACAAGGACTTATCTTGATTGATTATTAGATCTTCCATATTGACAACAATCAAAAGACAATAATAACTTAGTTAATGTTCAAAAAACATTAAATAATAGTCACTATGGACTTGAAAAAGTAAAAGAAAGAATTATTGAATATTTAGCAGTTAAAACAAAATCTCCTAAATCTAAAGCACCAATTATTTGTTTAGTTGGTCCTCCCGGAGTTGGTAAATCAACGTTAGCTATGTCAATAGCTCAAGCTCTTAACAAAAAGTTTGTTAAGATGTCTTTAGGTGGTGTAAGAGACGAAGCTGAAATTAGAGGTCATAGAAAAACATATATTGGATCTATGCCAGGAAGAATAATTAAAGGTATGAAACAAGCAGGTGTTAATAATCCGTTGTTCTTATTAGATGAATTGGATAAAATGGCTACAAGCACACATTTAGGTGATCCAGCAAGTGCATTATTAGAAATTTTAGATATTGAACAAAATAACAAATTTACAGATAACTATATTGATGAAGAATATGATTTATCAAATGTATTATTTGTAGCCACAGCAAATTATCCAGAACAAATCCCCGCTCCGCTATATGATCGTTTAGAAATTATTGAATTAACATCATACACAGAAAGAGAAAAATATGAAATTGCAAAAAAATATTTAATTCCTAAAATTTTAAAAGATTCAACTGTTCCTGAGTCAGAAATTACATTTACTGAAAAAGCTTTGTATCAAATTATTAGAAACTACACAAGAGAAGCAGGTGTTAGACAATTAGAACGTTTAATTAATACAATTGTTAGAAAACATATTGTTGCTACAAACAACAAAAAAGATAAAAAAGAAACAATTAATGAAGAAACAGTTTTAAAATACTTAAAAAAACCAATTTTTGATTTTAATGTAAAAGATACAAAACCTATTGCAGGAGTAGTAAATGGCATGGCTTATTCAACTGCTGGTGGTGATTTGTTGCCTATCGAAGTAACATACTTTAATGGTAAAGGTAATATTATTATTACTGGAAATTTAAGAGAAACAATGAAAGAATCAGCGACTGTAGCATTAGGTTATGTTAAAGCAAACGCTAAAAAATTTGGTTTAGAACACATTGATTTTCAAAAAATAGATTTACATGTTCATGTACCTAGTGGAGGAATACCAAAAGATGGTCCTTCTGCCGGAGTGACGTTAACAACAGCAATTATTTCAGCACTATCAAATAGACCTGTACCATCAAATATTGCTATGACAGGAGAAATTACTTTACGAGGTAAAGTTTTAATAATAGGTGGAGTAAAAGAAAAAGTAATTTCATCATTTAGAGGAGGTATAAATGAAATATTCATGCCAAAAAAAGATGAAGTATTTTTAGATGATGTTCCACCAGAGGTAAAAAATAAAATTAAGTTTCATTTTGTAGAAACATACGATGAAATATATAACGTTATTTTTTAAGTATAAAGAATAATTTGATTTTAGATATGATATAATTCTATACATGTCTAATCATTAATTAATTTATGAAACTAGCATCAAAAGTATTTTTAATTATAAGTGTTGTTCTGAAATCTATATTTTGCCTTTTATGTTTAGTAGGAATCATAATAACTGCCGCTTCTCCAACAGCAAGTCAAGAAGGACAAGACATGATAGGAGTTTATGTTGGGTTTCTTGTTGGGTCAACATATTGCATAATTGGATTAGTTTTTGGAATAATTTCATTAATTTTTTTACGTAAAACAGATCAAGAAATAAAAGCAAAACAAACAACAGCAATTATTTATTCAGTATTAAATTTAATATTTACTGGATTTATTGGTGGACTAATGTTCTTATTATATGTTCTAATAGATTTAGAAAACGTTGAACCTGAAACAAAAAGCAAACAAAAACAAAAAGTTGATAAAAAACAGAATTTAAAAAAATAAATCTTTTTTAATATTCAATTTAATTTTTTTATTATTTAAATAATCTAAATCATTCGCCGGAGTTTTAAAATTAAAATATATTTCACTAGAAATTAATGATTGATATTTTTCAGTGTCTTTGTATTTAGCTAAATTATATTTTTTATCACCAAAAAGAGGATGACCGATATATTTAAAATGAGCTCTAATTTGATGTGTTTTTCCTGTAATTAAATTTATTTTTAGCAAAGACGAATTATTATTTTCACTTATTACTTTATATTTAGTTTGAATAAATTTAGAATTTCTGCTAATTGGAGTATTAGTAATTTTAACTATATTATCTTTTGCATTTTTAGTTAAATAGTTTTCTAACATGCCCTTTTTATTTTTAAATAAACCATGAACTTTAGCATAATAAGTTTTTTGAATTTCTCTATTTTTCATTTTTTCATTTAGTACTTGTAATGCTTTGATATTTTTAGCTATTAAAACTAATCCAGATGTGTTACGATCAATTCTATTAACTAATGCTGGGGCAAATTGATTTTCTGTTTCATGTTTTCATTCACCATTTCTAAAAAGATAATTCTTTACTCGATTAATTAATGTATCAGATAATGTTTTTTCATCAGAATGTGTTAATAAATTAACAGGTTTATTAACAACTAAAATATTTTCATCTTCATAAATAATATCAATTGGTTTGTTTGATTTGACAAAATCATCCTTAATCTTTTTCTTTTTTAAGATATCATCAGGGAGATAAATTTGAATCACATCATTTAATTTCAATAAATAATCTTCCTTAGATTTTTTATTATTAACTTTTATATTTTTCTTTCTAATTGATTTATATATTAGTGATAATGGTAAAAAAGGATAAATTTTTCTCAAAAAATTATCTAATCTTTTATTAATATCGTTATTTTTAATTTTTATTTCTTGCATATTTAATTAGTTAAATGATAAAGAATAATTCCACAAGAAACAGAAACATTTAATGAATCAACTTTTGTATTGATTGATGGTATTTTCACTAATAGATCACAAAATGAACTATCGACATTAGAAATCCCGTTGCCTTCATTGCCTAACATTAATGCAAAAGATCTCATTTTTTTTAGCTCACTTAATTTCTTAGATTTATTTTCTAAAACAGTGCCAATTATTGGTATTTTTTTTCTTTTTAATTCATCAACTAAATTTGTTAAATTATTAATTTTTTGTGTAGGAATTGTTAAGTTATATCCCATAGATGATCTTATTAATTTTGGAGAATAAATATTAACAGAATTATTTGCAAAAAACACAGCATCAATTCCAAATCATGCTGATGTTCTTAAAATAGTACCAACATTTCCTACGTCTTGTAAATTATTAAGAATTAAATATTTTTTTTGATTAGATAATTCAATAGGTTTGTTTTTCATTTTAAAAACTGCAATTAATCCATCTCCGTTTTCCAAAAACGAGAGCTTTTTATAGATATTTTTTTTGATTAAAATAAAGTTTTTATCTTTAATTTTATTTGTAATTTTTGATTCATCTGATATTAATAAATAAACTAATTCAAATTTGTTTAGAATAAGAGTTTGATAAATTTTGTATGTTTCACAAACAAACAAACTTAATTTATTTTGATAGGATGAATTGTTGATAAGTTTTTGAATAGTTTTAATCAACGTATTATTTGTTGAAGAAATTATTTTATTTTTTTTCATATGATGAATCGTTGCTTATTTTTCAAAGTATTAGTGACAGCAAACTCAAATTATTATTAAAATCACTTTTAATTTTATTAATTATAGAATTATTAAGCTCTTTAGCACAATATAATTTTTTTATTCCGTTTTTAATTCCAAAATCATTGATAGGTAAAATATTTTTTTTATAATATGAAAAAATCATTAGCATATCAACAGTTCATTTTCCCATACCTTTATAAGATGTTAAAATTTCATAAATAGTTTTATCATTACTTTTTTTCAATTTATCTAGTGATAACTTTTTAATCACTATATCTTTTGAAATTTCTTTAATCAAAACTATTTTTCTCAAAGGGATCCCAATATTTTTAAGCTTTTCTGAATTAATTTTTAACATATTCTTAGGAGTTATTTTTTTAACTGTTTTGTTTAACTTTTCCCATATGCTATTTAAAATCTTACTGCTTATTTGTTGACTAATTATTGAATGTATTAAACATACATAATGATCTGGCATAACACGAAAATAAAAAGGTTTATTTACATCAACAAAGTTTTTTATTTCGCTTTTTATATTGATAAGATTTTGAATTAATTCAGGATCGACTAATATATATTTAAAATATGTTTTTTTAAATAACATAAATTATTTTATAATCATATATTATATGATTGATAGATACAGTAGAAAAATTATTTCTGATCTTTGAACAGAAAAAAACAAGTTTGAAACATATTTGAAAATTGAAATTTTATGTTTAGAAAAATGATCACAACTAAAAGTAGTTCCTAAAAAAGAATTAGATTTAATTAAAAAGAAAGCAAAATTTGATGTTGAACAAATCAAAAATATCGAAAAAGAAACAAAACATGATGTAATAGCATTTATTAAGTCTGTTAGTTCAAATTTAGGTAGCGAAAAAAGATGATTTCACTATGGATTAACTTCAACAGACATTGTTGATACTTCTAACGCTTATATTTATCATCAAGTTAATAAAATTTTATTAGATGATATCAAAAAATTTATAAATGTATTAAAAGAAAAAGCTTTAAAGTATAAAAAAACGCCATGCATTGGTAGAACTCACGGGGTTCATGCTGAAATCACTTCATTTGGATTAAAATGAGCTTTATGATATGATGAAATGAATCGTAATTTAAAAAGATTTGTTGAAGCAGCAAAAGGAATTGAAACAGGGAAAATTTCAGGAGCAGTAGGGAATTATGCAAATAATTCTCCAGAAATCGAAGAATATGTTTGTAAAAAGCTTGGAATTAATTCAGCTAATATTTCAACTCAAGTTGTACAAAGAGATGTACATTCTTATTATTTTGCAACATTAGCTTTAATTGGATCAACAATTGAAAAAATTGCTACAGAAATTAGAGGCTTACAAAGAACAGAAGCGAGAGAGTTAGAAGAATTTTTTGATGTTAACCAAAAAGGTTCATCTGCAATGCCACACAAACACAATCCTATTTCATCTGAAAACATGTGTGGATGTGCTAGAGTTTTAAGAGGTTATATGATAGCAGCTTATGAAAATAATGCTTTATGACACGAAAGAGATATATCTCATTCAAGTGTTGAAAGAATTATTGGTCCTGATGCAACAATTTTGTTAGATTACATGTTAAATAGATATGCTAATGTTTTATCAACATTAACAATATTTGAAGAAAACATGAAAAATAATATTTATCTGACAAATGGTGTTATTTTTAGTCAACGTGTATTAAGCCTATTAATAAAAAAAGGAGTAGCAAGAATGGATGCATATGATGTTGTTCAATCTTGTGCTGCAAAAGCGTATAAAGAAAAAATTAATTTTAAAGAACTTTTATTAGCAAATAAAATTATTCAACAAAAAAAGATTACAAAACAAGAACTTGAAACTTGTTTCACTTTAGATTTTTATTTTAAATACGTTGATAAAATATTCAAAAAAGTTAAATTAATAAAATAGCATATATAATAATATAAATATGTCAATTGCTTCAATTATATTTTTAGTTTTAAGTATTATTGCTCTAATTACTGGATTGATTTTATCAGGTTCAGGAACAACAGCAGGGCTTACAAATAATAATATAGGCCAAGACTTAGAATTATTTAAAAAAACAAAAGACCGTGGTTTCATTAAAATCATGCAAATGTTTATGTTTTTTTTATTAGTTATTTTTTTAACTTTATTGATAGTTTCGATATATTTCAAATTTTAATATATGTCACTAACAAAACAAGAACAAATAGTTATTGATATTGTTAAAAAAGAAAACGATCGGCCTATTCCTAGAAAGATTTTAATAAACAAAATCTCATTTAATAATTTTTTTAAAAAATATGAATATAAAGATATTAATTTTTTAATATCATCTTTAGTCAAAAAAGGATTATTATTTGAAATAAAAAAAACTAAAAAAATTGTTTTATCTAAAAAAATTAACAATGAATTAGAAAATAATGAAAAGTATGAAGGAATGATAGCAATTAATTCTTCAGGTAATGGTTTTATTACTAGATTAAATGAAGAAAAATCTAGTTGTTTTGTTTCAAAAATTAATTTAAATGGTGCACTTAATGATGATAAAGTACAATATCAAATACTCAAAACACCAGGTGAAAAAAACTTAAAAAATGCTATTATTACTAAAGTAATAGAGCGAGCTAAAAATACATTTGTTGGAATATTTAAAAAAACTAAAAATTCTTATTATGTAGATTTAGATGACCAAAACAATTATTTATCAATAATTTTAGATGATATATCAGGACTTGTTGATGGACAAAAAATTTTAATTCAAGCTACTCATTATGATAATGATAAAATTTTTGGATATGTAAGTAAAATTTTAGGTCATACCAATGATGTTGGTGTAGACATATTATCGGTTGTTTATGATAATGGTATAGAACCAGATTTTAAAGATGAAGTTTTAAATGAAGCAAGAAAAATAACTTGTATTGAAAAAAAAGACTTTGATGAAAGAAAAGACTTAAGATCATTACCAATTATTACCATTGACCCAACAACTTCAAAAGACTTTGATGATGCAATATATGTAAAAAAGAATAGTGATTCTTTTGATTTATATGTTTCTATTGCAGATGTAAGTCATTATGTCAAACAAAACACAGCTTTAGATAAATCAGCATATGAACGAGGATGTTCGGTATATTTAGTTGATCGGGTAATTCCGATGTTACCGCACAATATTTCTGATGATATTTGTTCACTTAATCCAAATGAAGACCGATTAACACTAACGTGTCAAATGAAAATTGATTTAAAAGGTAATATCAAAAATATAGATGTTTATCCTTCTGTTATTCATAGTCACTTTCGTTTCACTTATGATCAAGTAAATGATTATATTGAAAATAAAAAATTTAATGTTCCAGTTAATAAAGAAATTATAGAAATGATTAAAGATTCTTTAGAACTTCATAAAATTTTAGATCAAAAAAAATATCAAAACGGATACATAAATTTTAATACTCCAGAACCATTAATTAAAATTGATAAGAAAAACAGACCAATTGAAATTACTCAAAAAAAATCAGGTATTGCTCAAAACATGATAGAAAATTTTATGGTTAGTGCAAATGAATCTGTTACAATGTTTGTTGATAAAATAAAACTTCCTTTTATCTATCGTGTTCATGATAAACCCATCAAAGATAAACTGATTTTATTTGCTAATGATGCAAAAAGATTGGGATTTATCATTGAAAACGATTATGACAATATAACTTCAAAAGAAATATCACGTTGAATACAAAATAATAAATCTAATCCAAATATTAATTTAATTGATATGATGCTTTTAAAATGCATGTCAAAGGCAGAATATTCTACAAATAACATCGGGCATTTTGGTTTAGCAATTAAACAATATACACATTTTACTTCACCAATTAGAAGATATGCTGATTTAATAGTTCATAGAATATTATGAAATTTTGTTTTTAAACAAAATAAAATAGGAATTGATAAAGAAAAATTAGAAGAAATATCAAAGAATATTAATCAAAAAGAAATTATTGCAGTAAAAACTGAAAGAGATGTTAATCAAATGAAATTTGCTGAATACATGTCTAATTTTATAGGAAAACAATTTGAAGCAATAATTACTTCTGTAAATACTTTTGGGTTTTTTGTGCAATTAGAAAATATCATTGAGGGTTTAGTTAAAATTGAAAATATTGGTAATGATTTTTATACTTTTGATGAAAAGACAAGAGTAATTTATGGCAATAAAACAAAACAAACGTTTTCTTTAGGTAAAAAAGTATTAGTAGAGCTTATATATGCTAATAAACACACAAAGAAAATTGAGTTTAAATTAGTAAAATAATTTAAAATTTTAATATGAAAATATTAATTAATAATCGAAAAGCTAATTTCAACTATGAAATTCTTGAAAAAATGGAAGCGGGAATCTCATTATTTGGTTCTGAAGTAAAATCAATCATTAAAGGAGATTGTTCAATTGATGAAGCGTTTGTAATTTTAAAAAAACAAGAAGCTTATGTAATTAACATGTATATTGCTCCATATTTACAAGCAAATATTAATAATCACGAACCAACTAGAAACAGAAAACTTTTATTGCATAAAAATGAAATTCTAAAACTAGAATTAGAAATAAAAAAACAAAAGTTAGCATTAATAATTACTAAAGTTTACGTAGTTAAAAATAAAATTAAAATAGAAATTGGTCTTGTTAAATCAAAAAAACAATGACAAAAGAAAGAAAAAATTAAAGAAAAAGACATTTTAAGAGAAACAAATAAATCTTATAAGATGTAAATAATATCGGTTTTCAATATATAATAAAATAAATTAGCAATATGTCTAAAACAATAATATTAGAAACAATCATTGAAATTATCAAAGAATACGGTATCAATATTGATGTAAAATCTTTAGATTTTAATATGCCTATGAAAAAAATTGGAATAGATTCAATTTTAGGAATTAGCATTATTGTTAGTCTTGAAAAGAAACTTAATATTAGAATACCTGATAATTTATTAACTAAAATCACAACAATTAATGAATTAATTGATGTTTGTGAAAAACTTTCAAATTCTAATTAGGGGTGTAGTTCAATGGTAGAACAGCGGTCTTCAAAACCGTTTGTTGTGGGTTCAAGTCCTGCCACCCCTGCCAAATAAAATTAACAATAACTATCTTATGATAGTTATTTTTTATTATAATTATTACAAGATATGAAAATTCTTAGTGGTCGTGATTTATCCAAACAATTAGAAGAAAAATATATTGATGAAATTAAACACTTACAAGCAAAAGGAATAAACCCCACTCTTAATATTATTCAAGTAGGAAATAATCAAGCTAGTAATGTTTATATTGGTAACAAGGTAAAATTAAGCAAAAGATTAAATTTTCAATGTAATCATATAAAATATGATGAAAAAATTAGCAATGAAGAATTAATACAAAATATAAAAAAATTTAATAATGATGATTCTGTCCATGGTATTTTAGTTCAGCTACCATTGCCAAAACACTTAAACGAATCATTAGTCATTGAAGCAATTGACCCAAATAAAGATGTTGATTGTTTTTCAAACACAAATGTAGGTAAGTTGTGAACGGAAAAAAGAGATATTAGTAAATTACTAAAACCATGCACTCCGTTTGGAGTTATTACTTTATTAAAAAGTAATCACATTCCAATATCTGGAAAAAATGTTGTAATTATTAATAGAAGTAATATTGTAGGTAAACCATTAGCAGCATTATTTTTATTAGAAGATGCCACTGTTACTGTTTGCCATTCAAAAACACAAAACCTTAAAGATTTTACAAGAAAAGCAGATATTTTAGTGTCAGCCGTTGGAATTGCTAACTATATTGATGAATCATACGTCAAAAATAATGCTATTTGTGTAGATGTTTCTATTAATAGAGATGTTAATGGAAAATTGTGTGGTGATTTTAATTTTGAAAGTGTAAGTGATAAATGTTCATACATTACACCAGTTCCGGGCGGAATAGGACCAATGACAATTATTTCTTTATTACATAACTTACTATTAGTAACAAAGAATAAAATTAAATAATATTAATTTATTAATATTATAATATTAAAGATAGTCTATCATGGAATCAAAGAAATATTTAGATTCTAGTATTAAAGTTTTAGAAGGATTAGAGCCTGTTAGAAAAAGACCAGGAATGTATATTGGGTCAACTGATGTTCATGGTTTACATCATTTAATATGAGAAATTTTTGATAACTCAGTTGACGAAGTTATTTCTGGTAATGCTGATACAATTCAATTAACATTAAAGAAAAACGGATCTATTACTATTGAAGATAACGGAAGAGGTATTCCAATAGGTGTCAATCAAACAACAAAACTATCAACAATAGATACAGTATTTACAGTTTTACATGCTGGTGGAAAATTTGATGATAACGCTTATAAAACCGCTGGAGGTTTACATGGTGTAGGTTCATCAGTAGTTAATGCATTAAGTGAATGATTAACAGTTACAGTTAAAAGAGAAAATAAAATTGTTGAATCTAAATATCAAAACGGCGGAAAGATTGTTCAGCCTGCCAAAGTTATAGGAACAACCAATAGAACAGGAACAACAGTTAGTTTTAAACCAGATCCTACTATTTTTAAGATAACTAAATTTAATCCATCAGTTATTAAAGAAAGAATTAGAGAAAGCTCATTTTTACACAAAAATCTAAAAATTGTTTTTGAAGATGAAAATACAAATGAAAATATTACATATTTTTCTAAAGATGGTTTAGTAGAATATGTTAAGTTTATTAATGAATCTAAAACAACTATAGGAAATGTTTGTAATTTTTCTGGAAAAGGTACAAATAATATAGAAATAGATATAGCATTACAATATTGTTCTGATTCATCAGAAACAATTATTTCTTTTGCTAACTCAGTAAAAACTATTGAGGGTGGTAGCCATGAAACAGGATTTAAATCAGCTTTAACAGAATCAATTAATGAATATGCAAGAAAATGAAATTTATTAAAAGATAAAGATAAAAATCTTGAAGGAGATGACACAAGAGAAGGATTAACAGCTGTTATTTCTGTTAGAGTTCCTGAGGCAATTATTTCATATGAAGGACAAACAAAAAATAAGTTATTTACTCAAGAAGCTAATACAAGTGTTAAAAAGTTTTTTGGTGAAAAATTTAATTTTTGATTAGAAGAAAACAAAAACACAGCAACAAAAGTTATTCAAAAAGCAATTAACGCTAGAAATGCTAGATTAGCTGCAAAAAAGGCAAGAGAAGATATTAAAAAAATTAAAAATTCTAAACAAAAATTATTGTTATCAGGAAAACTTACACCAGCACAATCAAAAAATTATAAAGAAAATGAATTATTTTTAGTGGAAGGTGATTCAGCTGGAGGATCAGCTAAATTAGCAAGAAATAAAATTAATCAAGCAATCTTACCTTTAAGAGGTAAAATTTTAAACGTTGAAAAAGCTCGTTTAAACGACTTATTACTAAATGAAGAAATTTCAACCATTATTTCTTGTTTAGGAGCAGGTGTAGCAAATGATTTCAATATTGATGATTTAAAATATAACAAAATCATTATTATGTCAGACGCCGATACAGATGGTGCACATATTCAAATCCTTTTGTTAACATTCTTCTATCGTTTTATGAAACCGTTAATTGAAAAAGGACATGTATATGTTGCACTACCTCCACTATTTAAAATTAAGTCTAAATCAAGTAATAATTCACAATATGCATGAAACGAACAAGAATTAGAACAAATCAAATCAACCATGAAAAACTATGAAATTCAAAGATATAAAGGTTTAGGAGAAATGTCTGCAGATCAATTATGAGAAACAACTATGGATCCGCAAAAAAGATCATTAATCAAAGTTTCGATTACAGATGCAGCACTAGCAGAAAGAAGAGTTAATATTTTAATGGGTGATAATTCATCTTTAAGAAAAGAATGAATTGATAATAACATTGATTTTAATTTAGAAGAGGAATAGGGTATGTCAGATAAAAACAAACAAAATAATATCATTATAGAAAAAAATTTAGAAGACATAATGTCAGAAGGTTTTGGAAGATATGCTAAATATATTATTCAAGACCGTGCTCTTCCAGATATTCGTGACGGTTTAAAACCGGTTCAAAGAAGAATATTATATGCAATGAATAACTTACAGTTATTTTATGATCGTCCACATAAAAAATCTGCTCGTGTTGTTGGGGAAGTAATTGGTAAATACCATCCACACGGTGATAGTTCAATTTATGAAGCAATGGTTAGAATGTCTCAACAATGAAAAAATAATATTCCTTTAGTAGATATGCATGGAAACAACGGTTCTATTGATGGAGATAGCCCCGCAGCAATGCGTTATACAGAATCGCGATTAAGCCATTTAGGTCAAGTACTAACAAAGGGTTTGGAAAAAAATATTGTGAAATTTATTTCTAACTTTGATGATACTGAATCAGAACCTACTGTTTTACCTACACTAATTCCTAATTTAATGATTAATGGTGCTTCAGGAATTGCGGCAGGATATGCTACTAATATTCCGACATTTAATTTCAATGAAATAGTTGATGCAATTATTACTAGAATTGATTCGCCAAATTGTTTTGTATCTACAATTGAAAAAGTAATGCCCGGACCAGATTTCCCAACTAGAGGAATTATTTTAAACCAAAAGGGTATTAGAGATGCATATGAGACAGGAAAGGGAAAAATTACTATTCGTGCTAGAATGGAAAAAGTAAATTCAAGAAAAGTAATTATTACTGAAATCCCTTATGAAACAAATAAATCTCAAATTGTTAAAAATATTGATGAATTAAAAGAGAAATACGAAGTAATGAATATTGAATCTGTTGTTGATGAATCAGATCGGAATGGAATTTGTATTGCTCTTAATTTTAAAAATAGTTTTGACTTTGAATTTATAAAAACTCTTTTATATAAAAATACACAATTACAAATTACATATCCAATTAATATTGTAGCAATTAAAAATGCTAAACCATACCAAGTTCCTATTTTATTTTTTCTAGACTCATTTATTGAACATATAAATGAAGTGACTATTAAATCTTTTCAATACGATTTACAAAAAGCATCTGGTAGAAAAGAAATTATTGAAGGATTAATAAGAGCAATAAAATTCTTAGATGATGTAATTTATTTAATAAGACACTCATCAAATAAAGAAAATGCTAAAGAAAATTTAATTAAAAAATATCAATTTACTGAAAAACAAGCTGAGGCTATAGTAAATCTTCGACTATATAGATTATCTAATAGTGATGTTGATGAGTTAAAAAAAGAATTAGAAGAATTAATTGCTAAAATTAATGAATATCAATTGTTAATTTCAAATCAAACTGCTAGATTTAATTGAATCAAATCTAAACTTCGTGAATATAAGAAAATTTTTGGAACAGAAAGAAAAACAGAAATTAGTCATGAAGATGATAAATTAATAGTAAATATTAATGATACAATTGAAAATAGAGAAAAAATTATTATTGTATCGCGCCAAGGATACTTAAAAAACATTTCAAAAAAATCCTATGCTCAATCTGATTTAAATGACAATAAATTAAAAGAATTAGATGTTATTGCAGCTAAATTTGTTTCTAACCAAAGGGATAAAGTTGTATTAATAACAAATAAAGGAAAATATATTACAATTCCTACATTTAAAATTGAAGAATCAAAAATAAAAGATATGGGTACTCATATAAATAACATCATTACCATTGGGGATAATGAAAAAGTTATTTATGCTTTTAATTATGATAATAAATTATCGGATGAAAGACTAATTTGTTTAGTTACTAAAAACAATAAAATTAAAATGGTTAAACTTAATAGTTTAAATATTAACAAAAACATTAAATCATCAACCATTATGAATCTTGATCAAAATGATGAACTTGTCTCTGCTTTTATTTTTGATAAGGAAGATTCAAATAATAAAATAGGAATAATTACAGAACAAGGTTTAGGTTTGGTATACTCATCACAACAAGTTCCAATTCTTTCATCTAATGCTAGCGGAGTAAAAGCGTTAAATATTAAAACAGATGATCATATTGCTGGAATATTTGATGCTAATAATCAAGATAAATATGTGTTAATAAGTTGTTTTAATGGATTTAAAAGACTAAAAATAAGTGAATTTCCTTTTGGAAATAGATCAAATGTTGGAAAACAAATAACATTATCATCTAGTTCTGATAATAAAAAAGTTAAATATATTAGCTTGATTAATAAAAATAATCAAATATCTTTTGTAGATACTGATAAAAAACACTATATAATATCTTATAGTGATGCCCAAATAGGTTCAAAGGATTCAGGGGTATTTTCTTATAAAAATAAAAAAGTTTTACAAGCATCTGTGTTTGATTCAGATATTGAACTAGAACAAAACAAACAAGAAGAAAAACAACCACCTAAAATACTATTCTAACTATGGCGATTAAAAATACATGATTAAACTTTTTTAAACCAAACATTTATGTCAAAAATTTTCGTGACATCAATATTAATATGCTTGAAAAATATAACATAAAACTTATTATTTGTGATTTAGATAATACCCTTACACCGCATTTTAACCATTTACCTTCGCTTGAAAGTATTAAATTTGTTGATAAAATTAAAAATAATGGTTTGTATTTTGTTTTAGCATCAAATAATATTAAGAAAAGAACAAAAGCTTTTGCAGAAAAACTAAAACCACATGATGTAATGTGATTAGCTTTTAAACCATTTACTTTTAAAATTAAAAAAATAATTAAAAAATATAAAGTTAAACCTGAAGAAGTTTTATTTATTGGTGATCAATTTTTGCTTGATATTTTTTGTGCTAATTTGATTGGTGCAAAAAGTATTCTTGTATTACCTAAATTTGATTTTAGTGACAAAAGAACGAGCATTTCATCATTTACTGAAAAATTTATTTATCAGAAATTGCAACATAAAAATATGTTAAACTCTTCAGTTTATAAAGACGAAACTTATTATGAAATCTTATAAAAAAATATTATTATTTGGTGGTGTTTTTGATCCAATTCATATTGGACATACAAAAATTCTTAAAAAAGCAATAGATAAAATTAAACCAGACATAACTTATGTTGTTCCTAATAAAATTCCACCATTAAAAAGTTCTTTACCTATTTCAAACGATTTTGAAAGAGTTAAAATGATAGAATTAGCTATTTCAGGAATGAAAAAAGTTGAAGTTTGTAATTATGAAATAGAAAGTAATTCATTCTATAAGTCTTATACATTTCTATTATTAAGATATTTTAAAAAACTTTATCCTGATGCAAAACTATATTTTTTAATAGGGTATGATCGTTATTTAGATTTTAAAAAATGAGAAAAACATGAAAAAGTAAGTTCATTATGTACATTAGTTGTAGCAAACAGAAATGGTAACTGTAATAAAAAAGTAGATAATGTAATTTTTATTAATGTTCCTGAAGTAAAAATTTCTAGTCATGAGCTAAGAAATAAATTAAATCCTGCCTTTTTAGATAAAAAAGTACTTGAATATATAATTTCAAGAGGAATATATTTAAAACAGCAAATCAAACCGTTAATGTCAAACTATCGATTCAATCACTCAATAAGGGTGGCATTAACAGCTCACGAGTTTGCTAAAAAATATAATTCCATTAAATTATCTAAACAAGCTAAAGTTGCTGCATTATGTCATGATATAGCAAAAGAATTTTCTCAAGAAAAACTTTTATCTATTGTAGGTAAAAACTACAATAAAAAACTATATCCAACAATTCATACAACACATGGTTTAGCTGCAAGTATATTTGTACAAAAAAAATTTTTAATTAAAGATAAAGCAATTCTTAGTGCTATTAAAAATCATGTAATTCCACCAAAAAATGCATCTGTGTTAGATAAAATTATTTATTGTGCCGATAAACTAGAACCAGCAAGAACAAATAAAGACATCCCAAAAAGAAAAGAATTATATGAGTTAGCATGTAATAATATTGATAAAGCCTTTAAAACCGTTTTAAAATTTAATGAAGAAAAATATAAAAAATAAATATGATTGGAATAATTGTTGCTTTAGAAAAAGAGCTTTTGATTGATAAAAAGAAAATTAAAAATTATAAACAAACAAAAGTTTTGAGTTTTAAAGTAATTACTTTTGAATATCAAAAAAAAGATTTTGTTTTAATTTTTTCAGGAGTTGGTAAAGCTAATGCGGCAGCTGCAACAACGACTATTATTTCTAAATTTAAAATTGATTTTCTAATTAATTTAGGAAGTGCTTGCAGTATTGATAAAACAATAAAACCTTACCAATATTTAGCGATTGATAAATTATTTTATGGTGATGTTAATTTAACTACATTTGGTTATCAAATAAATCAAATGGCAGGAGAAAAAAAATTTTTTAACACAAATAAAAAAATAATTTCAAAAATTAAACAATGCAATAAATTTGTATCGATTGCAACAGTAGATACTTTTGTTGATGCAAAAAATATATCTAGTTTTAAAATTAATCCTATTTGTAAATTAATTGATATGGAAAGTTGTGCAATAGCACAAACAGCCGAAAAACTAAAAATTCCTTTTGCTAGTATTAAATTTGTTTCAGATACAATTTATAAACCAAGCAATTCTAAACAATGAGAACAAAGTTTGAAGAAATCAGATTTATTCTCGCTAATTTTATGTCTCGCTTAAGAAACATACCTAACGCAATAAATAAAATCAAAAAATCAAAACTAGTTTTAGATTCTAACAAAAAAATAAATATTAGGAAAATATTTAAAAACAACAATCATCTAATTGTTGATTTAGGATGTGGAAAAGGAGATTTTATAATTAAAAATGCAATTAACTATCCTAAAAACAATTACTTAGGTATAGAAAAAAATCCAACAATTGTTTTAAAAATACTTAATAAAATTAATAATTTAGATAAAGTTCCTGATAATTTATATTTTATTTGTGCTAGTGCAGAAAATTTGTTAAAAATTATTAAACCTAAATCATTAGAAACACTATTTTTAAATTTTTCTGATCCTTGACCTAAAAAAAGACATTTTAAAAGAAGGTTAACATATAAATCGTTTTTAAACATTTATTACAAAATCTTAAAGTCTAATGGAAAATTAATAATTAAAACTGATAATTTAAACTTATATGAATTTAGTTTAGAGGAACTAAAAAAATTTAAAAAATTAAAATTAATTTTTTATTCTAGTGACATTTATAAAAATAAAAAAATAGATATTGAAAAAGAGATAATGTCCGAATATGAAAAAAAATTTTATTTACAGAAAAAACCTGTAAATAAAATTATTGCTCAAAAGATATAATGTTATTTAACTAAACGGTTATATCATTCAACAACGTATGTTTCGTTAATATCTGGATTTAATTCTGCTCTTTCAGGATATCTAAGATATTTACCAATTAAAGTATTTTTATCAAGTTCTACAAAACCTACGGGTGTAAATTGACCGTCAAATTTAATAATCTTTTTACTTTTTTCTTTAACTGTAATAACAGATTCTAAAGGGACAACAATAGAAGGAATTGTACATTTTTTACCATTTAATAAAATATGACCATGACTAACTAATTGTCTAGCAGCTCTTCTTGTATTAGCAAATCCTAATCGATAAACAATGTTATCTAATCTACTTTCTAATATTCTTAACAATGATAAACTTGTAGAACCTTTCATTTTTTTAGCAGTTGCAAAAAAACGTCTAAACTGTTTATCAGTTAAACCATACATTAATGCTAGTTTTTGTTTTTCTTTTTGTTGTTCTCCGTACCCTGACAACTTTTTATTAGCAGCTCCGTGTTGACCTGGTGCGTATGTTCTTTTTTTACCTTTTAAAAATTCTTTATTATTTTCTAATAAAGAAAAGCCTAATCTACGTGATTTTTTGTGTATACTTCCTATGTATCTTGACATTATATTATCTGTATGTAATGTATATTATATTAAAAAATAAAAAAAATATAAATATATTTTGAAATATTCTTATTAAATATATAATATATTTATCATTCGGAGACGTACTCAAGTGGTTAAGAGGACACCCTGCTAAGGTGTTAGATCGTTCTGCGATGCATGGGTTCGAATCCCATCGTCTCCGCCATTTTAAAAATAACGAACGAGCGTTCATATTAATGAATAATATTAAAAAAACATCAGAAAGAATAGTAGGAATTGAGATTCTAAGATACATCTTGATGATGTTTTTAGTTTTCCAACACCTACAAGAACAATGCTTGCCTGAAAATCAGCATGGATTTTTACCTATTGTAGCAACGATAACAGTCCCCGCTTTTTTTATGATTACCGGTTTTTTTGATAACGGGGGAGGGAATAGATTTTATAAATTTCTCAAAATTTTTCTAAGTTGAATGATTTTTGGGATTATATTTCAAGAAATTTTCTATCTTTGTAACTTAGCTCCGCTTTCTCCGTTTGAACAAATTTTTACATTTCAATACATAAAAGACGGGTTATCAACTTGATGATTTTTATACATTTTGTTTTGGATATATTTATTTAGCCCTTACATTCATAAATTTATTAATAATTATTTTAAAGCTTCTTGTATTTTATCTTTTTTATTATTTTTATTATTAAATTTTTGAATGTATCAAATTTTTATTTATAAAACACAAACTTTAGATGGATATATGGATTTTATAACTCCAATCATGTTGTTACGTGGTTTTTTTTATTTTATGTTGGGTGTGATTTTCAAAAAAATAAAATTAAATTCATTTAGTCAAATGATAATTGGATTAATATTTATCACAATCTATTTTATTTTTTTATTTGGAATAAAACAACTATATTATGACAAACAACCGAATCCAGATTATTTTTGATTTGACATGGCAAGAAATTATTTCAGCATAATTTTAATTTTAGGATCATGTGGGTTGATATTATTTTTCAGCAACATTAATCCAAAAAATAAGTTCATTAATAGTTTATTTTACCTTTTAGGTAAAGTATCAATTTGCATCTATTTATTTCACGGATTATTTTTTGATATTTTTCAAAAATTCATTCCTTCTTGGAATATAGAAACATCAATTTTATCTTCTAGTTCATATACATGCTTGTATTTATCTATCTTATCTTGTTCTACTGTGTTTGGATTTATTTTTTTAATTCCTCAAAAATATTTATTAAATTCAATATCAATTATTTTTGATAATTTTACAAATTGATATGAAAAAATTAGTTAAAGTTTTCTAATTGTTTTTCAGCATAAGACATTTTTTTAAATGTTGAAGGAATACAAATTTTTTGAGTAACAAACGCTTTTTTGTCACGATCATAAAATCTTATTGTATATCTTATTTTTCCTAAGAATTTATACAAGTAAGTTATTGAAATTGTTTGAACAATGATTCCAGCCATTGATGTATTTAAAGGATTTGTTCCGACAAATATATAGGTGTTTTGATTTTGTACCGCGATTGCATACATAATACTTGAAGCGATCGGAAATGTTAAACATCCTTGAATAAGGGCAACTATATTAGCTAATCACATTTGATTTGTTGCTTGGAATATCAATAAACCACCAATTGTTAAAGAAACCATTGGAATGAATAAGGCTTGAATTGTTAAATAATTTCTCATGTCTCCTTGAGTTGATTGAGGAAGATCGAATAATTTAATTAATCATGTACCCATGAATGTTGCTAAAGAAACATAAACAATTATTGCATATATAAATGAAACAAGAATTGAATATCAATAGATTGTTCTAATTCTTTGAAATTTAGATCTTGCATAGTTATATGCAACAAATCCTCTTACTCCATCTGCAATACCGAAAATGGCATAGAAAAATAATGATGTTATTGGTCAAACAGCCCCTGATAGCTCTTGTCAATATTGCCCTCCGCCTTGACTTGGTACATGATCAGCCACATCTGCAAGTTTACTAATAAAAACCGCATTAGCAATATTGTTTGCTAAATTTCTTAAAAAAACAGAAATTCCTAAAATAATTACAGGAACTAATATTGTAAATGAAATTTTAATAGGTGAATCTGGTAAAAGAATCCGGTATTTCATTCAAGTTTGGTTTTTTCTTGATAAATATAAAATATATGTGGCATAAACAATAACGTTTACACTTCATCCTGTAAGGGTAGCTAAACCTCCACCCATCATTCCTGCATGGGCAAATGAAATATAAATTCAATCAAAAATAACATTTAAAATGTTACATCCCACTTCAGCTGTAGTAATAAATAATAATTTACCTTCAGCTCTAACCATAAATGAAAAATACAAAATAAATACATTTAAAATTGAGCTTCAACATAAAATGTCTAAAAATTCATGACTTCAAGCAATTTGTGTTGCTCTACCTATTTTAAAATATTCATTGATATCACTTAATTCTTGATCTGACAATGTTGTCTTTCCTGGCTCGATAACAATTTGATTACCAGCTAAGGAACTTAATAATGCATTATTAATACTAGCAAAAACAAATGAAGATAATAAACCAATAAAAATAGCACAATAGAATGTTGTTTTTCATATTTGGTTTGCTTTATCTTTATTGTTCTTTGCAATACATTGACCATATAAAGTACCCGCTCCAACAGCAGCAATATTTGGAACAGCATTAATAATATTCATTATTGGACATGTAATTGCTACAGCACTTTTTACAATTGAAGCGGTATCCATTAATGAATAATTTGATCCTAAATCTGTATTTAATTTTTTAAGTAAATCAATAATATAGTTTTCTAGTCCTTCTCCATGGATGCTAAAATTTCCTGAATCATATATGTGTAAAAAATCATGATAAGGATCTTTAGGAACTAAAGTTGTTAATAAAAGTTGATCAGCAAAAACATAAATACCACTCATTAAAGATATTAATAAACCAGGTATTGCTACAATTAAAACTGTTTTAAAAATATTTTTATTAGCGTATAGTTTATGTGCTCTTAATTCTTTGCTTATAAACTTTTGTTCTTTCATTTTTAAATAAAAAAATCAACCAACGGTTGATGTGATTTCAAATGGAGCGGGTAATGAGAATCGAACTCACATTAATAGCTTGGAAGGCTATAGTTCTGCCATTGAACTATACCCGCAATGGTGCTGAAAGAGGGACTTGAACCCTCACGGTGTTGCCACCACAGGATTTTAAGTCCTGTGCGTCTACCATTCCGCCACTTCAGCATAATGGTGTCCCACCGGAGAATCGAACTCCGGACCCCTTCATTAAAAGTGAAATGCTCTACCGCTGAGCTAGTGGGACGTTTGGCTGGGTAGGTTGGATTCGAACCAACGCATGTCAGAATCAAAATCTGATGCCTTACCGCTTGGCTACAACCCAACACATGGTGGACGGAAGTGGATTCGAACCACTGAAACCTAAGGTGGCTGATTTACAGTCAGCTGCGTTTGGCCACTTCGCTATCCGTCCGTTATAAGTAACCTTTTTATATTATATAAGTTTTTTAAAATAATAAAAAAAATATTGATATTTTTCCATTTAGTTAATTTAATAAGTATAATATTGATACATGCAGATGTAGTTCAATGGTAGAATGTGACCTTGCCAAGGTCAAAACGCGAGTTCGATTCTCGTCATCTGCTCCATATATGAAACTAAAGTCCTTATAAAATAGGACTTTTTGTTTTTTTATATATTAGATTTATAAATTAGCACTTTTAATAGTTAATTGCTAAAATATGTGTTATAATAGTTTTATGCCTAAAAATAAACGTGATTATTATGAAGTTTTAAATATTTCTCGTTCTGCTACAGCGGATGAAATTAAAAAGGCTTTTAGAAAATTAGCGATGAAATATCATCCTGATCGTAACAAAGAACCTGATGCTGAAGAGAAATTTAAAGAAATAAATGAAGCATATGAAGTATTAAGTGATCCACAAAAAAGACAAACTTATGATGCATATGGATTTGACGGTTTAAACAGTAACGGATTTACCGGCGGAAGAAATCCATTTGATATATTTAATGAATTTTTTGGTGGTCAAGGAACTAATGTTAATTTTGGTGGTGATTTTGGTGATAACATTGAAGATTTCATATCTGGAATTTTTGGTGGTAGAAGATCTAGAGGCAAAAAACAAACTAACACTGTTCCATATGATCTAGATATTCATGCCCAATTAAAAATAAGTTTTTTACAATCAATTGAAGGAATTAAAAAAAAAGTAAGTTTAAATGTAAAAAAAACTTGTGATCATTGTCATGGTAAAGGATATGAAAAAGATTCAGATGTATCTACATGTACAAATTGTAATGGTACAGGCTTTGTTATTAAACAACAACGTTCTTTTTTAGGAATAATGCAAACTCAATCTGTTTGTCCTAAATGTAATGGTACAGGTAAAATCATTAGTAAAAAATGTCCTAAATGTAATGGAAAAAAATATATTGATAAAACAATTGATATTGATTTAGAAATCAAACCGGGAATTAATTCAGGTGAAGTATTAGTCTTTGAAGGTAAAGGTAACTCATTTGGCACAAATATAGGAAATTTGTATATTGAAGTCCTAGTAGAAGAAAGTAATTTCTTTAGGAGAAGAAATAATGATATTTATACAAACGCTTATGTCGATCCACTTTTAGCCATTACAGGTGGAACGATTCAAATTCCAACACCTTATGGATTAAAAGAAATTAAAATAGCACCAGGAACAGGCAACGGAGAACAAATAACAGTTTCTGGATTAGGAGTTAAAAATTCATATAAAACTTTTTTAAACAGACACGGGGATTTAATAGTAAATATAGTTTATACTAAACCAGCTAGATATACAAAAGAAGAAATCAATAAATTAAAAGAATTTATTAAAAAAGATAATGTTGAAACTAATTCGTACATTCAAAAATTTACAAAGTATTATAACGATAGCAAAAAATAGGAGGAAATATGTCAAATAAAGAAAAACAAAAAGTAGAACAAAAAAATCAAATAAAACATCAAACCAACGAAGAAATTATTTCGTTAAAAAAAGAAATTGATGAACTACGTAAAAAAAACGAATCATTAGTTGATGAAATTAATAAGATGAATCAAAATTATGTAGAAAAAATTAACAAAAAAGCAATTGAAGCAAAAGCTATTGTTGATGCTAAAATTAAAGAGTTTGAGCAAAAACAAAAAACAGAAATTGAACAAATAAAGAAATTTGCATTTAAACCATATGCATTAGAATTAATTGATGTTGTAAATCAACTAGAGAGCGTTTTGTCATTTGAACCTTCAGATCCTAAAATAAAAAATTATCAAGTTGGTTTTAAGATGTATTTATCAATGCTAAAAAACATTTTAGAAAAAGGATGTATTAAAGAAATTCCAATAGCAATCGGTGATGAATTTAACCCTGAATATATGGAATGTTTTGAAACACAACAAAGTGCTGAATTAGAAGATAATAAAGTAGTAAAAATTATTAAAAAAGGCTATAAAATTCATGACATCTTACTTTCTCCTGCTCTTGTTGTTGTTTGCAAGAAATAATATTTATCCATTATAATATTATTATGAAAAGAATATGCATTATTTTAGCTAACGGTAGCGAAGACATGGAGGTAGTAATTCCTTATGATTTATGAAATCGTGCAGGATTAATTGTAAAACTTTTATCAATTCATAAAAAGAAAAATGTTTCATTGGCTCATGGGACAAAAATCATATCACACGAATTATTAGCAAATGAAAACCTTTCTAAATATAATGGGATTTATATTCCTGGAGGATTAGAAGGTGTAAAAAACATTTTAAATCCCCAATTAGCACAAAAACTTCATACACACATCAAAAATAACTATCAAAAACAAAATATTACTTTCATAAGCATTTGTGCCGGATCTACTGTTTTTAGTGAATTAGGACTTCCGGAAACAATAAAGATGACATGTTATCCTGGTTTTGAAAAACATTTGGGTAAATCCTATGTAAAAAAAGATGTAGTTGTAAATAAAAACTTTATTACTGCTACAGGGCCAGCGAAAGCTTTTGATTTAGCATTAGCTGTGATTAAAAAATTTGTATCACCAAACAAAGCAAAAGAAATAGCAAAAAATATACTTAAAGATTATAAATAATTAAATAAGAAGGAGAAAAATATGACAAACACTATTAGATGAAAAGGATGTAACAAAAATGATTCAATTGCTTCATACATAGATGAAAAAATTGAAAAATTCTCAAAATTTCATTTTGTGATGCCAAATGTGAAAACAGAAGTTGTTTTTTATCCAAAACAACAAAGTTATACAGTGAGAATGAATGTTTCTGTTAAAACAAGAGGGCTTTTAAGAGCAGAAGGAACAGGCAATGAAGTTACGGCTGCTATTAATTTTTGTGTTGATAAAATAATTGACCAACTAAGAAGAGTGAAAACTCAATTTAAAGATAATTAATTTTACTTTTTAAATGTTTTAGGAATTGGAATTTTTTCTTGTTTAACATTTTTTGTATATTTTCCTGTTTCCCATTTTTTTATTAATGGCATGAAAAAATCTGATTGATGATTTTTGTTTTGAATAACAGCATCAATTTTTTTAATTTCATCTTTATGACTACCATCATATCTTTTATTAACAAAAGTTAAAACTATTTCAGTAATTAAATCTATCCCTAAAACTCGTGCACCAATACCAATTACATTAGCGTTATAGTATTTTTTAGCTATTAATGCTGTTGAAACACTTTCTGCTAAACAAGCTCTTACACCTTGAACCTTATTGGCTGCATTAGTAATACCAATTCCTGAACCACATAACACAATGCCAAAAACCGCTTTTTTAGTCGCTACTTGTCTACCAACTTCATATCCGTAAATTGGATAATGAGTAGAAGTATTTTCGTTATAAGTCCCACAATCAATAATTTCATATCCTTTTGATTCTAAAACTTTAATTAATTGTGTTTTTGTTTGATATCCCGCATGATCACAACCGATCGCTATTTTCATAGTTATTTAGTTTTTTCCTTTCTTAAAATTTCACTTATCATGTCAAGTCTTACTACATGACGATTTCCTTCATAAAAATCTTCATAAAATGCTTTAATATAATTTTTCATTTCATCAATTGTACAAATTTTAGAACCAAATGTTAAAACGTTAGCATTATTATGTCTCATAGTCATATGAGCGTTATATTCATTATTTAACTGAGCAACCATTAAGTTTTTAAATTTTGACAAATACATAAACGAACAAATACCTCAATCATCAATTGCTATTGCTCTTGTAATAGTTTTTGAGTTAATTTTTTTCACTATTTCATTAGCATTTTCGATAATTGAATTAGCCTCATTATTTTTATTACATAAAACAAAACGAGCTTTTGGGATAGAATATTTAGCCCAACTGATAATTTCTTTTGCAATATCTAGATTGTTTTTGTTTGAAATTATTCCAATTTTTGTCATATTGTCAAAAATCTAATTATTATTTTTAAAATATCCTTATAAAATGTATTATAATTCATAATAAATTATTTAATAATTTATTTATTAATATGAATTTAAAGAAAAAAGTTAAATCTGGATATACATTTGGTGATATTTTATTAATTCCTAAACATTCGAATGTAATTCCAAGTGATGTTAGTGTTAAAACAAAATTGTCTAGTAAAATTAATTTAAATATCCCTATTGTTTCTGCTGCAATGGATACAATTAGTGAAGATAAAATGGCTATTAGCATGGCACTAAATGGTGGTTTAGCTTTTATTCATAAAAACTTATCAATTCAAAAACAAAGTGAAATGGTAAGAAAAGTTAAAAAACACAAAATAAATTTTAAAAAATATCCTGATGCTGCAATAGATAAAAAAAATCGTTTACTTGTTGGAGCTGCTATTTCTATCTCAAAAGATGCTTTAGATCGTGTAAAAGCTTTAGTTGAAGCAGAAGTAGATATTTTAACATTAGATAGTGCTCATGGAGATTCATATAATGTTGTTACTAAAATTAAAGAAATCAAAGCAAAATATCCAAACATTACATTAGTAGCTGGTAATATTGCTACTAAAAAAGCAGCGAAAAATTTAATTAAAGCAGGAGCTGATTGCTTAAAAGTTGGTATTGGTCCTGGTTCTATTTGTACAACAAGAATTATTTCTGGTGTTGGTGTTCCTCAATTAACTGCTGTGTTTGATGTCGTTTCATATGCAAAAAAGAAAAAAATCCCTGTAATTGCTGATGGAGGAATTAAATATTCTGGTGATATTACAAAAGCTTTAGCAATTGGTGCTGATTGTGTTATGCTAGGAAGTATGCTAGCAGGAACGGATGAAACACCTGGAAAAGTTATAACAATTAAAGGAAAGAAATTTAAAAAATATGTCGGAATGGGATCATTAGCTGCTATGAATAGAGGATCGAGTGATCGTTATTTTCAAAACAACCAAGTGCCTTCTAAATTTGTACCTGAAGGAGTAGAAGCAAAGATGCTTTGTAAAGGACCGGTAGATAATGTTTTATATCAAATTATTGGTGGTTTAAAATCTGGAATGGGCTATTGTGGTGCAAAAGATATTAAAGAATTAAAGAAAAGATCTTCGTTTGTTTATATTAGTATTTCTGGATTTAACGAATCACATGTTCATGATCTTGATATTACATTAAATTCACCTAACTATCATGGAAAATAAAGTTATTGTTTTAGATTTTGGAAGTCAATATAATCAACTAATTGTTAGAAGAATTAGAGAATTAGGTGTTTACAGTGAGCTTTGTAGTCATAAAATATCAGCTCAAGAAATAAAAAAACAAAAAAATATTGTAGGAATAGTTTTATCTGGTGGTCCGAGTTCTGTATATGAAAAAAATGCAATGAAGATAGATAAAGCAATTTTTTCATTAAATATTCCTATTTTAGGAATATGTTACGGTATGCAATTAATATCTCACATATTTGATGGAAAAGTACAAAAAATAAACCACCGTGAATACGGTTTTGCTTCATTAAATTTAAAAAACAAAAATCAATTAACAGATGATATTCCTAAATCTTCACAAGTGTGAATGTCTCATACTGATCAAGTTGTTAAACTACCTAATGATTTTATTTGTTTAGGATCAACTAAAACATGTAATAATGCTGTTATTGCAAATAATAAAAAAAGAATTTTTGGTGTTCAGTTTCACCCTGAAGTGTCTCATACAAAATATGGAATGAAATTAATTAACAATTTCATATTTAAAATATGTAATGCAAAAAAGCAATGAACTGTTTCAAAGTATATTGATAATCAAATTAAGAAAATTAAAGAAACGGTTGGAAAAGATAAAGTTATATGTGCTTTAAGTGGTGGGGTTGATTCAATGGTGGCAGCAACCTTAGTACATAAAGCAATTGGTAATCAATTAACTTGTGTTTTTGTAGATCATGGTTTATTAAGAAAAGAAGAGACTCAAAATGTTATCAAACAAGTAAGAAATAAATTAAAAATTAATTTAATCCCAATAAACGCATCAAAAATTTTCTTCACTGCACTTAAAAATGTTACTGATCCTGAACGAAAAAGAAAAATTATTGGTAAACTATTTATTCAAGAATTTGAAAAACAAGCTAAAAAAATTAAAAACATTAAATGATTAGTTCAAGGAACTTTATATACAGATTTAATTGAATCTGGTACTAATTCAGCAAAAACTATTAAATCACATCACAATGTTGGTGGACTACCTAAAAAAATGTCATTTAAACTTATTGAACCTTTAAATTCATTATTTAAAGATGAGGTAAGAAAACTTGGTTTAGAATTAGGTCTTTCAAAAGATATCGTCTATCGACAACCATTTCCTGGTCCGGGTTTAGCAATAAGAATTATTGGCGATATTACTTCTGAAAAAATTAAATTAGTTCAAGAATCTGATGCAATATTAAGAGAAGAAATAAAAAAAACTAAATTAGATAATCAAATATGACAATACTTTACAGTTTTAACTAATCAAAAATCTGTTGGTGTTAAAGGTGATAATAGGTCTTATGAATATGTATTAGTAATTAGAGCTGTTACTTCGGTGGATGGAATGACTGCAGATTACGCAAAAATACCTTATAATGTTTTAGACATTATATCATATCGTATTACAAATGAAATAGATGGCATTAACCGTGTTGTTTATGATATAACATCAAAGCCACCAGCAACAATTGAATGAGAATAATATGAATAAATTAAAGGGGTTTACAAATAAATTTAACAATTACAAAAAAATATTAAAAACAACATTTTGACTAGAAGTTTTATATTCATATTTTTACATTTTTTTAATTTTGTCTATAATTTCTTGATCAAAACATACATTAACTGATAAAGGTGTTTTTATATCTAGCGTGTGTTTTGGTGCAATATTTTCTTTTGTTTTTGGTGGATTAATAATTTTTTTCTTATTATTTGGTTTTAATTTACAAAAAGAAAAATTATTTGTAATTAGTTATTTTTTGTCTGTCATTCCTATAGTAAATTTAATTTTTTGTTATATAACTAACAAAATTTTTACTAAAAAACTAAAAATTGGTAAAAGTGAATCTCTTAGTGCTTATTCTATTTTGTTTTTACTTTCTTTTGCAATTATTTTAGTTATCTGAATATTATTTATTTTTAATATCTTACCTTCTGATGCAACAATTCCAGGAATCTTGGATGGATTTTTATCACCAATTTATGGTTTTGCTGATGCAGCGCAACTAATTGTATTTTTATTAATTATTGGTGGGTTTTTACAATTAGTGAACTCTTCCTTGGCTTTAGAAGCTGGAATTACTTCATTAACAAAAAAAATAAAAGGAAAAGAAATTTGATTAATACCAATATTAATGCTTTTATTTTCTATTGGAGGAACAACATTTGGAATGTGTGAAGAAACTATTCCTTTCTATTTAATATTAATGCCAGTTTTATTAGCTGGTGGTTTTGATAAAATAACAACGTTGTTTGTTATTTTGTTTGGCGCTGGATTAGGTGTTGCAGGATCAACAATTAATCCTTTTTTAATTAGTGTTGCTGTTGAATCATCACAAGTTCCAGGTTTAACAGTCTCAACTGGTATCGGGTGAAGATTAATAGTTTATTTTGCTTTAGTTATATCAGGAATTACATATGTAACTTATCGAGCATATAAAATCAAAAATGATCCTAAAAAATCTATTGTTTATAATTCAATGAAAGAAGATTTAAAAACATTTAAAATAGATCTTAAAAATACAGTTCAATTTACAACAAAAAGAAAGATTATTTTGTTTGTTTTTTTGTTTACATTTGCTGTCATGATTTTAGGTGTCATTGATTGACAATCTTTAACTGGATTTAGTGGTTTTGTTTGATTTCACGATCAATTAGCAAAATGCTTCCCTTTTATAAGTTCTTTAAATCCTATTGGACAATGATCAACAGTAGAAATGTCTTTTGTTTTTTTGGTTTCATCATTTATTGTTGGTGCATTAACTTGAAAAAACGAAAAAGAATTTATAAATAATTTCTTTACAGGTGCAAAAGATTTTTTAGGGGTAGGGTTTATTATTGCAATTGCTAGAGGTCTTTCAAAATTATTAGAAAATTCAAAAACAAGTCAAATTTTAGTTGATCAAATAACTAATATGGCTTCTTCTATGAACCATATACTATTTTCGATAGTATTATTCTTAATTTTTGGACTATTATCAGTCTTTATTATTTCAACTAGTGGATTAGCATCTTTGGCTTTCCCAACAGTTGGCCCTGCTTTAACAAATGCCGGATTATCTGTTTCAGCAAGTATTACTTCATTCTCATTAGCAAGTGGATTTATTAATTTATCTTCCCCTTCAGCAGGTCCATTTGTTGCGTCTTGTTCACTATCAAAAATAGAATTAAATACTTATTATAAAGCTTCGTGAAAATTCTTAACATTTATTGGAATACTATCTTTATCTTTAGTAATTGTGTCTCAATTAGTATCTTTCAGTTAATAAAATAAAAAAAAGAGGTTTATGACCTCTTTTTAAAATACATTAATATTTTATTATTTGTCTTGAATAGATTCTATTCCTGGTAAAGAAGATCCTTCGATTAACGCTAATGATGCGCCTCCACCAGTAGAAATAAAACCAAAATCGGATTCTTTAAATCCTAAGTTAATAGCTGCTGCTGCTGAATCTCCACCACCAATAACTATAAATGTTTTATTTTCATTATGACATTTTTTTAATATGTTACAAAGTTCTTTTGTACCATTAGAAAAGTTTTTAAACTCACTAACTCCTATTGGTCCATTTCAAATGACAGTTTTAGCATTAGCTAATTCTTTTTCAAAGATTTTTGTTGTTTTAGGTCCTACATCTAATCCCATTAATCCTTCTAATCCTTGATCTAATGTACGATATGTAGATTCAACATCTTCATAGTTAGGAGCACAATAAAAATCAACTGGAAGAACAATTTTTTCTCCATATTTGTCTAGCATGTTTTTAGCCGTTGAAACCATTTCTGTTTCTACTAGTGATTTACCTATGTTATGTCCTTGAGCTTTTAAGAAAGTAAATGCCATAGCTCCACCGATTAGAACCTTATCAGATTTGTTTAATAATTGTTCAACAACTTTTAATTTATCACTAATTTTTGCACCACCAACAATTGAAATAAATGGTTTTTGTGGTTTATCTGCAACCTTTTGTAAATTTTCTAATTCGTTTTCGATTAAAAAACCAATGCATGATGTTTTAATGTTGTTTGCTATACCAGCATTTGACGCATGTTTTCTATGAACTGTACCAAAAGCATCATTTACAAATACATCTGCTAATGAAGCCCAAAACTTGCCTAATTCTGGATCACATTTAGATTCTTTTTTAACGACTTCTCCTTTTTCATTAACATCATTATATCTAGTGTTTTCTAAAACTAAGATTTCTTGAGGTTTTAATTTATTAACTTGATCAATAACATTTTTTCCTGTATTTTCTTCACAGAAAATAACATTCACATTTTTTAGTTGTTTTTTTAATTCGTCAGCAACAATCTTAAGAGATTTTTTGCCACTTTTAATATCATCAAGAGATTTAATTCTTGAAAGATGTGATAAAAGAATAATTTTACAATTGTTTTCAATTAAGTGTTTTAATGTTGGAATAGAAGCAACGATTCTTTTGTTGTCAGTAATTACTTTATCTTTAATAGGAACGTTATAGTCAACTCTAACAATTACAGTTTTGTTTTTTAAATTAACATCTGTAATACATTTTTTATTAAACATAAATTATAAATTATAATCCGATGAAATAAATTACTGTTCTTACTAATTGGTTAACGTATGAACTTTCGTTGTCGTATCAAGCAAATACTTTATACATTTTTTTACCGTTAACTTCTAAAGCCATAGTCATTTTAGGATCAAAGATCGAACCATGAGTTTCTCCAATGATATCACATGAAACAATTTCATCTGCATTGTATCCTAAAGTATCACTTTCTGCATCTTTCATTACTTTATTAATTTCTTCAACTGTAGTATCTTTTTCAAATTCGCAAGTTAAATCTACAATTGAACCAGTAATTGTAGGTACTCTTACAGCTAAACCGTGTAATTTACCTTTTAATTCACTTAATACTAATCCGATTGCTTTAGCAGCACCCGTAGATGTTGGTACCATTGATACAGCAGCAGCACGTGCTCTTCTTAAGTCTCTATGTGGAGCATCTTGTAATCTTTGGTCAGCTGTATAAGCGTGGATAGTGGTCATCATACCTTTTACAATACCAAATTTTTTATGTAAAACATCAACCATAGGAGCTAATGCGTTTGTTGTACATGAAGCACCAGAAATAATTGTATCAGTTGATTTAAGTATTTTGTGGTTAACACCAAATACAATTGTAGGCATTTCACCTTTTGCAGGAGCAGAAATAACTACTTTTTTTGCACCAGCCTTAATGTGCTTAGATGCGCTTTCTTTATCAACAAATCTACCTGTAGATTCAATTACTAAATCAACATTTAATGATTTTCATGGTAATTGTTCTGGATCTTTTTCAGCAAAGATCGGAATTTTTTTATCATCAATGATTAAATTTGATTCATCAAATGAAATTTTGTTTTTCATAATCCCATGAGCTGAATCGTATTTTAATAGATGAGCTAATGTTTTAGCATCTGTTAAATCGTTAATACCAACGATTTCTACTTGACTTTTGTTAATTAATTCACGGAAAACAAGTCTTCCAATTCTTCCGAAACCATTTATTGCAATTCTCTTTTTCATAACAATAAATATTATATATTATTTTTAATGTTTGTTATCTATAATCTACTCATTTTTTACTTAATAGACAATTAATTTCTTCTTTATACATTGGTTTGTTGTTGTATCAAGGAGTTTCTAAAATTTTTGTAACATTAATCAATTTTTCATGATGAACAAATTTCAAAAGTGTTTTAAAACCAATTTTACCATACCCTATATTTTCGTGTCGATCCTTTTTAGCTCCATTAGGATTTTTAGAATCATTTAAATGAATAACTTTTAAATATTTTAATCCTATAATTTTATCAAACTTATTTACAATTTCATTAACATCATGAACATTATAGCCAGCATCGTTAATGTGACATGTGTCCAAACAAACTCCGACTAGATTTTTGTTATCAACATATGAAATAATTTGACTAATTTGTTCAAATTCATATCCTACTTCATTCCCTTTTCCAGCCATTGTCTCAATACAAATTACAACATTTTTGTTATGTTTATTAATGCTATTAATAACTTCTGCAACATTTTTAATTGCTTGTTCTTTACTAACATTTATTGCTGATCCTGGGTGAACAACAAGGTATTTAGAATGAATCAAATCAATTCTTTTTACTTCATTAAGTAAATAATCAATTGCATATTGTTTTCTTACTTTGTCTTCTACACAAAGATTGATGATATACGGAGCATGAATAATTACATTTTCAGGGTTAATTTGTTCTATAGATAATTGTTTTAAATATTCATTTATGTTTAATTTATTAAAATCAATTCTTTTTGAATTTTGTGGTGCTCCAGTATAAAACATAAAAGCATTAGCATTATATTGTTTTGCTTGTTCGATACATCCTAAAAGATATTTTGGTGCACAAAAATTTACATGCGAACCTATGATAATATTATTTTTTTTCATTTTGTTTTTTTGCATATAAAAAATATAGAGAAATAAAAGCAAAAAATAAAAAAGCTCCTAAGATAAAAAATAAAAGCATTAAATTTCCCCCGTTATCAACAGCTGGGTTTAAACTAGTAAATTGTCCATATACAGAATAATTAGATAAAAACGGAATTATCATCGCATAAACAATAAATGCTCATGGATATATCATTCCATATCCCAAAGTACTAAAATAATTTTTATTTTTAAAGTTAGTGTTGTTATTTTTAAAAACAAAAAAGAAAAAGATAATTGATTCTATTGGTACAATTAAATGAGCAAATATGTTAAAAATTCAACTATATGCATTTCATTTTAATAAATTGCCGGCAAATGCATCGCTTGGAAATAAAATAGCACAATAAATAAGCATAGTTATTGTAATATAAGACGTGCTAAATAATATTGCTGAATAATTAAATTTATTTTTATCTTTTTTAAATCAATACATTATACCAACAATACAAACAATAAAATTTGATTGAACTGTAAAATAACTTCATCATTTTGTTCATCATTTTCATAAAAAATCTGAAGCCGAACTAATTCCTGATTGACATATGTTAACTAAATTTCAACATTCTAATGCAACCAAAATAAACAATGAAACAAAAATACTAAAACTTAATCAACCAGCAATATTGTTGTTATATTGCGGGATAAAACTGTATTTTTTAATGTTTTTGTTCATTATTTAATTAAAATATCTACTTTTTTCTTATTAGCACCAAAAACTGAATATTTTACAATTCCTGCTGCTTTTGCAAATAATGTATGATCTTTTCCTTGACCTACATTTTTACCTGGATAAATTCGATTTCCTCTTTGACGATAAATAATTTGTCCAGATTTAGCAAATTGCCCATCTGCTAATTTTGCACCTAAAAACTTTGGTTGTGAATCACGGCCGTTTTTTGTAGATCCAACACCTTTTTTTGAAGCAAATAATTGTAAGTTAATTTTAATTGTCATATTTTATTCTCCTTTTTTAATATTTAGCTTAATATTTTTTTTGTATTGTTTTGCAATTGCTATTAATTGTAATGATAATAAATAAATTTTATTTAAGTTTTCTTTTGTTTCTTTAGAAATTTTTATATGAAATAAAGGAATTTTTTCATCTATTTTAATTATAGCATCAGTTTTTTTAAATCAAGCACAACTTGATTGACTAATAGCACTAACTGCCGCGCAAATTAAATCGTGATTTTGATTAATTGGTTTTTTTGTATTGTGTCCAATAATCTTAATTTCTTTTTCAGTTATAAAAATTTCAATCATGAACTATTTTAAAATAATTTTTTTAACTTCTAGTTTCGTATAAGGTTGACGGTGTCCTTGTTTTTTTGTATGATGTTTTTGACTAATATGTTTGATAATTGTTAATTTTGGTTGTTTTCCTTGTTTTAAAACAACACATTCAATTTTGGCTCCATTTAAATAAGGACTACCAAATGAATTATCAATCATTAATACTTTATCAAAAACAATAGTTTTACCTTCTATTTCATTTAACTTTTCAGTATAAATGACATCACCTTCTGATACTTTGTATTGTTTAGAACCTGTTTCAAATATTGCAATCATATTTAATATATATTTATTCAGACTCGTTTAACTTAAGGTTTTATATTTTATATAAATTCAGACCCAGTCAATACGGTTTGCTATACAAAACTATTGATATAGCATACTATAATAATACAATAATTTATAAAAAAAATCAATAATTATTCTAGGTATCTTTATAATTATTATTAATAATATGAATCTTTCAGCTGGTATTGTTGGTTTACCAAATGTAGGAAAATCTACTTTATTTAACACAATTACAAATTCTCAAGTTTTAGCAGCAAACTATCCGTTTGCAACAATTGATGCTAATGTTGGAATTGTAAAAGTTCCCGATAAAAGATTAATTGAATTAGCAAAAATTGCTCAAGCACAAAAAATAACATATGCAACATGTAAATTTGTTGATATTGCCGGATTAGTAAAAGGGGCTTCTACAGGAGAAGGACTTGGTAACCAATTTTTATCTAACATAAGGGAAGTTGATGCAATTTGTCATGTAGTTAGATGCTTTGGAGATAATTCAATAACTCACGTGTATAATACAGTCGATCCTGTGAGAGATGTAGAAATTATTAATTTAGAATTAATTTTGGCTGATTTACAAACAATAACCAAACATTTACCAAAAGTAATTTCCAAATCAAAAAGTGGAAACAAAGATGCAATGATTGAGCTAAATGTTTGCGAAAAAATTAAATCTTTGTTAGAACAAAATAAGTTTGTTAAATCTATTTCTTGAACTGAAGAAGAAAAATTTTTTATTAAAAATCTTAACCTTCTAACTAACAAACCTGTCATTTATATAGCTAATATTGATGAAGGGTCAATTAATCAACCAGAAAATAATGAAAATTTTATTAAATTAAAGCAATACATTGAAAAAAATTCAAATGATTGTGTAATTCCAATATCAATTAATATTGAATATGAAATATCAAAATTAAATGATGATGATAAACAAAGTTTTTTACAAGATTTAAAGATTACAGAAACGGGATTAGATCGTTTAATTTTATCAACTTATAAACTACTTAATTTACAAACTTTTTTTACATTTGGCAAACAAGAAACTAGAGCCTGAACATTTCATAAAGGAATGCGTGCAAACGAATGTGCAGGTCTTATTCACACTGATTTTCAAAAGGGGTTTATCAAAGCAGAAGTATATTCGTGTTATGACATGTTCGAACACAAATCAGAACAAACTTTAAAAAATCTAGGAAAAATTAGATTAGAAGGAAAAGATTATGTGGTTGAAGATGGAGATGTTTGTTTTTTTAAGTTTAATGTTTAAAAAAATAATTACATTTTTAATTTAATACATTATAAATATAATGTATGGATAAAAATCAATGTTTATTAATTCTTGGATCACAATATGGTGATGAAGGTAAAGGAAAGTTTGTAGATTTGTTAAGTGAAAAATATGATTATATTGTCCGTTTTCAAGGCGGTGACAATGCCGGACATTCAATTGTAATTAACAATGTTAAATATAAGCTAAGATTAATTCCTTCAGGTATTTTTTTACCTAATAAATTTGTTGTTATTGGTCAAGGTGTTAATGTTAACCCGAAAACATTAATTAATGAAATTCATTATTTAAATGAAAATAATTTTTCGATTAAAGGTCGTTTGTTTATTTCTGATCGTGCTCATGTTATTTTTGATTTTCATAGAGCGATTGATAAATATTACGAAGAATTAAAAGGAAAAGAAAAAGTAGGAACAACTTTATGTGGAATTGGTCCTTGTTATGCTGATAAAATCCAAAGAGTTGGTGTAAGAATGTGTGACTTACTATCAAAAAGTAATTTAACTAAAAAAATTACTCTTTCTTTTACAACTAAAAAAGATATCTTACCAAAAATCGGATATTCAATGAATGACATTCCAAAAATAGTTAATGAATATTATCAATTAGGTCAAAAAATTAAACCATACATTCATGATACTATCACTCTTTTGAATAATGCTTATGAAAAAAAGAAAAAAATATTGTTCGAAGGTGCTCAAGGTGCGTTTTTAGATATTGATATGGGTACTTACCCATATGTAACATCATCTTCAGTTATTTCTGGAATTGGTAGTGGTACAGGAATAAGTATTAATAAAATTACAAAAGTATTAGGAATTATTAAAGCATACACCTCTAGAGTAGGATCAGGACCGTTTCCAACAGAATTAACCGGACCATTAGCTAAAAAAATTAGAGATGCTGGTTGTGAATATGGAACTGTAACAAAAAGACCAAGACGAGTCGGGTGATTAGATCTAAACATGTTAAAATTTTCATGTCAAGTTTCTGGGGTAACAGAAATAGCTTTAACATTAATTGATGTATTAACAGGTATCGAAAAAATTAATGTTTGTGTTGGTTATAAATATAAAAATAAAATTCTTAAAACAATTCTTTCAGATGAATTAGAATACAAAAAATGTAAACCTGTTTATAAAACATTCAAGGGATGAAAAGAAGACATTACTAAAGTAACAAATTATAATAAACTACCTTTAAATTGTAAAAAATATATCGAATTCATCTCTAAAGAATTAAAAATTCCAATTAAATATGTTTCTGTTGGAAACAACCGTAAACAAACAATTGTAAGATAATATGTCAAAACTTAACGCTTTTGTACAACAAAAAGGGTGAATTGAAGTTATCTGCGGACCAATGTTTGCAGGTAAGTCAGAAGAATTATTAAGAAAAATTAATCGACTTAAATATGCTGAAGTAAAGTCAATGATTTTTAAACCTTTAATAGATTCAAGAACAAAAAATGAAATCAAATCTAGAAGCGGTAAATATGAAAGTGCTATCATTATCAAAAATCCTAACGAAATTCTTAAATATGTTTTTAATGCCAAAGAAAAACCACAAGTTGTAGCAATAGATGAAATCCAATTTTTCCCTAACAGCCTAGTTGATGTGTGTCAAAAACTAGCTAATAATGGAGTGATTGTATATGCTGCAGGATTAGACACTGATTTTAGCGGAAAACCATTTCCTGTAACAGCAAATTTATTAGCTGTAGCTGAAAAAGTAATAAAATTAACAGCTATTTGCACTGTTTGTGGAGCTCCAGCTACTAAGACACAAAGATTATTCAAAAAGAACAAAAATGATAAAAAAAGAATAGTAATTGGTGATGAAGAATCATATACAGCACGTTGTCGACATCATCATGAAGTTCGTTAATATCATATAATTCTTTAATATTTTTTGCTTATAATAACTAAACCAATATGATTGAAAGAAAAAAATATAATCATAAAGATATAGAGAAAGACTTGTATAATTTTTGAGTTACAAATAAGTTTTTTGAACCTGAAATTAACTCAAAAAAGAAAAGATTTTCTATCATTTTACCGCCGCCTAATGTTACAGGTCATTTACATTTAGGTCACGCTTGAGATGGTTATATTCAAGATTTAATTATTCGTTATAAAAAACTTAACGGGTTTAATTGTGTGTGAGTTCCTGGTACTGATCACGCTGGTATAGCTACACAAACTAAATATGAAAAAATACTTAACGAAAAAGGTGTTAATAAATATTTATTATCGAGAGAGCAATTTGTAAAACAAATTTATGATTGATCATCTGAACAATCAAAATACATTCACTCACAATGAGCAAAATTAGGTTTGTCTTTATCTTATGATAATGAACAATTTACTCTTAATGATCAATCTTCTAAAAATGTGTTAGAAGCTTTCGTTACTTTATATAATGACGGATTAATTTATCGTGATAATAAAATTGTTAACTGGGATTGTAAATTGCAAACAGCTATTAGTGATATAGAAGTAAAGTATAAAAAAACAACTTCTAAACTTTATTATTGTAAATATTATTTATGTAATGATATAAATAAATATTTAGTTGTTGCTACAACTAGACCAGAAACTATTTTTGCAGATACCAACTTATTTGTTAATCCTACAGATAGAAGATACAAACAATATGTTGAAGAATTTGTTTTTAACCCTTTAACCAATAACAAAATCAAAATTATAAGTGATAAGTATGTTGATAAAAAATTTGGAACAGGTGTTATGAAATGCACCCCTGCGCATGATATCAACGATTATGAATTAGGGATAAAACACAAAATAACTAATTATGTTGGTGTTATTAATTATGATGGTAAATTAAACAAATATGCCGTTTCTAAAAATAAATCTTACGAAGGTTTAGATAGAATCAAAGCAAGAGAATTAATTGCAAATGAATTAAAAGAACATGGATTATTAGAAAAGGTTGAAACATATTTGAACCAAATTTCTATTAGTGAAAGAAGTGGAGAAATTATTGAACCTTTAATTTCTAAGGAATGATTTGTTAAGATGACACCAATCTTAAAGAATCTTAAAAATATTTTAAAATGAAAAGAAAAATACATGATCATTCCAAAAAAATTTAATAAATTAATGAATAATTGATTAAAAAATACACATGATTGATGTATTTCTAGAAATCTTGTTTGAGGACACCAAATTCCTATATGATATGAAAAGAAAACTAATAAAATATATGCTGGTGTAAATCCTCCTAAAGATGAACAAAATTATGTTCGTGAACAAAAAGTATTTGATACATGATTTTCTTCTGGTTTATGACCAATTACTACGTTGTTATCAAATGATAAACTTAAATCATTTTTTCCAGTTGATGTTTTAGTAACGGGTTATGACATTTTGTTTTTTTGAGTTGCTAGAATGTTATTCATGTGTTCATGAATTAAACACAAAATTCCTATTAAAAACATTTTATTACATGGGTTGATTAGGGATTCTCAAAATAGAAAAATGTCTAAGTCATTAAATAACGGAATAGACCCAATGGATTTAATTGAAAAATATGGAACAGATGCTTTGAGATTATTTTTAACATCTACTGTTTCAGCTGGTGAAGATTTAAGATATGATGAATCAAAAATTCAATATTTTTGATCATTTTTAAATAAATTATGAAATTCTAATAATTTCATTCAAATTAATTTCCCTAATGTTTTAAATGAAACAATAAAAAATGTTAAACTTCCAATTAATATATGAATCATAAATGAATTTAACAAAATAATTAAAAACATTAAAAAGCATTATGATTCCTATAATTTGCAATTAGCTAATAAAAATTTAATTAATTTTGTTTGAAATGTTTTTTGTAATGAGTATTTAGAATTCATTAAACCATTTATAAATGATGATCAATACAAAGAAGAAGTTGCAACAGTTTGTTTAACGATTTTCAAAAATATTTTGATTTTAGTTCATCCTATTGCGCCATTTATTACAGAACATATTTTTCAAAATATATTTAAATCTAAATCCATTTTGTTATTTAATTATCCAACAAATATTAAATTAGTTAAAACCAAAAAAATAGATTTTACTCCTTTTAAAGAATTGTATTTTTTAATCAAAGACATTAGAATAAAAAATAATTTAAAACAATCAGATGTAATAAATATAAATTTATTAACAAACAAAAAAACTAATCTTTATTGATTAAAAAGTTTATTAATAAAGTTTAATATCAATCTTGTGTCAATAAGTTCATGTCGTGAACAAAACAACTGGAGAGTATTTAAACAGAAAGATTTAATTATTGAAATTGACAATAAAATATTCCCACAAAAAAATAAAGATAAAATATTATCTGAATTAAAGAAATTAGAATTTGAAATTAAAAGATCTAAAGGAATTTTAGCTAATGAAAATTTTATTAAAAAAGCTCCTAAAGAAAAAGTTAATTTAGAAAAAACCAAGCTTGAAAATTATCAAAAACAATATGATGAGTTAAAAAAAGAATTAAAATAGTTCTTTTTTTGCCATTCTATTTATTGATGAATAAAATAAATAGATTAATCATTTGATTTATATTATCAACTTTCACTATTTTGTTGGTCATTTTTTGTTTTGTTAATGTTGAATACAATACAAAATCATTAGTTCTATCAAATAATCAAACGTATTTGGTGTGCTTTGATAAACAAACAAAAAATTATATAAATAAAAATGAAATCAATAAATGTAATATCGAATCAAACTTAATTAACTTTTTATTTTATATTTATTTTAAAGAAGCTGAAAATGATCAGTATTGATATTATCTAAACCCAACAGAATCTGACTTTTATTTAGATAATGGTAGTTATTCGTTAACAATTAAATTAGGAAAAATTACTCTTGTTTCATATATTTTTAATAAAATATATTTATGATAAATTTTTTTATTGATGAAAAATGAAAACAAAAAAATCCATCAATTTATAAAAATATTATGAAATCTTTATTCTTGTTGCAAAAAGAATTAAAAATCAATAAAGACTACTTTTTTGATTTGTCGTTTGTGTCTGAAAATAAAATTCAAGAAATCAATAATAAATATCGACAAAAAAACCAACCAACTGATGTTATTACTTTTGCTTTAAATGACAGCAAAATAAAAATTAAAAATTGTTTGTTAGGTGAAATTTATCTTTGTGAAAAACAAATTAAAAATAAAGCTCCATCTTTTCATTTAACATATCCTCAAAATATGATAAATACATTTATTCATGGTGTTTTACATTTGTTAGGGTATGAACATAAAACAAAACAACAAGAAAATAAAATGATTTCATTACAAAATAAGATATTAAATAAATTATTCTATTAGTATAATTATTAATAAAATGATTAATTCAAAACAAAAAAAGAAAATTGGGTTTAAAAAATTCTTATATGCTTTAAGAGGTTTTTACACTGCACTTAAAGAAGAAATTTCCCTAGTTATTCATGTTATTATTTCTGTTTTAGTAATTGGTGTTGGGGTATTTTTATATAAACAGATGACATCACTAGATTGATGTATCATTGTCATTTTAATAAGTGTAATTATCAGTTCTGAATTAGTTAATACAGCAATTGAGAATATTGTTGATACTTCAAAGTTTGAATATAACTACAATATTCAAAAAATAAAAGATATAGCTGCTGCTTCAACATTAATTCTTACTATTTCTTCAATTATTGTAGGTTTAATTATTTTTATTCCAAAAATAATCCAACTATTTAATTAAATATGTTAAAAACAGGATGAATTAGTATTGTTGGAAAACCAAACGTAGGTAAATCTACACTAATTAATAATTTAGCTAATAAAAAAATATCAATTGTTACTTTTAAACCACAAACAACATGAAATCAAATTAAGTACAATTATAAAGATAAATTTATCAATGTTATTTTTTGTGATACACCTGGGATATGTTTAAATAAAAATAAATTTGACTCATATTTAAATAAACAAATTAAAGGCAGCTTAAAACAATCAGACTTAATTGTTTTAATTACTGATCCAAACCAACCATTTGATGAAAAAGAAATGCTTATTATTAAATCAATATTAAAATATAATGTTCCAAAAATTTTAGTCGTAAATAAAATAGATATTTCTAACAAAAAAGAAATTGAAGAAAAAATTGATAAAATAACAAAATTATTAAAATTTAATGATATTATTTGTTCTTCTTTTCTTAATCATGAAACTGACCAATTATTATCATCTATTAAAAAAAATTTATCTAAAACTGACAAAATAATTAACCCTATTATAGAAAATGATAAATTTTATGTTTCTGAATTAATTCGTGAACAAATATATTTAAACACCAAACAAGAATTACCATATTCATCATATGTTGAGATTGAAAAATATACTTATGATCCAAAAAAGAACGTTTTAGATATTTCTGCTTTGATTAATGTAGAAAAAAAATCTCAAAAACCAATCATCGTTGGTTCAAAAGCACAGGTAATTAAAAAAATTTCAATGAATGCAAGAAAGCAATTAGAAAAAATATATGATTGTAAAATTAATTTAAAAGTATTTGTTAAAGTTAATGAAAAATGAAAAGATAATGAAAATATTCTTAACAGAATAACAGGTTAATATGGCAGAAAAAATATTATTTGGTTATTTGATTGATATTAAAGATTATCAATTATTTGATAATATTTTAACTTTTATCACACCGACAAAAAGATTTTCATGTCTTTCTCTAGGATCAAGAAAAATAAATTCTAAAAACTCTAGAAATTTATTTTATGGTTCGAAATCGGAAATTATTTTTTTTGAATCAAGAAACAACAACAAATTAAGTAGGTTAAAAAAGATTAATAACATTGATCAACCGAATTGATCTATCCAAAATAAAAAAGTTTTATATTTACTTAATGATATTGCTTTAAAAACAGATTTTGTTGTAAATGAAACATATTTATTTTATGAAAAATGATTAAATTATTTAAAAGAAGGGATTCATTCAACTGAATTAATTATTTTATTAATTTTAAAAGAGTTTATTCAACTTACTGGTTTAAATATTATTGTTGATCATTGCCCTGTGTGTGGCTCAAAAAAACTTAAAACTTTTAGTTTTAAAGAACATGGAATAGTCTGTGATTATTGCTATGAAAAAAATGAAAAATACTTTTCATTAAGCATTACAAAAAATCTTTATTTTTTATTTACGGATCAATTAGATTTAATAACAAATAACAAAAAAATTCTTAATCAGCTAACTCGGTTATTAAATGAATATATTACTTTTAATTCGGGAATTAAATTTAATTTAAAATAAATATAATAAATATATTAATGTGAATAAACCACTAACTAATTGACAAGTAATTTTAGTTTTTTTATCAATTGTTTTTGTGACTTTGTTCTTTTTATTAATTAGAAAAATTTATTACTATTTTGTTCGTAAACAAAGATATTACATTTTTCCTAAAATTAGTGTTAAAGGAATAACAAATATTGCTATGGTAATTTCTATATCGGTAGCAACTATATTGCTTTTAACAATAGTTACAGCGGGCGTTTTAGCAATTATTTGCCGTGCTTATCCTGGATGAAGAGTGACCATAGAAGGTATTTTAATTAAAATCGGAGGCTTACTTTTTGGACCAATTATTGGAATTTTTATAGGCGGAACAACTGATTTATTAACTGTGGGATTAACATCGGGAATGTTTCATTATGGATATTTTGTTTCAGCTTTAGCTTTTGGTTTTTTTTCTGGAATTATCAAATGATTAATTGTAATGTCAAAAAATAATAAATTTTTATTTTGCATATATTCAACAATATATACAGCAATTGTTTATAGTGGAATAATTTTTTATGTTTGATCTTTACAAATTGATAGTTTTACATTATCTCTTTTTAATCTAACAATTAATGTTAGTAAGTTATTTTTATGTATTACTTTACTGGTCTTCTTTTTAATTTTTGCTGCTATTTTATGAATTTGTTGTATTTTTTCAAATTATTGAAAATTTATTTATTCAATGCAAACAGTTAAATACAAAATTAAATTTGTTTTACCAATAAATAGATATCGTAAAAAATTATTTAAATCTACTGGAGAAAAAATTCAACACATTTCAAAAAAACATTTAGAATTTATTTCAAAAAATGAAGGAAAGAAAATTATAGCTAAAAATAAAATAGAAAAATCTTTATTAAAAAGAAATAATGATGGAAAGTGATTTACATATTTTGCGCCCGTTCTTGTAACTGTATTTAGTGTTGATGCTTTTGTGGAAATTTTCACTCTACCTGTCTTTGATCAAGACTTTTCTATTCTTCAATATGATTATTGATTAGCAGCAAGGGTCATTCTTTTTGTTCCTATGACTATAATAAATTTAATTATAATATTCTCTGTATATCGAATTGTTTGCCCAACAATTAGATATGACTACAAAGAAGACTTGTTAGAAAGTAAAGATATTCCATTGATGATTAACTAATATGAATAAAAAAATTAAACAATTATCTGAACAATTTTATTTTGAAATTGACGAACAAACTCTTAGTTATTTAGAAAAATCTTTTGATGATTTTTTAAATAATATAAACTTATTTAATCAATTTGATATTAATAATTTAGAACCAATGGATTATCCTGTAAGTATTTCTTGTTCTATTTTAAGAAAAGACATCCCTGTACAAATTAATGAACCTAAATCATATTTTAAAAATTCTAAATTCTTTGATGGACAATATATAAAAATTAACAATGAAAAAATCTAAAATTTTATCTATCCATGAAAGTTTAAAAAATAATTCAATAGATGTTTCTAATATATTAGAAACTGTTCATTTGAACCAAATAAAATTAGAAGGAACTAATTCAATATTAACAAAGTGTGTAATTAAAAATGAATATGATAAATTTCATTTTGACCCTAATAATTTACTTTCTTGTATTCCTTATAGTTTAAAAGATAATATTTCAACAAGTGAGTTTATTACAACAGGTGGATCTAAATTTTTAAAGAATTATTTATCGCCTTTTGATGCTACTGTTTATAAAATTATTAAATCTCAGGGTGCTATTTTGACATCAAAAGATTCTTTAGATGAATTTGGTATGGCAGGAACAGGGTTATTTTGTTTTAGTGGAGAAGTAAAAAATTTTTTGGATCAATCAAGAATAGCTGGCGGTTCATCATCAGGATCAATCAATACAGTTGCTAGTGGAGCTGCTGTATTTTCAATTGGAACAGATACTGGTGATTCGGTTAGAAGACCGGCATCTTTTTTAGGTGTTGTTGGTTACAAACCAACATATGGATTAATTTCACGTTATGGTGTATTACCTTATTCACCTTCTTTAGATCATTTAGGGATTATTACAACAAGTGTTATAGATGCAGCGATTGTTGCAAGTTATATTTTTAAACATGATGAAAAAGATTTTACATCACAAAAATTAAATTCAAGTTCGGATTTATACAAAAATTTAAAAATTCAAAAAAATTTAGTCATAGGAATTATTGATGGAATAGAAAAACATATTGCTGATGATGAATCTAAATTATATTTAGAAAGTATAGAAAAAATTAAAAGAAAAGGTTTTAAAATTTTAAAATTTAAATTGGAAGATAAGTTTATTGATTTGTTAGGCCCAGTATATCAAACAATAAGTAACATTGAAGGAATTAGTTGCTATTCTAATTTTACAGGTATTACTTTTGGTGATTCTACACTTGATTATAAAAATTATCAAGATATGATATTAAAAAATAGGACAAATGCTTTTAATAGTCAAGTAAAGAAAAGGTTTTTACTAGGAGCGTATGTTACTCAAAATGAAAATTTTGAAAAATTGTTTATTGCTGCCAAAAAAACAAGACGTTTTATTGTAAATAAATTTAATGAAATTCTAGATAATGTTGATTGTTTATTAATTCCAGGTGCATCCTCTATTGCACCTACAATAGAGTTTATTAAATCAAAAACTAAACACACTACATATGCTGATTTGCTGTTGATTCTAGCTAATTTTGCTGGAAGCCCATCAATTACAATTAATTGTGGATATGTTAAAAAATTACCATTTGGATTAAACTTTAATTGTAAGCAATTTGAAGATCAAAAATTGTTAAACATTGCATACACAATGGAAAATGTTTTTGAGGAGGATAAAAATGAATAGTTATAAACCAGTGATTGGTATTGAGGTTCACGTTGCTCTTAATACAAAATCAAAAATGTTTTCTTCTAGTCCTAATAATCACTATGATAAACCAAATACAAACATCAATGAAATTGATTTAGCTCTTCCAGGGTCTTTACCAAGTGTTAATGAAGAAGGAGTTATTAAAGCAATTGAATTAGCACACACATTACATATGAACATTGATAAATTGCTTAAATTTGATCGGAAAAATTATTTTTATCAAGACTTACCTAAAGGTTATCAAATTACTCAACAATACCGCCCAATTGGGACAAAAGGTTTTATTGATATAGGAACAAAAAAAATTCATGTTAGACAAATTCATATAGAAGAAGATACAGCAAAACAAATTATTGAAAACAATAAAATTGTTTTAGATTATAATCGGGCTGGAATACCATTAATTGAAATTGTTTCACAACCCGAAATGAATTCTGCTGATGAAGCAATAAATTATTTAACTCAATTGAAAAGAATTGTAAGTTTTTTAGAGGTATCAGATGCTAAAATGGAAGATGGATCGATGAGAGTTGATGTAAATATTTCATTGATGAAACAAGATTCAAATATTTTTGGTACTAAAGTAGAAATAAAAAACTTAAATTCTTTTGCTAATGTTGCAAAAGCAATTAATTATGAAATCAAAAGACAATCAGAATTATTAAAAAACAACAAAGAAGTTGTTCAAGAAACAAGACGATGAGATGAAGCTAAACAACAAACTATTTTCATGCGTTCTAAAACAAATGTTGATGAATATCGTTATTTTACTGAACCAAATATTATTTCTTTAAATTTATCTAATGATTTTATTAATAATGCTATTTCAAACATTAAAAATAATATAGATACAATCAAACAAAAATTATTAGAAGATGGTATAAACGATAATTTGATAAATCAACTTTTAAATGATTATAGTTTATTTAAATTATTCAAAGAAGCTAATAAAAATGTGAACAATCCAAAATTGTGTGTTACATGAGTTGTAATAGAATTAATGGGCTTATTAAATAAAAACAAAAAAACAATCGATTTCTTAGCAAATAATCAAATTAATGATATTAGTAAAATGTTAAATGCGTTAAAACTTAATAGTATTAATGCAAAAGATGCAAAAGAAATTTTAAATAAAATTGTTATTATGAATGAGTCTTTTGAATCTTTAATCAAAAATTTTGCTAATCAACCAACATTTGATGATTCATCAATTTCTAATATACTAGAAAAAATTATTCAATCTAATATTACAATGCTAGATCAATATGAATCAAGACCAGAACGGGTTGAAAAATTCTTTATCGGAATGTTAATGAAAGAAACAAAAGGAAAGGCAAACCCTGTTGTTGGTAGTAAAATTTTAAAGGAATTAATTATTAAATTTAAAAAATAATTATTTTTTAATTAATGACTTACTTGTCATTTCTTTAGGAATGTTTATTCCCATATAATTCAAGATTGTAGGAGCAACATTAGATAACGAACCTACTATATCTTTATTTAGCTTGACTTTTTTATCAGTTACTATAAAAGGGACAAGATTTAATGTGTGTTTAGTGATTGGATTACCATTAGCATCAATCATTTCTTCACAATTTCCATGATCTGCAATAATAAATAATGTTCATTTTTTATCATTCGCTGCTTTTAATAATTTACCTATTTGTTGATCAACAACTTCTACTGCTTTTATCGCTGCTTGGTAGTTTCCTGTATGTCCAACCATGTCACCATTTGCATAGTTGGCGATTATCACATCTTGTTTATCAAATTCTTTTATGATGTTTTCTGTGATTTCTAATGCTGACATTTCAGGAGCAAGATCATATGTTTTTACTTTAGGACTTGGTATTAAAATTTTCTTTTCATTTTTAAAATCAATTTCTTTTCCTCCGTCCATAAAAAATGTTACATGAGCATATTTTTCTGTTTCAGCAATTCTAGCTTGTTTTAAATTATTTTTTGAAATAATTTCACCTAATGTATTTTTAATGTCTACTGGTGGATAAGCTACTATACTAGGAGTAATTCCTTCATAATTCATCATTGTTACAAAATAAATGTTATTAAGTTTGAATTTAGGAATGAAATCATAGTATTGTGATCCATATATTAAGTGACTTAATTCTCTAGCTCGATCTGGTCTAAAATTACTAAATATTATTGCATCATTATTAGCTATAAAAATTTCAGAAGGTTTATAGTTAACATTATATGCAGGAACAATAAATTCATCTGTAATATTGTTTTTGTATGATTGAGATATATATTGTGATAAATTTTTAAAACTATTTTTTTCTTTTCCTATCAATGTTAGATATTCTTTTTCTACACGTTCTCATCTTTTATCTCTATCCATTGCATAGAATCTTCCACCAACAGATCCTATTTTAACATTTGTTTTTTTTGCTTTTAATTCAATTTGTTTTAAGTCATTGATAAAAGATTTAGGTGATACATCTCTTCCATCTGTAAAACAATGCAAAACAGTTGGAATATTGCTTTGTTTAGCTATATCCATTAATGCAAAAATATGTTGCAAAGAAGAATGTACCCCACCATTAGAACATAATCCTAAAATATGAAGTTTAGAATTATTTTTTTTACAATGATTAATTGCATTTAAAAATGCTTTATTTTTAAAAAATAATTTATCTTTTATTTCTTTATTAATCAATGAAAGACCTGTATAGACAATTCTACCTGCTCCAATATTTAAATGACCGACTTCAGAATTACCCATTTGTTTTTTTGGAAGACCAACAAATTCTTCTGAAGCGTTAATTTTTAAAAATGGATAATTTTTAACTAAATTATCTAAATTTGGTTTTCTAGCATTAAGAAATGCATTACCTTTTTTATTTTTGGAAATTCCGATTCCATCTAAAATTATTAAAGCTGATTTTTTAAACATAATAATTTTTTAAACATAATAATTATAGTTAATTATAACATATTATAAAAATAAAAAAGAGACTTGTTGTCTCTTTTTTTGTGTTGTTTCTATGATATATTAAGCACCAATGCCAACACGTTCTTTTGTTGTTTTAGCTGCATTTTTTTTGTTTTTTCTTCCAGATAATGGAGTGGAAGTTAAAATTGTAGTTTGTTTAAATGTTTCTCTACTAGATTTCATTGTTAATACAACGATGAAAGCTATTATGTTTAATACTACTAAAACTGCATAGAATATTAGATTAATAAATCCAAATTCTGTTAAATAAACGTTACCTTCATCGTTAGTGTCAATGATTAAGATATGTTTTACTCATGGGTGATTAATAATAGGATAATCTATTAATGTAATAAGCATTGAAAAGAACGTTAAGAACATTACAACTGCCGATAATAAAATTACTGAACTTAAAAGTCATTTTCTAAATAAGTTCCCACTTGTTAATTTTCTAAGTTTTTTTGATCTTTCTTTATTTGAAATGAATGACATAATTTAATTTTACAAAAATATTATAACATAAATTATTTAATTTTGAATTTTTTTATTTATCTAATACATTTTCTAACATTGATAATATAATATTAACAAGTATGGGGTTTAATTTAAAAAATAAAGATTTTCTAAAATTGTTAGACTTTACATCTGACGAAATAAAATACTTAATTGATTTAAGTATTACATTAAAACAACAAAAAAGATTAGGAATTGTAAACAAGCAATTAGAAGGTAAATCAATTGTTATTATGTTTCAAAAAACGTCAACTAGAACCAGATGTTCATTTGAAGTTGCGGCATATGATTTAGGAATGCATGTAACATATTTAGATTCTTCTTCAAGTCAATTCGGAAAAAAAGAATCAGTTCAAGATACAGCAATGGTATTGTCAAGATTCTATGATGGAATAGAATTTAGAGGATTTAAACAAAAGGATGTTGAAGATTTAGCAAAATATTCTTGTGTTCCTGTTTGAAATGGTTTAACAGATGAATGACATCCAACACAAATGATTGCAGACATGATGACTATAAAAGAACATTTCGGTAAACTTAAAGGATTAAAATTAGTATATTGTGGTGATGCAAGAAATAATGTTGCTAATTCATTAATGGTTGCTTGTGCCAAATTAGGATTGCATTTTGTAGCTTGTGCACCTAAGAAATTAATGCCTAGTCCTGCTTTAGTTAAACAATGTCAACAAATAGCTAAAGATACAGGAGCAAGTATAACATTAGAATCAAATAAATTAAATGCCACAAAAAACGCTAATATCATTTATACAGATGTTTGAGTTTCAATGGGAGAATCTGACAAAGAGTGAGATAAGAGATTAAAAATTCTTAAAAATTATCAAGTTGATGTTAAGACAATGCAAAATGCTAATAAAAATAACTCAGAAGGTTGTATTTTCTTACATTGTTTACCTGCATATCATGGTTTAGATACAGAAGTGGGAATGTTTGTAAGCAAAAATTATGGCAAAAAATATCCATTTGTAAAAAACGGCGAAATTGAAGTTACTCATGATGTTATTCATTCAAAACTTTCTCTATGTTTTGATCAAGCGGAAAACAGAATGCATTCAATTAAAGCAATAATGTTAGCAACTATTTGCTAATATTTCTATGAAAAATAACTTAATTTATATTCATGGTTTTTCAAGCAATAAAGACGACCATCCTTATTTAGAAAATTTTTGTAAAAAGATTAAATGAAATTATTATTCTTTTGATTTGCCTGGACATGGTAATTTAAAAGCGAAGTATAACTTAAAAGAAATTACTTTTGATCAAATGATTTCATATCTTACAAAAAAAATTAATGATTTAAATTTAAAATCATTTGTTATTTTAGGTCATTCATTAGGTGGTGCCATTACCACATATTTAGCAGGAAAACATGTCTTTGGAAAAAAACTAAAAGCTATTGTTTTAGAATGCCCTCATTCAATTAAAACAATTTTAAGATCGGTAAAATCATTAAAATCTTCATTTAAAAATATATCTTCTTCACTAAAAAATATCTCAAATTCCCCATATGAAACTTTTTTAGAAAAGTTTAATTTTAAAAAACAATATTCTTCATTTTTATTAAAAATATTAAATCCTAGAAAATTAAAAGAAATTGAAGAAGCAGCAAAATATATTAATGTAAAAACAATGTTAATTGTATCTGAAAACGATCCTTTTATTCCTTATGAGGATACAATAGACCTATATTTAAATACTGTTCACAATATTGAATGACATGGAATTAAAAATGGTTCGCACATCCCATCAATAAAACAAAAAGATGAATATTATAAATATTTAAAAGACTTTTTAAAAAGTATTAAATAAATAATTTTCCAACTTCAAAAATATGTTTACCATTTAACATATTTTTAACACTAACTGGATTTTTAGAAGGTAGTTGTAAATCTGTTATTTGTAACAAATAATCGCTTGTACATACATAAATGCCTGTTTTATCAATTTTTTCGATTGTTCCAGGAACAAAACGTGATAAAGAGCTTGTTATCTTAGAACCTAATATTTTAATATTTAATCCGTTATATGTTGTTCTTGCACAAGGAACATTAAATAATCCTCGAATCTTATTATTTATCTTTTTAGCTGAAAGTTTTCAATCAATAATTTCATCTTCTGATGTTATATTGTAACAAAATGATGCTTTTTTTTCGTCTTGTTTGATTGAAGTTATTTTATCTTTTTCTAATAAATCTAAGTATTTAATTAGCATTACACAAGATAATGAAGTAAGTTTAATATATAAAGATTGATAAGTGTCTTCATTAGAAATAGACATCTCTTCTTGCATAACAATATCACCAGCATCTAGTTTTGATACAATATACATTAAACTTACTCCTGTTTTAACTTCACCATTTAAAATTGCTGAATGTATTGGCGAACCACCACGATACTTTGGTAATAACGACGGGTGAATATTAATTGGTTTATGTTTACCGATTTTTAATATTTCATCACAAATTATATTTCCATATGCACAAGAAATAATCATGTCTGGTTTTGAATCATTAATTAAATCTACAATTTCTTTTGTTTTTGTTGGTTGATAACATTTAATGTTATTTCTTAAAGCAAATTTTTTAACAGGGTTATCAATAATTTGTTTTTTTCTTCCTGATGGTAAATCTTGTTTGGAAACAACAAACAAAATTTGTTGATTATGACTAATCAATGTTTCTAAACATTTTACAGCAATTTCTTGTGTCCCAAAAAATATAATTTTATTTTTTTGCATTTTTTTCTCTTTGTTTTTGTTGAGCTTTTTTTTGTCTTTGTAATTTTTTTCTTTCTTTTTTCTTAGCGGCTTCGTCTGCTTTTTTCATTTTTAATTCTTCTTCAGCTTTAATTGGAGCAATCCATTCCATTTCTTTGTTATAATCCACTAAACCGTTAATAACAATTTTACGATCTCATTCTTTACGATTAATTTTAGTATTTAAAACTTCACATTCAATCGCTCTTGGTTTATCTAATGTGTTATTTTTAATGTTTTTTGTTTGGAAACAAACAACATATAAATCTCTTGTTTTTTGTAGTTTTATCTTTTTTAATTCATCTTTAGATAAAGATTTAGATAATTGTAGGTCTCTTAACTTATTAAAATATTTAGTTTTAGTATTTAAATAATGTGAACCATTAGGATTTATGTAATCTACTGGTAATCTTTTAGCTACATAACAATTAACAATTTCTTTTCCATATTCATTAGAATCTTTAAGATATTGCTTAATTGTTTTTCAAACTTCATCTTTTTCTTTTCTATTGCTAATTGTTCCTCTAATATTTTTTTCTTTCCTTTTTTTTAGTCATAAAGGTATTCCAACTATAGCTCCAATTAGTATTAGAATTAATAATATATTTTGCATATTTATATATAATATAATTATATGAAAATTACTAAATACTTAAAATATTTTAGTGTATTAACGGCATTATCTTTTGTTCCTTTAATGACTACTAGTTGCTCTTCTAGTGGTTCTAAATATGATAATTTGTCATTTTTATCCCCTTATGAATTTAGTTCATTAAACGATGCAAATCAATTAATTTCAATATCTAAAAAATTCTTGCCAATGTCACAAAAAAAAGACATTAGTTCTACAGAACTAGATAATTACAAAATTCTTTCTTCTGATCCTAAATGATATTATGAGTTTATTTATTCATTAGCAAACGCTACATATGAATGAATTGATCAAAAACAAATAAAAAAATTTGATATTTCTACACAATTTCAAGAACAAACTAAAAATTCATATCAAATAAGTGTAAATGTAACTTATGATAATACAAATAAATTTACCATGATTTATGAATTAAGTGGTTCAAATCCCGTTATAGCTGAAAATGATCAATCAAAAATAAAATTAAATTTTCACCAAACTTCTGGTTCAGAAAATTGATCACTAAGTGGTTGATATTCATATATGTATCAAAATATAAATATAAAAGAAATTAATATTTTTTAATTTTGTACTTATAATATTAAATATATTTATAAATAAATAATATGGCTAATATAAAATCTAACATTAAAAGTATTAGAAAAAATAAAAAAAGATCAATTCAAAATAAACATCAAATTTCAAAAATGAAATCTACTATTAAAAAAGCTAGATTAAATCCAACTGAACAAAATGTTAATGATGTTTATAAAATTGTTGATTCTTCTTTAGCGAAAGGAAAAATTCACAAAAACAAAGCAAATAGAATTAAATCAAGAATTGCTAAAAAACTTAAAAAAACAAAAACAACAGAAACTGTTAAAGCGAAAAAGGAAGAAGATAAAAAATAATTATCTTCTTTTTTTTCATAATAAGTATTTAAAATCTCTTTTTTCTAAAACTACAGTATATAAAAACAAGAAAAGTGAGAAAATAACAAAACCAATAATAATTAAATTAATTAATTCTGATACTTTCATGTATTGTTCAATAGATGATTCTGGTCCTAAAACATTTTGTTTTAAATAACTTGTAAATCATGTACTAGCAGTGATTCCAACTGATAATATTGATTGGTATATACCTGTTGGTGTAATCTTATTTGTAGTAAATGTTTTTTGTAAAATAAAACCTAATATTAAGTTATAAACAATTCCATAAGCAAAGCCGTTTAATATATGAACTCCTAAATAAGCATATGGATTAGTTATAAATAAAGAAATTATATGATAAATAATTCATACAATTATACCTATTGAAAAAGATCATACTTTACCTATTTTATTAATTAAATACAAACCAGTAATTAGTCCACCAACTAATTGACCAAAACTAAACATTACGGATAAATAACCTTCATATGCTTGTGATGTATTATCAGATAATTTTTGCAAATGTAACTGAGCTATTGATCCAGAGTTAGCGAATTTAATAAAAGCAATAATAGATCCTAATACACAAATAAGAATAAAATAAAATACTTCATTATGTGATTTTAATTTACTTTTATATTTAACATCTGATAAGAAATTTGATGGTTGTTCTTTTACAAAAAAACATAATACCAAGGAAATTAAAAGAAATACTAACCCAATTAATCATAAATATTTTAAAATGTTTTTATCATATGGTTCGGATTGTGTTTTACTTATAACTGATACTACTGACTGAATTGGTGAAGAAATAAAATCTGCAAGTAATGGTGGGATGGACAAAATTGAAATAGTTAAAAAACATCTAGATTTTCCGTATTGTTCATTAAAAAGCATTTGGTATGTTCCAATACATGAAGCTCCAACACCAACACCAAGTGACTGAATAACATTAGTTGTTGTACAAGGATAAATAATAATAGGAATGTAAGTTATTATTTGAATAATTATTGCTAAATAAATAAATGATTTACGATTTTTTCTTAAATAACAAAATCAGTCGGCAAATATTCTAGCAAAAATACCAATAAACCCATATGCTGAAAGTGGTAATCATAATAAAAGATTATCGTTTAACGCTTTACTTTCCATTGTCCCTGTGTAAGATCTTAAAAGCATTAATGGGATTCAAAAAAACAAATATAAAATGAATAACACCTTATAGTTTTTTTGTTCAATTTTTAATTTATTAATTAAAATAAATGAAAAAATAATAGTTAATAAAAAAACTATTAAATTGACAATTATTGAAATATTATCTGTTCAGACACTATTTAACATTTAAATGGTGCTGAATCCGAGAATCGAACTCGGGGCAAGTGATTACCATTCACTTATTTTTCCACTAAACTAATTCAGCTATTTTATAAAATATTTTTATCTTTTTTATAAATTTCATTGATTTTATCACTAATTTCTTTTTCATTTTGTGGTTTTTCTAAAACACCTGACGGTTTACCTTCTTTTCAAAACATTAAATATGGTGAAGAACTAGATCAATCTGTATATTTCATTGATTCTTCAAAATTAGAAAATAAAATTGATATAGTTGAAACAATATCTCGATATACTTTGGCAGCATCATCTGTTCTTTTATATTTGCCTTCTTTATGGTTTTCATCTTTTTCTTCATCGTCTTTTGTTCATTTAGCAAATGAACCATCTGAAGGTAAAACTGTTTTTTCTTCTTCAGTATTTGCTGAATAATATAGGTCAATATAACTTATAAAAGAAACTCCATTTGGCATTCCTTCAATAGATGTAGAGTTTTTTCATGAATCATATAAAATGGAATTAGCCAAATTTCTATCACTTATATTATAGGATGAGTTTTTTGGTGAGTCGCTATTGAATAAAATATTAAACATAGCACATTGATTAGCAAAGTCATCTGCATAACAAGAACCTAAAACAAAACAATAGTTTCCATTGTTAAATTTTGTATTCCCATACAACATTTTTGTTATTGAAAAATCAGGACTAGACATATCTTGTCAAAAGTATTGTTGTTTATCGTTGTACTTTTTATAATCTAAATATTTAAAATTTTTACTTAGTGTGGTACTTTTGCAAGAAGTTAATATTAAAATAGCTGGGGAAGCTAATGCTAATGTAGAAATTGATGTTAAAAATTTAACAATTTTTTTCATGATGTTATTAATATTATAATATATTATATAAAAATAATTATAAAATAATGATCATTAGAAAAAAAACTAAAATTACTGAAAAGGATTTTTTGTTAAAAAAAAAATTATTATCTTTAGGCAATAAAAAAAGTTTTTTTATTAGAACCTATGGTTGTCAATCTAACGTGAGAGATTCTGAAAATATTTCTGGAATATTAAAAGAATTATCTTTTAAACAAGTGAATTCCATAGAAAAAGCTAACTTAATAATTCTTAACACTTGCACAATAAGAGAAAATGCAAATGATAAGGTTTTTGGCGAAATAGGATTATTAAAAAAATATAAACAAAAAAATAAAAAGTTAAAAATTGGAATTTGTGGCTGTATGGCTCAAGAACAACACATTATTGAATTAATAAAAACAAAATATCCACAAGTTGATTTTGTTTTTGGCACAAACAATTTAGATCAAATACCAGAAATTTTAGACCAAGTAATTAATAAAAACAAAAGAATTTTTCTTGTCAAAGAACAACCAGAATCTTTATTTAATAATTTACCTTCGTTAAGAAATTCTAAAGTTAAAGCTTTTGTCTCAATCATGCAAGGGTGTGATAATTTTTGTTCATATTGTATAGTCCCTTATGTTAGAGGACAAATGGTCTCAAGATCAAAAGAAGCAATTTTAAATGAAATAAAAGAACTAATTAAAAAAGGTTATAAAGAAGTCACTTTATTAGGGCAAAATGTAAATTCTTATGGAATAGATAAAAAAAATAATTATTTTTTTTGGGATTTGTTGGATGATGTTGCTAATTTAAAAATTCCAAGAATTCGTTTTGTTACATCAAACCCTTGAAATTTTAATAAAAAGATAATTGATATTATGGAAAAACATCCTAACATTATGCCTTATCTTCATTTACCGGTTCAATCGGGTGATGATGAAATTTTAAAAAGAATGAATCGAAAAACAAAAATTAATAAGTATATGAATTTAGTTAAAGAAATAAAAACTAGAATTAAAGATATATCTATTTCTACTGATATCATTGTTGGTTTTCCAAATGAAAATAAGAAAGCTTTTGAAAATACAATTAAAATGTATAAAAAACTAGAATTTGATAATGCTTATACATTCATTTATTCACCAAGAAAAAATACACCTGCTGCAAAAATGAAAGATGATGTATCATTTAAAGAAAAACAAAAAAGATTATATGAATTAAATAAATTAGTAAAATTTTATGCACAAAAAAATAATGATAAATATTTAAATAAAGTTGTTGAAGTCTTAGTAGAAGGAAAATCAAAAAAAAATAGCTCAGTTTATACCGGCTATTCAAAACAATGAAAAGTTGTTAATTTTGAAGGGAAGTGTAAAATAGGAGATCTTGCTAACGTTAAAATAACAAAAGCATTAAATTTTTCACTTTTTGGAAAAAAGATTAACTAAATCTTAACTGTTGTTTTTTTCTTTTTAGATAGATATCAAATTGCAAATCCTATTGCTAATAAAATCGGAATACCTAAACCAAATACTAGACCTAAAATTAATCCTGTATTTGATTTTGATTCTGGTGGTAAACCAATTTCAACTTGATCACGACTAAAACCAAAGTTTGATGCATCTAAATATGCTTGTTTTGCTGCTTCTGATGGGACATAGACTTTGCCTGTTACTGTAGGTTGTCATAAACTACCAAATGTTGGTGGTGTTTCTGATAAGAAATATATATTATCAAGTCTAGCAGTAGAACTAAAAGTACCTTCTCCAATACTTGTTACACTAGAAGAAAATATTAATTCTCCTGTTATGTTAGAATTAATATCAAAAGCATTATCTCCAATACTAGTTAAACTTGTGGCTTTAGATAAATCTAGTGAAGTGATAAATGCGCCTCGAAAAGCAAGGTTTCCTATACTTTTTACATTAGATCGAATCACTAAATCTCCTGCTAGTTTGCTACAGCTTTCAAAAGCACTATTTTCAATAGTGGTCAAATTTGTAGCTTGTGATAAATCTAATGAGGTAATTTTTGTTCTTCTAAATGCATTATTAGAAATAGTAGTTAAACTTGTAGCTTGTGATAAATCTAATGAGGTGATGTTCTCATTACCATAAAAAGCATTGTTTGCTATTTCTGTAATATTTGAAGCAACTTGTAATGTCCCTGTTCCTTCAGCATACCCTGTAATTACTGTTCCTTCGACATTTACAGTAATATCACCCATTTTTCTTTGTTCTGCATTTGTTTGATTTGTAACATAATTATTTAATGAATTGTTGTTATCTTCAGTAATAACTTTTTGTGTGTTTTGATGTTGATTATTAAATCCAATACCTGCTAAAGGACTTAATAATGTTAACGAACTTAATAGTTTGTTAATTGTTTTGATTTTTTTCATAATTTTATTTAATTTATATGAACATTATAACAAAAAAAAAAAAAAAAACACAAGAGGGTAGTAAAAAAATAGGAAAAAACCCTATTATTTTTAACTATATTTTAACTGTTGTTTTTTTTATATTGTTTATCTATGTATTGTCTTTTTAATTTTTGTTTTATTTTTTGAATTTGTTCTTTTAATTTTTTCTTATAACATGGTTTTATTTTTTTATTGATGTTAATTAAACATTTAATTTTAGAATTATTTTTTGAATCAATTAAAGGCTTTTGGTATTGTTTTATATATTTCTTTTTATTTTTTAATTTATTATCTTTATCAATATATAAATAATTCCATGAAATATTTTTTTTAGTTAGTCTAGATAATTGAAAATCAATATTTTTCTTATAGATAACATAACTTGTTCCAGTGTTATTAACTCTTCCGACACGTCCTGAACGATGTATGTATCATGTGTCATCTTCTGGCAAACCTACTGAAATTACTACATCAACAAAAGGTAAATCAATTCCTCTAGCAAATAAATCTGTTGTAATTAAATATTGATATTGATTTTTTTGAATATTTTGAAAAATACTTTTTCTTTTTCTTGGAGAAGTGTTTTTATTAACTAAAGTCATTTTTAATTTTAACGGCTTTAATTGTTGATAAATGTTTTCAGATTCTTTTAAAGAATTAGTAAAAATAATACAAAAAAATGGATTAATATGCGAAAGAAACTTTTTAAGTGTTTCTATATGATTGTCATTAAAACTATAAACTACATTGTGAATGATTTGATCATTGATTCATATTGATTTAGTTGAAGAATAAACAGTGGTATTTTTAAAATATTTTTTCAATTTATTTGAAAATGATTCGTGAATTGTGGCAGAACAAGCAATTTTTTGTAGTTTATCATTATCAATCATATTAAAAATATCATCAATAACATGAACAAATCCATAATCAAATAAAGTATCTGCTTCATCTAAAATAATTGATTTAATATCTTTATCAATAATTTTTTCTTTTAATAAATCTTGAATTTTTGTTGGTGTTCCAATAATAATTTTAGGTTTTATTCTTTTGATTTTTAATATTTGATTTTCATGTGATAAATCGGCTGCACACGAAAAAAAACTTAATTGATTATTGTATTGTTTAAACTCATTTAATAATTGATAAATTTGTAAACATAATTCTTTTGTAGGAACAACAATTAAACATTCTGTTTTTTGATCGAATGATAAATTTTGTAAAATAGGAATTAAATATGAAAGTGTTTTACCACTACCTGTTTTAGAGACAATAATCATGCTTTTTCTTTCTAAAAGATGTGGAATAACATTTTCTTGAACGTTTGTTAAACCAACAAAATGTTTTTTATTCAAATAATCTAAAATTCATTTTTTTAAATTCAATTGTGAAAAATTCATAAGCTTTAAACAATAATGTTAACAATTTTATTTTTAACATAAATAATTTTCTTAATTGGACGATTATTAATAAAATTAATAACTTTTGGTTGTAGTTTTACCTTGCTAATTACTTCTTCTTCTGTTCATTCAGGATTAATTTCAATAACACAACGATATTTTCCGTTTTCCTGAATTGGAATATTAATTAAACTTAAAACAAGTTTTGATTCATCATATTTAGGTCATGAAGCAAAATATATTGAAACATCATTTTTTAGTTTTGATTGTCATAATTCTTCAGCAATATGAGGGGCAAAACAAGATAAGACTATTAAAAATGATTCAAGATACTTTTTGTTAATGCTTTTATATTTATAACATTCGTTTATGAAAATCATCATTTGAGAAATAGCAACATTAAAATTATAATTTTCTATTTGCATTGAAACATTTTTTACAAATAAATGATATTGATATTCTAATTCTTGATTTGTATTTTTTTCAATTATTTCGATACTATCAAACAAATTAAAAACACGATCCAATCATTTTCTAATACCATTTAATCCTGTTGTGTTTCAAGGTAAAGAAGCATTGAAAGGACCCATAAACATTTCATATAGTCTTAATGCATCAGCACCGTGTGAGTTTACAATTTCATCAGGATTTACTACATTCCCTCTTGATTTAGACATTTTCTCATTATTTTCACCTAAGATCATTCCTTGATTAATAACTTTATAGAATGGTTCTTTTGTTGGAACAATTTTTATATCATATAAAAATCGGTGTCAAAATCTAGCATATAAAAGATGTAATACTGCATGTTCTTGTCCTCCAATATATAAATTTACTGGTAGCCATCTTTTAAAAAGATCAAAAGCTTTAGAACTATTCAAATCCATTAATTCACCGTTTTCTTTTACCAATAAATATGCTAAATAATATCAGCAAGATCCTGCTCATTGTGGCATTGTATTAAGTTCTCTTGTAAATTCTTTTTTACCAATTTTTACTTTTCTTCATGTTTTTAAATTACCTAAAGGAGGTAATCCATCTTTATTTGGTTTAAAACTATCAAGATCAGGTAATACTAATGGATATTTTTCTACTAAATGTGGTTTGTTTTTTTCGTCATAAACAATTGGAAATGGTTCACCTCAATATCTTTGACGACTAAATAATCAATCTTTTAATTTATAAGTAATAAATTTTTTTCCAATTTTGTGTTTAGATAAATAATCTAAAATTTTTTTTGTTGCATTTTTATTATCTAAACCGTCTAAAAAAGATGAATTAATATGTTTTCCATCGCCTTCATATGGCAAATCAGTATTATTTGTTTGAATAATAAATTTAATTGGTAAGTTAAATTTTTTAGCAAATTCATAATCTCTCTTATCGTGTGCTGGAACACCTATAACACATCCTGTACCATATGAAGATAAAACATAATTTGAAACATAAATAGGAATCTGTTCTTTTGAAATGGGGTGTTTTACATAAACTCCCGTAAAAAAACCTGTTTTATCTTTATTTATTTTGCGGTCTAAATCTGTAATTTGCTTAGTTTTTTCTAAATATTGTTCAAGTTGTTTTTTTGTTTCTTTTGAACTACATATTTTTTTAGCATATTCTGACTCAGGAGAAATAGCTAAAAAACTGCAACCAAATATAGTATCTGGTCTAGTCGTAAAAGCTTCAAGATTTATTTTATTGAATTTAAATTTTATAATAGCCCCTTCAGATTTACCAATTCATTTTTTTTGAATAGATTTTAACGATTCAGGTCATTGTGTTTCATCTAATCCTTCAAGAAGTTTATCAGCATATTTAGTAATTTTAAGCACTCATTGGCGCATTGATTTTTTGATAACAGGAAAATTACCTCTTTCAGAAACCAATTTATTATCTTTTACTAAAACTTCTTCATTAGATAAAACTGTTCCTAATTCTTCACATCAATTAACATCTATTTCTCTTATTTCTGCTAAATTATGTTTAAATAACTGAGCAAAAATTCATTGTGTTCATTTGTAATATTCTGGTTTAGAAGTATTGATTTCCTTTTCATAATCATATGAAAAACCTATTTTTTTTAATTGTTCACGAAAATGATTAATGTTTTTTTCTGTAAATTCTTTAGGGTGGTTTCCTGTTTGAATAGCATATTGTTCTGCTGGTAGTCCAAAAGCATCTCATCCAATTGGATGTAAAACGTTAAAACCGCAATGAACTTTATATCTGGCTATGATGTCTGTTGCTGTGTAACCTTTTGGGTGACCGACATGTAGTCCTTGTCCAGAAGGATAAGGAAACATATCTAAAACATAAAATTTTTTCTTTTTATCATCATTTTTAAAATGATATGTTTTATTCTCTTCTCAAAATTTTTGTCATTTTTTTTCAATTAAATTATGGTTATACATAAAGTTTATTTTTTCTGATTAATCTGTTTTTGATCTTCATAAACATATTTTTTAAATTCTTCAACTTCTTTATTAATTCGATCAATATCAATTTTTAATTGTTCACGATCTGTATAAGAACGCAAAATATTGTTAAGTTGAGGATATAAGAATACTTTTAAAAGTAAAATATAATTTTTTGACACATAGTTATTATCATATTTTATTTTTTCATATGCTAATCTTATTCCTTTAAAAAATAAATGAATATGTTGATATGTGTATTTTGTTCTTGAACGTGAATTATATGTTAAACATGTATAGTAATATGCTTTATCAGAAAAAATAATTTTTTTAGCTTTTGAATATGTAACAATTAAATAAAACATATCTTCTGCAAAAATATCTTTTTCGTAAAATCAAATATCATTTTTAATTAAAAATTCTTTTCGATATGCTTTTGCTCAAACTGAACATTTATCCATTAAAGCATTGTTAAAATTATCAACATTAACTGGAACACTAGTATTAAAGTTGTATTTTGATGGATTTAAAATGTCTCCGTGTTGATTTATGTTTTTTGATTCAAAAGAAAAAATATCTAAATCAGGATATTTTGTAAAAATATCTGATGTTACTTTAAATATATCACCAAAAATATAATCATCTGAATCAACATAAAAAATAATATCTCCTGTTGAATTTTTAACACCAACATTTCTTGCATTTCCTGGGCCTGTTGCTTTTGGAAGAGTATAAACAAAACAATTAGAATGTTGCTTTTTAATGTTATTAATTGCTTGTTTGGTAATTAAATTAGATCCATCGTCTACTAGAATGCATTCAAAATTATCATATTTTTGTGAAAATATGGATTTAAAACATTTATTTAAAAACTCTTGTGGAGTATTATGTATTGGAATAACTACACTTATTTTTTTTCCACTCATATTATATATATTATATATTTCAAAAAAAATAATCAAGATAATAAAAAAATATTTTTTTACTATATTCTTTGTGATATGGAAAAATTAGTTTTAAAAGAAAAGAAAAATTTATCTGGTGGATTTAGTTCTACAGTTTTATGAATCGCTGTTGCTGGTGTATGTATGATGGGTAATATGATTTTTAATGGCGTAAGTGGCTTAGCTGATTCACTTAATGGTAATGATAATAAATCAAAATCTAATAACAATTATTCTTATGGTAAAAAAACATCATATGTTAGATTTTCGCCTTTCATTAGATCATCAGCTATTTCTATGAGATTTTAACAATAATATAAAGTTAAATATTTTATAATAATATATGAATGAAAACTATTCATATATTTGGAGCAGGAATTAGTGGGTGCTGTTTAGCTAATTTATTTGCTAACTTAGGATATCAAGTTATCTTATATGAAAAAAACAATTTTGTTGGTGGTAATATTTATGACTATAAAGACAAAAATGGCATTTTAATTCATAAATATGGACCTCATATTTTTCATACAAGCAATAAAGATGTAATTAAATTTGTTAAAAAATTTTCTAAATTTAACAATTATAAACATCGTGTTTTAATAAATATAAATGAGAAATTTGTTGATTTGCCTATTAACTTTAATAGCATAAAAAAGCTTTTTCCTGATAAATACAAACAAATTATAAATTCATTAAAAAAAGAATTTGAAGGAAAGCAGTTTGTTACTATAAATGAACTTTTAAATTCTCAAAATGAAAATTTAATAACATTTACAAAATACATATATCAAAACATTTATTCAAATTACACATCAAAGATGTGAGGTGTTGATATTTCAAAAATTAATATTAACACACTAGGAAGAGTTAAAATCATATTATCAAATAAGAATAATTACTTTCCGAAAGATTCTTTTCAAGGATTACCTGAAAAAGGATATACAAATTTTGTAAAAAACATCATTAAACACAAAAATATTAAATTGATTTTAAACTCAAAAATTAATATAAAATTTAAAGATAATTATCTTTTTATTCAAAATAAAAAAATAACAGATCCAGTTTTTTATTCTGGCTCAATCGATGAATTAGCAAATTACAAATTTGGAATGTTACCATATCGATCGTTAAAAATTAATTTTTTAAATATTAAAACAAAAAATTTTCAGCCGGCAAGTGTAGTTAATTATCCAAGTCATAAAACAATGACAAGAATTACAGAATATAAAAAAATGACGCTTCAAGAAGCTAAATCAACAACTATTTCCAAAGAGTTTCCTGAACAATTTGTTTTAAATAAAAATTTGAGATTTTATCCGATAAGTAACAAAAGCAATCTTGCTCTATATAATAAATACAAACAATATTTTAAAAAATACAAAAACTTATATTTTATTGGTAGACTAGGAAGATATGAGTACATCGATATGGATGATGCAATATCTCTAGCATTAAAAACATTTAATGAATTTAAATAATATGAAAACATTTACTATTATCACACCTGTTTATAATTCACAATCATATATTGAAAAATGCCTTTTATCTGTTATAAATCAAAAATATAATTTAAATTTAGTACAACACATTTTAATCAATGATGGATCAACTGATAAAAGTGAAGAAATTATTAAAAAATATCAAAATAAATATCCACATATTAAATACTTTAAAAAACAAAATGGTAATTGAGGGTCAGTTATTAACTATGTATTAAATAATAAATTAATTAATAATCAATATGTTATCATTTGTGATTCAGATGATGTTATCAGAAAAAATTGTTTAAGAATAATTAATAAAAAAATTAAGGATAATGATTTGTTTATGTCTTCTTCATATTTATGAAACGGAAAATCAATTCATGTTCCTGTATTTCCATATTATTATTTATTTAGAACAAAAATTTTTCCTAATAAGAAAAAACAAAAGATCTTTACATCTATTTTAATTCCTAATACACTTTGTTTTTCTCAATCACTATTTTATAATGCACAAAGTCTTCGTGAAAAAAATCCTCATCAAGATGCTATTCTTTTTGCAGATTTATTTACAAAAGCAAAAAAAATTTCTTTTACTAAATCTATTTTATCTAAATATTATATTTTTAGATCAGGTAACACAATGACAAATATAACAAATGAAAAAACTATTAAAGTAATTTATGAAAATTTACAATGATTTGCTAATCACGACTTACCAGAATATTGTTTTTATTATTTAATGGGAATGAAAAATTTAAAAAAATATATGCTTAAAAATAATTTGAAATTATCTGTTTCACACAAACCATCATTAAAATGATTCCCATGATATGTAAGATTTATAGTGTTTATTTTTTGAAAGATAAATATTGTTAAAAAATATTTTATTATTACTAAATAATTTATAATTTACTTAATGGGATATTTAGCAAGCTTTTCATTAAGTATATTCATCATTTTTAATTGTATTTTTTTTGGATGTGTTCTAAAAAGATTTTTCTTCCAAAGAAATATGTATTTTTTATTTTTTACGTCTTTTTTATTTATAGCAGGAATTTTTTACGTATTTTCAATAATTTTGTTTGTTTTTTCTGCAAGCATTATTTTTTACATTTTTATTTTTCTATCTTTACAAATTATTTTGCTTTTATTGTATTTATATAATTGAAGATATATTCTTGAAAATAAATGAATTTTTAATAAAAAATCTACTTATTTTTTATTATTCTTTATAATTTCTTTGTTTGTTTGCTTCATATATACATATGCTTGTTATCCTAGATCACTATATTCAACTAGTGGTTATTATTCAACATACTGCATTATTCCTTTTATTAGTTATGTTAAAAATCAAAACTATAGTTGATATGCGCCAATAGATTTCACTACAGAAATTTGAACAAATGATTTCAATATTTTATATGTTTTAGATGTAATAATAATTAATTTATTTAAATTAAAAACAGAGTCGTTTGATACATTTATAAAGCTTGGATGAATTTTTCCTTTTTCTTTTTTAATTTCTTCATTAACAACAAGTATATTTTTTAATTTTATTAATTCTAAAAAAAATTTATTATCTTATTTAGTGCTGTTTATTTGTTTTGATTATTTTTTAACATTGTTTTCATTTATGTATGGAGAAACAACATATGTTGATTCTACATGATTATTAATGTTTATTACTTATTTTTTAATATTATGTTTTTTCTATCGTCCAATTAATGACTATGAAAAAACATTATTTTTAACAATGAATATTTTTACAATATATTTTGTTGATCAATATTCTACATATGTTTGTGTTTGCTTGGCAATGTTTTTATTTCTATATTCAGTTTATCGAAACTTAAATGTCTTTTTTATATTAATAAATGTTTTATTGATTATATTTTTTACAACATCTATTTCTGTTTCGCTATTAACTAATAGTCCGTTTGTTTTTATCATTATTGCTTTGGTTTTTTCTATTGCTTTATTTTCTTTTAGATCAATTAGAAAGAAAAACTTTTTCTTTATTAACAAAAAGTCTTACACATTTTTTCGAAACAATATATGATTTTTTGTTGTTTTGTTTTATATTTTTGTTTATTTGTATCTTTTTTACATTTTAACAAAAAATAACTTTTCGTTATTTTATAAATTTTACAATTTTGATTATCTTTTTAATATAGATGTAACAAAGGCAAATAATAATATAATTGTTCAAACATTAAATTATTTGTTTTATTTAGTAATACTACTTATAGCTATTGCAAGTTGATGAAAAAAAACAAAATACAACGTTAAGGATAAATTATATGAGTACTTAGTATTTTTTATTTTCTTTACTTTTTTAAATCCGTTTACTCCTATGTTCGAAATGTTTGAAATTCAAACTTCACAAAATCACATATCATATTTTAATTACATATTAATTGCAATATGTTTAATGAAAATTATTAATAATAATTATATTAACACACGTTTTGATAAAATAATAAATCCATGTCTGATAAAAAAATAGTTTTAAATAAAATTAATGAATTAAAAAAACAATTAAAAGAGTGAGAATATCACTATTATGCTTTTGATAAACCGTTGGTTGATGATTATACATATGATAATGCATTAAAAGAATTAATTAAATTAGAAACTCAATATCCTGAATTTATTACAGATGATTCTCCTTCAAAAAGAGTCGGAGGGACTGTTAGTGAAAAATTTGAAAAAGTTTTACATAAATTCCCAATGTTATCTTTATCTAATGTTTTTAATGATAAAGAAGTTATAAAATTTGATAACAATATCAAAAGTAGTTTAAAACAAGGAGCTAATTATTCTTATTCATTAGAACCAAAAATTGATGGACTAAGTATTTCGTTAATATATAGTAAAGGAAAGTTGGTAAGGGCCTTAACTAGAGGAGATGGAAAATTTGGTGAAGATATTACAAATAACGCAAAAACAATAAAATCTATTCCGCTATCTATTAATGAATTATCTGATTATTTTGAAGTTAGAGGTGAAGTGTTTTTAACTTATAAGAATTTTAATAAAATAAATCAAGGGTTTAGTGATGAATCTGATCAATTTTCTAATCCAAGAAACGTTGCGGCAGGATCTTTAAGAAATCTAGATTCTTCTTTAACTGCAAAAAGAAATCTTGATATGATTGCATACTACATTCCTTCTACTGAATATTTGAAAACACATAAAATTACAAAGCAATCTGAAGTTTTATCTCATTTAAAAAAAATTGGATTTCATGTTTCAAAACTTAATAAAGTATTTAATGATATTAAGGATGTTGTTAAGTATTTAAATGAAATGAACGATATTAAAGACTCTTTGGAATATCCAATAGACGGAATGGTTATAAAATTAAACGAAATGCATTATTATGATTATTTAGGATATACATCTAAATTTCCTAAATGAGCTACTGCATATAAATTTCCTCCTGAAATAGCAAAAACAAAACTTCTTGATATTATTTCCACTGTAGGTAGAACAGGTAAAATTACATATGTAGCAAAATTACAACCAGTAAAACTTGGTGGGTCGGTGATTTCTTCTGCTACATTACACAATTATGATTACATTGATAAAAACGATATAAGAATTGGTGATGTTGTTGAAATTTATAAAGCCGGAGAAATTATCCCTAAAGTTTTAAGATCACTAAAAAATGAAAGAAAACAAGAACTTAAAAAATATGTTGCTTTAGATGCTTGTCCTTATTGTCATACTAAATTAGAAAAATTACGAGGAGAAGTTGACCAATATTGTGTTAATACAAATTGTCCTGAAAAAATAGTTCAATCAATTGTTCACTTTTGTTCTAAGGATGCCATGAACATTGAAGAATTATCGTTAAAAACAATTACAAAATTATATGAAAATAAATTAATAAACTCTATTCAAGATATATTTTTGTTAGAAACAAAAAAAGAAATTATTATTAATAGTAACTTACAAATTAAAGAAAAATCTTTTAATAAAATAATTTCAAATATAACAAACTCAAAGAAAAATTCTCTAGAACATTTAATTTTTGCCCTAGGTATTAGACATGTTGGCGAAAGAACTTCATTATTATTAAGCCAAAAATTTAACACAATAGATCAATTAATGAGTTGTTCTAAAGAACAACTTGAAACATTAAACGATATTGGCTCTGTTGTTGCTAATTCTATATATGAATATTTTAAAAATGATGCAAATATTAAACTGATTAATGATTTAAAAGGTTTTGGGTTAAATATGACATATATCCCTATTTCAAACAATGTCAACCAAGATAGTGAATACTATAAAAAGAATTTTTGTATTACTGGTTCTTTTGATATTCCGCGTCAATCAATAAAGAAATTATTAATGCAAAAATTTAATGCTAATGTTACAAGCACAATAAATAATTCAACTGATTATCTTATTGTTGGTGAAAATTGTGGTTCTAAACTTGATAAAGCAAAACAATTAGGTATTAAAATTATTCAGAAAAAAATTTGGGAATAATTTTTTTGTTTGTATTTTAGACATATTTTTAAAAAATATTATTTATATATAAATAATGAAAAATTTATTATTTTTTTATATTTTTTTTGTTTATAAAATTGATATATGGAAAGATTTGAAACAACTATTTTAAATATAGAAACTGTTAATGATACAAATAATAATATGATAAATAGCACACAAAAATTAATAAACATAAATCAAGATGCTATCTATCATTCAAAAAAACCAACATACAAAAAAGTAAAAGTTAGAAAGAACCCATTTGAAAATTATTTTCCAATTTTTTATAAAAAAGAATTAAAAATTTCTCTTTATACAATGATTGCTTGATCAATATTTTTATGTTTATCGATTTTTTTATTTTCGTTTGCAACATTTAAAATTATTTCAAATGAACATATTTCAAACTGACTAATTTGTTTAACTGTTCCTCTATTATTAATAGTTATTGGTTTATTCACTAGATACTTTATAAGTTACTTAAATTTCAAAAATGAATCTAACACAATAAATTTCAAAGATGAAAAAACATTGTCTTTTAATATTAAGAAAAAATATTTAGCTTTAAAAACAGGACACATTAACATTAATTGATTTAGTACTTTATTCTACACTTTATTAGTTATTGCATTTATTGTTAATTGTGTATGTTGCTTTTTAATATCACACTCATTAAAAAGTGTATTTGTCTTTAGTATAAATCAAAATTTTAATAATTTTACTATAGCAACATGAATTATGGGTGTATTATTAATAATAGGAGTAATGACACAAATTACATTATTGGTATACGGATATTTAAGATTTTCAAGAATTGAAAACTTTTATAATTTTGAAATAATTTCTAAAGAAGAAATTAATAGTGTAAAGAAAAAAAATAATATTAGAAACTCAATCATCTATTTCTTAACAATCTTTTCAGTATTCTTTTTAATATTTGTTGTATATAAAACAGTTAAAAGAAAAAAGCAAACTAATATTACTATTAAAAATTAATGTTATAATTAATAATATAAATTATTAAATATGGCATCTAAAGTAAATAAATCTCTTTGTATAGGTTGTGGAGCATGCACAAGCGTTTGTCCGTTAGGAGCAATTACAATTGGTCCTGATGGTTTTGCTGTTATAGATGAATCAAAATGTAATGACTGTAAAACTTGTGTAGCTGTTTGCCCTTGTGGTGCTATTAAATAAAGTTTTTAAAAGGATTCATTCCAGATCGAATCTTCTTACCGATTTCATCCATTTTTTGTTTTGTTTTATCATATTCATTTAAAAACTTATTAAGTTCGTCTGGTTTTCTACCTGATCCTTTAACAATTCTATTTCTTCTTGATTCAGAACGTCTTAATAGTTTTGGTTCTCTTCTTTCTTTTTTAGTCATTGAATTTAATAGAATTTGTCATACTCTAATCTTTTCTTCAATCATTTCTGTTTTTGCATCATCTATTTTTCCACTTAATCCAGGAATCATTGAAGCAATAGATTTAATAGATCCAATTTTGGTAGTTTGTTGAATTTGAATTAATAAGTCCTCAAGGTCCATTTTTCCAGAAAGAATACGATAAAATGTTCTTTTTACTTTAGTTTCATCCACTACTTCAGATGCTTTTTCAGCTAAAGTTAAAATATCACCTAAACCTAATATTCTATCAGCCATTCGATCTGGGTAAAATACATCTAATGATCCAATTCTTTCACCTGTACCTGTAAATTTAATAGGTAATTTCAATAAATAAGAAATTGACAATGATACACCCGCTCGTGCTTCTGAGTCTAATTTTGTAATAATTATTCCTGAAAGTGATAGAGCATTATTAAATTCATGAATAACATTATATATATCTTGACCAGCCATTGCATCAACTACAAATAATTTTTCTGTAGGAGAAATAGATTTATTAATTGCTTTTAATTCATTCATTAATTTTTCATCTGTTTGTAGTCTGCCGGCTGTATCAAAAATTAATACATCGTGTTTATTTACTTTTGCATATTCTAGAGCTTCAATTGCAGTAATTGTAGGGTCTTGTTGACCTTTTTCAAATATATCTACATTTATTTGTTTTGACAAATCCTTCAATTGTTCGATTGCTGCAGGACGATAAATATCTAATGCAACTAATAATGGTTTTTTATTTTTTTTTGTTTTAAAATAATTAGCTAATTTAGCTGCTGTAGTTGTCTTACCTGAACCTTGTAAACCAACTAAAAAAATCTTAAGTGGTTTTTTTGTATCATCAATAGGTTTATATTCACCAAGAATTTTAATTAATTCACTTTTAATGATAGTTAACATTACTTGTTGTGGATCTTCATTAGTTTCTATTGGTCTACCAACGGCTTCTTTTTTAATATTTTTAATAAAGTCTTTAACAACTAATAAATTAACATCTGCATTTAATAATGCGATTCTAATTTCCTTTAATAATTCTGAAATATCTTCCTCATTAATTGTGGAATTAATTAATTTTTTTTTAATGTTTTTTGTAACAGCTGATGCTAAAATGGATTTTATTGACATGATCAATTAACTAAATAGAAGTTTTTCTTTCCCTTTTTAATATAGCAAAACTTATCACTTATTAAACTTTCTTTTTTGATAATAAAATAAACATCGGTTATTAATTTTCCATTAAGATGAATAGAATTTTGTTCAATAAGTTTTCTTGCTGCTGATTTAGAAGGACAGGCATTTAATTGAACCAAGGCATCTAATATTGATATTTCAGATGAAATATTTATACTTGGAACATTAGATAACATTTTATATAGTTCTTTTGGATTTAATTTATCAAAATCTTTTGTAAATAAACCAGATGAAGAATTTAAACACTTTTCAGCTTCTTGTTTTCCATGAATATCACAAACTACATGATATGCCAATTGTTTTTGCGCAAATTTAAGAGATTTATTAATCAAATGTTTTTCAATTATTTCTTTAATTTTTTTTATTGATAAATATGTTAAAGAATTTAATAATTTTTCAATATCTTGATCATCTGTTTGAACTAAAAATTGATACATTTCATATGGGCTTGTGATATTTTTATCTAAATATATTGCACCTTTTTCTGATTTACCAAATTTAGTTCCGTCTGCTTTGGTTAATAAATTTAATGTTATTCCAATAGCTTTATTTTGGTCATCTGTTTTTTTTCTAATTAATTCAATACCTGTTGTAATATTTCCTCACTGATCACTACCACCTAATTGAATATAAATATCTTTTTCTGTATAAAGCTTCAAAAAATCATAAGCTTGCATTAAAGCATATGTAAATTCAGTAAAAGAAATCCCTGTTGATAATCTTGTTTTAATTGTTTCTTTTTCTAATAAATAATTAACATTTATTTCCTTTCCAATATCTCTTAAAAATGTTAAAATATTCATACTTTTATAATGATCAAAATTATTTATAATTTTGGCATTTGTCAAATTTGCAATTTGTTTAGAAATAGATTCTACATTTTCATTAACTATTTTAATATCAAGAGTTTTTCTTTCTGCTTTTTTACCTGACGGATCACCTATCATTCCAGTAGCTCCACCTATTAGAGCGTATGTTTTAAAGCCTGCTAATTTAAATTTGTTTAATGTAACAAGCATATAATAATTTCCTATGTGAAGTGATTTAAATGTTGGATCAAAACCTACATAAACACCACATCCGTCGTATTTATTTATTTTTAACTTATTTTCATTAGTAATATTGTTAATAATGTTCTGAGACTTTAATTCTTCAAAGAATTTCATTTCTTATTTATTATATATTTTAAGTAATAATAATGAGCAAAATTTAGTTATCGTCTTCATCATTATTAACAAGATAATATCTAAATATTACTTCATTAATATTTATTTCATTTGTAAAATGGTATCGTAGTTTTGCATTAGGAGCTGTGTTTTTTTTATAATAGTCAATCATTACTGAAAAAGATCCCACATCATTAAATTCATTAATTCCTTTTTCAGTATCATCAAATGCTATTGATTCTGATCCTGATATTTTTAATTCGTTTAATGCTTTTTTAATTGGTGATTCAATAGTAAAAATTTTAGTTGAAATTGTTGAATCTGAGTCTTTATTCATTGGTTTTGTGTAATAATCAAAATATTTAATAATATTAAGTTTTTTTAGAATAAATTCACAGTTTTGTGAATGAGAAATGGCTCCAACTAAAATGTTTTTTTGTTTTACTTCTTCAATTGCTTTAATAATCCCTTCGCATATTCAACTAGAGCATTGATTATCAGCAATTATTTTTTTAAAAATAACACCTTTATCATCTGAAATTTTTTTTAATTCATCATTTGTTAAATCAAGTTTAAATTTATCATTAACGTATGCAACAATTTCTTGACGAGATTTATCAAAAACTTCATTTCATGTTTTTTCATTAAAATTAATTCCTCGTCAACTAAAAACAGATTTCCATGCTAAATAATGGATTTTTTCTAACTTAACTATAACACCATCTAAATCAAAAAATACTATTTTAAGCATATGATATTATAACATTTTAGTTTGATATTTTTAATTGTGAAATTAAACCATTAATAAAATTTTCTAAATCGAATTCTTGTAAATCATCCAATTTTTCACCAACACCAATAAACTTAACAGGAATATTTAAGCTGTCTTTGATAGCTAAAATAATACCGCCTTTGGCGCTTGAATCTGTTTTAGTTAAAATAATTCCTGTTAAATTGGTAACTTCATTAAATTTAATTGCTTGATTAATACCTGATTGACCAGACATTGCATCAATAACCAATAATGATTCGCACGGTTGTGATGGTTCAAAACGCTTAATGATGTTTTTGATTTTTTGTAATTCATTCATCAAATTGACTTTATTTTCAAGTCTACCTGAAGTATCACAAAAAATTAAATTAATTTTTTTATTCTTTGCTTCTGTTAATGCAGTAAAGACAACCGATGCAGGATCTTGATTTTGTTTTTGTGGTTTAAATATTTCAACACCTATTTTATTTGCTCATATTGATAATTGTTCAACTGCACCTGCTCTAAAAGTGTCTGCTGCTATTAAACCAACATTGTAGCCTTCATTTTTATATTTATATGCCAATTTAGCAATAGATGTTGTTTTTCCAACACCATTTACCCCTGAAACTAAAATAACATTAAGTTTATTTTTTGAAATATTTAGTTCGGAATAAACTTCAGTATTTTGAATGTAATATGTAAATAATTTATCTAAAATAATTTCTTCGATTAATTTAGGGTCTTTTACATTTTGATATTTAATTTCTTCAACAATTGAATTTAAAATTTTTGCAGTACTTGATGGTCCGATATCAAAAGACAAAAGTGCTTCTTCGATACTTTCTATAATTTCTTCATTTAAAACAACGTATTTTTTACCAATGTTTCTTATCGATTCATTAAGCAAAGATGATGATTTTTTTAAACCATTATCAAATTTTTCTTGAACAATTTTTTCATTTTCTATTCTTTTCTTCTTAATTTGACTAGTAACTGTTTTTTTAAATAATTTTTCTTTTATTTTTGAAAAAAAACCCATAACTATTTTTCATCTCTAGCAAATTCTTTTTTTGCTTCATTCATTGAAATTTTAAAAATACTTGTTACACCTTTATTTTGCATTGTAGCACCATATAAAGCATCACATCTTTCCATAGTACCAGGACGATGTGTAATAACTAAGAATTGAGTTTGGTTAGAAGATTGATGGATAATATTAGCAAATCTTTCAACATTAGCAGGATCTAATGCTGATTCTGATTCATCAAGGATAATCAATGGAAAGTGTTTAATTTTTAATATTGAAAATAAAATAGACAAAGCAACAAGTGTTTTTTCTCCACCTGATAATAAATTTAAGTTAGATACTTTTTTACCTAATGGGTTAGCGATAACTTCAATACCAGATGATAAAATATCATCTGGATTAGAATATTGAATTTCACAAAATCCACCACCAAATAAATATTTGAACACTTCTGGTAAAGATTCATTAACTTTTTTAATAGTACCATCAAAGTCTTCAATTGCTTTTTTATCTAAAGAAATTATAGTGTCTAAAATATCTTTTTTTGCTTCCTCTAATTCTTGTTTTTGTTTAACAAGTTCATCATGACGTTTTTGAATTTCTTCAAGTTCATTTAAAGCATTCATATTTATTGGACCAATTTTTTCAATTTCGTTTGTTAATTGAATAATTATGTTTCTTGCTTCTTGATCAGTCATAGGAAGCTCTTGATTATAATTTTCAATAGCAAATTCTGGAGTCATTTTGTATTGGAAATTTAATTTTTCAATAGCATTGTTTATTATTGTTTCACAACGAATTTTATTATTTTCTGATTTTTGAACAACATCTCTTGCTTTATCAACTTGAAAGCGAAGTTCTGTTAATTTATTTTCTTTATCTTCAACTTCTGATTTATAAATTAATTTAGTTTGTTTGTTTGTATTAAGATGTTCAGAAATACGATCTTTTTGTTTTATTAATTGTGCAAGTTCTTGTTGAATATCAATTTTAGTATTTTTTTGTTGTTCGTCTGAAATATTGTTTGCTTTTTTTAATGCTTCATATTCAGATTCATATTTAATTAATTGATTTTCATTTAATTCTAAAACTTGTTCATGTTTAGAAATAATCATTTTCTTCTCATTTGTTTTAATGTTGAATTCGTTTAAGTCAGCATTAACTGTATCAAAATCTTTTCTTAATTTTGATAGTTCTTCAGATATTTGATTGTATTCGTTTTCTAATTCTTCTCTTGTTTTTTTACTTATTTGACTAGAAAAAGCATTTTGTTTATTAAATCCACCGGTAATCGATCCACCGGCATTAATTAAATCACCATCTAAAGTAATAACACGATATAAAGAATAAGTAAAGTGCGAAAGCTTTGTTGCTGATTCTAAATTTTGTGCAATAATAACATTTCCTAATAAGAATTTAAAAATATTTTGATATTTTTGCTGTGTTTTAATTAAATTATCTGCTGTATCAATAAAACCATTTAATGTCTTTAAAACTTCAATATATTCTGGTTTGATTGATCTAGGTTTAATTGTGTTAATTGGAAGAAATGTTGCTTTGCCTGCTTTATTTTGTTTTAAAAAATTAACTGCATCAATTGCATTATCGTTATCATCAACAATAATGTTTGAAGCTGATTTTCCTAATGCTGCTTCAATTGCTTTACGATAAGTTTCTTCCGTTTCATAAAAATCTGAAACCAAACCCTCTATTCCAATAAGAGCTTTTTTATTATCTAATATTGTTTTTACTCCATGATCTAAATTTGAAAAATTTTCAAGTTGTTTAGTAATAAAACGAACTTGCATTTTAATTTCTGTTTGTTTTATTGTATTTTTATTGATTAAATCTTCAATTTGTGATTTTCTTGTTTTTAAAGAGTTAATCATTGAATCAAATTCACTAATTTGTTCATTTAAACGTTGAATGTTTTCTTTTGCATTATCTATTTCAAACTTATTAGTAGAAATTAATTTTTTGTAAGCTTCAATTTTCTTATTAATATCTTGTGATTCAATATCTGATTTTAAATTTGATTCTAATGATGCTTTTTTTATTTCAATTTTATTAATTTTTTGTAATACTAAATTTAACTCATTATTATCTGACTCAATTAATTTATCTAAATTTTCTAATTTGTCTTTAGAAAATTTTAAAGACTCCATAATGCTTTTAATATTTGGTTCAAAAACAGATAAATCATTTTTTGCAGATTCATATTCATTATTAACTTGATCCATTTTTGACTGATAATACATCAAATCTTTAACAGTAATAATTAAGTCAATTTTTTCTAGTTCTTTTTTCTTTTCTGAATAGATTTTTGCTTTTTCTGCTTGTTTAGATAATTTATTTAAATTATTAGTTAATTCTTTCAATATATCTGAAACACGGTTTAAATTTTCATTTGTTTTAGCTAAATCATTATTTGATTCTTCTTTTTGTTTAGCATATAAACCGATTCCAGCTGCTTCTTCAAAAATTTTTCTTCTTTCTTCTGGTTTAGATTCAGCAAATCATTGTACTGTACCTTGAGAAATAATACATAACGATCCTTTAGATAAACCGCTATCTAAAAAGATATTTTGAATATCTTTTAATCTTACTGATTCACCATTAATAAAATATTCATTTATTCCTTTACCTCTAACTAATTTTCTTGTAACTGCTACTTCATCAGCATCATAATGTAAAACTCTTTTAGAGTTATCAAAAATTAATGTTACTTCTGCATATTTAGCTTGTTCATGACTTGTTGAACCATGAAAAATAACATCTTCGTTTGTTTTTCCTCTAAGGGTTTTATTAGATTTTTCACCTAATACTCATTTGATAGCATCAACGATGTTAGATTTACCTGACCCGTTAGGACCAACAACTCCTGACATATTACTATCAAAAATAAATTCAGTTTTTTGAGCAAAAGATTTAAAACCAGTTGCAATAAATTTTTTTAAAAATAACATATGATTATAAATTTAGTAAAATAAATTAACGTTTTTTATTAAATTTACGAGCTTCTTTTTGTTTTTCTTTCATTCTTAATCCTGGACGTAAATAATATTCATGCTTTTTAGCAACTCTTTTAGTTTCTGATGTGATTCTAGAAAATTTTCTTAATGCATCATTAATATCACCATTTTTAACAACTATTTTTGACATACTATTATTATTCACCTCCTTTTTTATAAATATATATTATTATATTAATTATTTTCATTCATTATTAATGAATTTAATTACGTTTAGTGCTGCTATTGTTCCATCTGAAATAGCAACAGATATTTGTCGATTAGTTGATTTATTAACATCGCCAGCTACAAAAACACCTTTTTCTAAAGTTTCCATTTGATTGTTGCATTTAATGGTCTTATCTAAATTTAGCATTTTTTTATTAGTAATATAGTTTGTTTCGGGAGAAGAACCTATATATATGTATAAATATTGAATATCAATATTTTGTTTTTTATTTGTTTTCACATTTTTAATAACTAAAGATGTAACTTTATTGTTATCACCTTTAATTTCTTCAACAATTGTATTAGTTAGTATTTTTATGTTTTTTCTTGTTTTAACTTTATCTAATAAAGCTTTTTCACATCTAAATTCTTCTGATCGATGAATTAAAGTGACCTGTTTAGCAATTGAAGACAAATAAACTGCATTACTAACAGCTGAATTTCCTCCACCGATAATTGCTACATCCTTATTTTTAGAAAAAGAACCATCACAAATAGCACAATATGAAACACCCTTCCCTTCATATTGTTCTTCACCTTTTACATTTAATTTATTTTCAACACATCCTGTAGCTAAAATAATAGCTTTTGCAAATCAAACATCTTGTTGATCGGTATGAACAGCAAAATAGTTATTTTTTTCTTTAGAATATGATGTTACTTTACCATAAATATATCTTGCTCCTAATTTATCAGCTTGTTCATACATCTTTAATGCTAATTCTGATCCTTCAATTTCACTAAATCCTGGATAGTTTGTAATTTTAGGGGTTTTAACTATTTTTCCACCTGGAACTTCTTTTTCAATATATGCAACATTAAAATTAGCATGTCTTAAATATATAGATGCAGTTAAACTTGCGGGCCCACCACCAATAATTATGACATCAAAAGTATTAGAATCAGAAGCAATATTAGTATAAATTGGCATATTTATTTAAGATTATAGTATAAAACTTCATGGTCTTTTCTATAAATGATATTTTTTAATTCTTTATTTTTATAATCAATTAAATTTTTTAATTTATTTTCGTATCAATTTAGTTTTGATTGATATTGTTTTTTATCTTGTTTTGCTTTTTTGAAAAGTATTTTAATTTTTGCTTTATAGTAGTTAGATAAATAAAATATTCTTATTTTTTCTTTTACAAAAAGAAAGAATTTTAAATCTCTGTGTTTTGCAAAATATAAATGATTTAATAAAATTGAAATGATTCCAAAAACTATAAATAATGCTGATAAAACATATGTTAATTGAAAAGAATATATTTGTTCTCTTAAGGGTTCTAAACATAAACGTAATATCCCATATCAAATAAAATATGTAAAACCTAAATCACCAGATTTTAATGACTTGATGAATTCTAGACCAAAATACAAAATTAAAAAGAAAAATCCATTACATAAAGATTCGTATAAAAATAACGGTTGGTGATATTGTCCACTATCAACAATATACATTCATGGTAAATAATCATGTAATCATCAACAAAATGAATCATTTGTTACAACAGCACCATATAGTTCTTGATTGAAATAATTTCCTCATCTTCCAATAAAATGTCCTATTAAGACCGCTGGAACAATTGCATCAAAATAAACTGATACTGATACTTCGCGTATTACTATTGGTTGAGAAAAACGATCTCTAATGTGATATTTTGGTTTTTTTAAAATTAATGGAAAATAAATTATTCCAAAAATGAGGGTTAAAACAACCCCACCTTCAATTGCCATTCCGCCAGTATTGAATTGTCAAAAACTTTCTCATTTAGCATCTCCAATGCAACAACTTCAAAATCTTCCACCCAAAATTGAAGTAATTATTCCAAAAACACAAAATCAATAAAAAGGATCTACTGGAACCTTATATCATTTTCATAGTTTCAAAATAACTGCCAAAATTCCAATCGCAAAACCTAAAAAGACAAAAATAGCATATCATGCTACAGATAAATTGCCAATTTTAAAAGCTATTCTACAAGATTCATTTCAAATATTATCTGGTGCAGGAACTAAATTCATTTTAAACTTTTTTATTAATTTTTTTTATGTTTTTAATGTATTCGTTTGCTGAATTATAGCCTGATTCTTTTAATTTGTAATCAATTACTGCTGATTCTATTAAATCACTCATGTTTCTACCAGGAGTGATTGGCAAAACGTATTTAGGGATTTTTACACCACAAATTTCGGTGTATTTGTTTTCTGTTCCTAATCTTTCGAAACTACCAACAGATGTATTTTCTAATTTTTGTAATTCAATTACTAAATTTATATCAGACTGTTTTTTAACTTTTTCAATTCCAAACATTCTAGAAACATCTAAAATCCCAATTCCTCTCACTTCAATGAAATTATTGCAAGTATCATTCGGCTTACCATATAATCTATTCCCTATATTAGCAATATCTATTGCATCGTCACCAATAAAAATATGTCCTTTTTTAACAAGTTCCATTGCTACTTCAGATTTACCAACACCAGATTCTCCTGTAATTAATACGCCTAATCCGAATAAATCTATTAATGTTCCGTGGAATAAATTATATTTTGCTAACTTTTCATTAATTCATTGACCAACTCTTAAATGTAAAGAAGAAGAACTCAATGATGTTTTTAAAATTGGAGTTTTATATTTTTGTGCAACCTTTAATAAAGTCTTAATGTGTTTATCAAAACGAGTTGTAACGATAATAACAGGAGGAGATAATTTTAAAATAGCATTTATTTTTCTAATAATTTCTTTTTCTGATTTTAATGACGATAAATATTTAAATTCATTTGTACTTCACAAAATAGGTGACATTTTGTTGTTAAAATAAACCTCACCAGCTAATTCAATACCTGTTCTATTTAATACTGGAATAGAAATTACATTATTTGTATTCCCTTTATAAATAACCTCAAAGAAATTAAATTGTTTTAACAGGTCATTTACAGTAATAATATTATTCATACATTAATATTATAATTACATGTACTTAATTAGTAAATAACTTGTTTTTTTATTTAAAAAAATTCCGTTTTGTAAACGATATAATCCATTTTTTTTTGAATTAATAAAATTAATTATTGAATATATCTTGTTTGTATTAATGTTTTCAATTTGTTTTTCCCTTAAGAAATTATAAATTAAATAAAATTGATGAATTTCTTTTTGAGAATTAAAAAAAGATACATCATAATTATTTTTCGATCATAGTTGATATTTTTTATTAATAACTGTATTAAGTTCTAAATTTTTTTTATTTCGTTTATTAATTTCATTAATAAATTTTTTTAACTCTAAATCTGATCATGAATTAATAATTTTTCTTATTTTATTTCGTTCATAAATAGGCATATCATTAGTTTCATCAATACCATATGGAACATTTTTTATTTGACAATATTTTTCTAATTCGTTTTTATATTTACTAATAAGTGGTCGATAAATATTAAAAGATTTGTATGTTGATTTTTTCCTAATTCCTCAAAATAATGATTTTGATTTTTTTTGTTTTTGGATGTATGCTGTTTCTAAAAAATCATTGTAATTATGACCTAAAATAATTGTGTTTGTTTTTGACTTGTATTTACTAATTATTTTTTCATAAAAATTGTATCTTATCAATCTAGCTACATTTTGAAAATTTTTGCTTTTAAATTTTAAAAAATCTTTTTTTTTAACTCTTAAAATGTGACAAGGAATATTATGCTTTTTTGCATAAGTTAGAACAATTTTTTCATCTCTTAAAGAACTATCTCTTTTTTGATAATTAACATGTGCAATGGCTAAAATTTGTTTTTGATATTTATCTAGTAAAGCCATTGAATCAGGGCCGCCTGAAACACCTGCAATAAATTTATTTAACATCTTTTCTTTTTGGAAGTCCTGGCATTAAAATAACTGAATTTGCAAAAGCAACAACTATTTTTGATCCATGATAAACAGCAACATCATTAATATGAAATGTAAAAGGCTTATCAATAATATTTATTTTTGGATCATCTGTAAAACTATATTGAGTTTTAGAAATACAAACATAATAATCATTTTGGTTTTTAATATTTTTAATTTTTTCTAATGCTTTTTCAGATATTTCAACATTTTTAGCTTTGTAACACTTTGTACAAATTTTATTTATTTTAGTGATAATATCATTTTTTAATTCATAAAGTTTTTTTGGATAATTGTTTTGATTAGATAAAATAACAACTTCCTCAGCAAGAGAAATAATTCCTTTTGTTCCATTTACAAAATTGGTACATACAACATGATGAACTTTTTCATCATTTAACATATTTTCAATTAATTCAATTTCTTTTTTTGTATCTGTATGAAAATGATTAATCGCAACAACAAACGGAATATTATAGTTTCTAATATTATTGATGTGGGCTAATAAATTAGAAAAACCAATTTTTAATTTTTCTAAATTTTCATTTGTTAAATCTTCAATAGGACAATTACCATTGTATTTAATTGATCTAATTGATGTAACTAATACAATAGAATCAGGCATCTTACCAATATGATCTGAAACAATATCAATAAATTTTTCACATCCCAAATCACTACCAAAACCTGCTTCTGTAACAACATAATCTGAAATGTTTAATGCTGTTTTAGTTCCAATGATTGTATTACATCCAATTGACAAATTTGCAAATGGACCACCATGAATAATGGCTAAATTACCATCTGTTGATTGTGCTAAATTAGGTTTAAATGCATTTACTAATAAACTCATAACATTATCAATAACATTTAAATCTTTTACATATAAAGGTTTATTGTCTTTTGAATATGCAATAAGCATATTTTGAATTCTTTCTTTTAAATCTTCTCAATCCTTTGATAAACAAAAAATTGTCATTAATTCACACGCTGCTGTGATCATGAAAGATGTTTTATATTTAATATTTCTTTTTTTATCAATTGTTAATTGTATATCTCTTAATGAACGATCATTAACATCCATTACTCTTTTTCAAACAATTTTATCTTGATCAATCTTTAATGGAGAATCTCAATATATTTCATTATCAATACATGCTGCAATGTAATTATTTGCAGTAGTGATTGCATGGATATCACCAGTAAAATGTAAGTTAATATCATCTTTAGGATGAACTTGTGAAAGACCGCCTCCGTTAGCGCCACCTTTATATCCTAAAGTAGGACCGATTGATGGTTCTCTCATAGAAACAATAGAGTTAAAATTAAGTTTATTTAATGCATCTGATAATCCGATTGAAATTGTAGTTTTTCCCTCACCTGCTGGTGTTGGCGATGTTGCAGTGACTAAAATTAATTTTTTATTTTTATTTGGCGTTGATGTAATTGGATTAATTTTTGCTAAATAATTACCAAAATAAATAACATTATTTTCATCAATTTTGTACTTTGCAATAATATCTTTAATTTTTTTCATTCTCTCTTTTATTAAAATGTAATTATATTATAATAATATAAATAATATTTTTTAGTTATTATTTTCTAAATTTTATGGATGTTAAATTAACAGAAAGACAAAAGATGATTTTTAAAATTGTTGTTGATGAATATATTAACAACGCTCAACCTGTAGGTAGCAAAGAAATTTTACATAAGTATAAATTAAATATTTCTTCGGCAACTATAAGAAATGAAATGGCTATTTTAGAAAAATATGATTTACTAGAAAAAACTCATACATCTTCCGGAAGAATTCCATCAACTAATGGCTATAAATACTATGATAAATATATTTCTAAATCTGAATTGTCAGATGATATAAGAAAAAGATTATCTGTTATTTTTGCTAATAGAAATTTATCTATTGATACTATTATTAATGAATCTGCCGAAATAATTAGTGAAATATTAAAACTTCCTTCTGTAATAACTACTTTTAACAAAGAAGATTTATTAAAAAGGTTTGAAATGATTGAGTTAAATGAAAATGAAGCGATGATTATTCTAGTAACATCTTCTGGTACTTTAAACAAAAGCGTTATTACATTTAAAAATAAAAAACAATTATCAGACATATCAATTTGTATAAGAATATTTAATGATCGTTTGGTTGATACTCCGTTAAATAAAATTCAAAAAAAATTTGAAAGTATTAAAGAAATCGTTAGATCTAAAGTACATGAATATGAATATTGTTTACAAAATATCATTAATAAAATTTTTGAAATGTATAAAACAACCCCTTATACACAAAAATCAAATGTGTCAGGTACAAAATTTTTAACAGTTCAACCCGAATTTAAAGATGTTGAAAAAATTAAAAATGTATTGGATATGTTAGAAAATTCAAATATTTGAAAACACATTTCTTATAATTTTGAAAAAAGTGGCGATACAAAAATTACTTTTTCAAATGAACTAGGTGTTAAAAATGTTTCTGTTGCTTCTACTTTAATCAATATTGATAACAAGAAACATCAACTATCTGTTGTTGGACCAGAAAGAATGCGATACAAAGATGTTAAGGGTGTTTTAGATTTTATTAAAAAAGAAATTGAAAACTACAAATAATATGATTTATTTTTTAAAAAAATATAAATTTAAAAAAATTTATAAACGTTGTTGTAAATTGATTTCTAATCAAAAAATTCTATCTAAAAATGAGGATATAAAATCTTTTATTCTTATTACTTATATTATTAGTAATATAAAGAACATAACACTAAATGAAATAATTCTATCTACTCATTTTATTAAAGCAACAAAAAGTATAGAAAAAAATAAATTGTCTGATTTTCAAAAACAAATGAGTTTTTTTGTTAAAAATGTTCAATGAATTAATTTATTGAAATCTTTACAAAACCTTTTTAAATTAAATTTTTCAACCAACCCAAAAAGAAAAATAAATCATAATCAAACTATTAGTTTTTTATCATTACTTAAAAATGTTCAAAAAAATATTGTTTTTTCTTTTAGTAAAAACTCTAATGAAATATTAGTTTTTTTAAATTTTATAAATCGTTATGAATAAATATCCAATTTTATCAAAGTTAAAGTCTCCTACTGAGGTTCAAAAATATTCTTTAAATAAATTAGAATCTGTTGCCACTGAAATAAGACAGAAAATTATTGAATTAGCTAAAAATAATCAAATTCATTATTCAAGTAATTTAGGTGTTGTTGAATTAACTGTTGCTTTGGCAAAGTCCTTTAATTTTGAAAAAGATAAAATAATATTTGATATCGGGCATCAATCCTATCCATATAAAATGTTAACCAACAGATTTAATGATATTGACAAAATTAGACAATACAAACATATTTGTGGATTTCAAAATGTTTTTGAATCTAAATATGATTATTGATCAGCAGGACATGCAGGAACATCTTTAGCAGCATTAATTGGATATTCAATTAATAATAAAAATTTCTTATGCTCTGTAATTGGAAACGGAAGTTTAGAAAACGGTGAAAGTTTTGAGGCACTAAATAACATGTATAAAAATAAAAATACAATTATCATTTTGAATGATAATGAAATGTCTATTTCCCAACCAACAACATCTATTAATTTGATTACATTAAAAAACAAAAATAAAAGTAAAGCTTTTTTTAATAGTCTTGGTTTTAATTATTTATATCTTGCAGAAGGAAATAATATTTCAAAAATAATTTCTTCACTAAATAAAGCAAAAAAAATGTGTAAAAACAAACCAGTAGTTTTACATATTAAAACTAAAAAGGGTTTTGGAGATGTAAATGCATCAAAAGATAAAATAGGTTCTTATCATGTTATTAACTTGAACTTTCCTTATAAACCTTTTGGTGAAATTGCTGCTGAATATTTAATTAAATTAACAAAAAAAAATAAAAACATTCATATATTAAACCCTGCCATGAATATTGGTAGTTCTTTTTTAAAATATCAATTAGTATTTCCAAATAATTATCATGATTTTGGGATATCTGAAGAATGTGTAGTTACTACAGCTGCTGCTATGAGTTTAAACAAATTAACTCCTGTTTGTGTTTTTTATTCAACATTCATTCAAAGAAGTGTTGATCAAATCATTCATGATGTAGGAAGAATGAATCTACCGGTATTATTTTTAATTGATAAAATAGGATTATCAAATGATGGAGATTCACATAATGGAATATATGATATTAATTTAATCAAAGCAATACCTAATTCGACAATAACTGTACCTAGAAATTATCAACAATTACAACAATTAATTGATTTAGGTATAAAAAATAAAAAAGGTCCTTTTTTTATTAGATATCCAAAAACACCTTACATAACTCAAATAAATACTAAACAAAATAAAATTGAATTTGGCCAATGAGAATATATGATTCATAAACCAAAAAATAAGGTTTGTATTGTTTCATACGGTCCGTATATTGAACTAATTTATAACAAAATTAAAAATTTAAATATTGATCTAATCAATAGTGTTTTTGTTACAAAATATGACATAAATAATTTTAAAAATTTATCTAAATATAACAAAATTATCTTCTACGAAAGGGAACATGAAGGTAATTTATTATTCAATGATTTTTGTAAGTCTAAATTTAATAAAAATCAAGCAATTGATGTTTGCTATAAAGGATACATTAAACACGGTAATGAAAAACAACTTGATATTGATTTAAAGATGGATATTGATAGTATTTTAAAAACTATTTAATAGAAAAAGCAGCATCTAAATCAACAAAAACTGTTACATCTGGGTGAAACAATAATGATGTTACTGGTCAATTTTTATCATATTTATTTTCAAATAATTTAGAAATTGCTAAAGCCTTGTTTTTACCTGTAGCTATTAAAATAATTTTTTTAGCTTTTAAAATTGTTTTGATTCCCATAGTAATTGCTGTTTTTGGGACATTATTAATTTTATTATCAAAAAATCTAGCATTAGCTTCTCTAGTTGATTCAGTGATTTTTACAATGTGAGTTTTTTTTGTTATTGGTGTCCCTGGTTCATTAAATGCAATGTGTCCATTAACACCTAATCCTAAAATTTGAACATCTATACCACCAGCTTTTTTTATCATTTCATCATATTTTTGATAGTTAGTTAAAGATGGAAAAAAAGTATTATTTTTGTTAATATTTATTTTATTAAATAAATTTTCATCCATAAAGTTACGATATGATTGATTAAAGTATTTATGAGATAAATCAACATATTCATCTAAATTAAATGACTTAATATTTAAATAATCTGTTTTATTTTTTTTGTGATCTTCAATCAATGCGTTATATAGAGGAATTGGACTTGATCCTGTTGCTAAGCCTAAGATTGAAAACGAATTACCTCTTATAACTTTAATAACAATTTCAGCTGCTTGTTGACCAATTTTTTCTGAATCTTTACAAATATGTAATTTTGGTACATATTTCTTTTTAAATAAAGTATTTATACTTAACATAACTAATAATTATTATACTTAATAAACTTTTTTTCCTAATTTATATGTTTCTTTTAAATTTAAATTTTTATCTGTGATAACAAAATCTGCTTGGTATCCTTCTTTAATTAAACCTAAATAATGATCAACTTTTAAAGATTTAGCAGAATTATATGAAGACATTTTCATAATATCTATTAATGAACATTTAGTAACTTCATATAAATTTTTAACGTTTAAATTATATGGTAGAATTGAACCAGCAATCACATTTTGATTGTCTCTTAAAAAACACACTGTATCTTTCTTAACTACAGGTAATGATCCTAACATATAATTACCATTTTTTAAACCTTTACAAGATAAACAATCTGTTACAATAATTAATTTATCTGAACCAATTGCATCATATGTATTTTTCATAACAATTGGATCAACATGATATTTATCACAAATCATTTCTGAATATATTGGAATATTTAAAAATACCGCATTAACTATTCCTGGTTCTCTGTGATGGAATCCTGATGTTTGATTATATAAGTGAATAATTCTACTTGCACCTAATTTGTTCGCTTGAATTGCTTCTTTTGCACTACAATTAGAATGTCCAACGGAAACAAAAGTATTTTTATTTACAATTTTTTTTATGCTGCTCATGTTTTTAGATATTTCAGGAGCAATAGCAATAACTAATTTTTCATCTTTAAATTTACTTTTCATGTATGAAATTGTTTTCATATTTACTGGAGTAATGAATTTTTCGTTATGAGCACCTTTTTTTGCTTTTGAAATATACGGTCCTTCAGCAAATCACCCTAAAACAATGTTGTTTTTATCATATTTTAAAAAATCATTAAAGTTATTAGAAATTTTAATTAAATCTTTTTGGGAACATGTCACTGTTGTGGCAATAATTGATGTTACTCCTTCAGAAGTAATACTTTTAAAATAATTATCTAAATTAGTAAAATTCTTATTTGCAATTGAATTAAAATCAAAACCATAACCACCATGTGAATGTGATTCAATATATCCCGGTAACATGTATTTTGTTGATGAACTAAGTGGTTTTTTTGTTGGTGTTATTTTTTTAAACTTAGAACCTACAATTTCTACATTAGCATTAATTACTTTATCTAGTAAAACAACATTAACATTTTTTATTAACATAACTTCTATCTTTTTTAAACAATGGTAATACAAATATTATAACTGATATAACTATTAGTACAACAACTATCATAGTGACATGAACTATAAATTTTATCATCTCATCTGATGTGTCAAAATATCTATTTCCTGAATTGTTCAACGAGTAATAAATGCCAAGAATTAAATTTGAAAAAGATTGTATAACTACCATAGCCGAACCAAATATTACAATAGAGCTTGAAATAACAGCTGGCACATAGAAATATTTATCATTTATTGTTTTAATCTTTTTTGTTTTTCTATTTCTTAAAGCATCAATAATTGCAAAGTCAATACATAAAAATATAAAAAGAGACGTTCAATTAGCTAATAAATCCACTAAAGAATATAATTGACAAAGCTCTTTTTGAATTCCATATCCAGCGTCTCCATATTTACTTGTATCAATAAAAGCATATGCTCCAATAAATGAAAAAACAACAAAAGAAATAAACGTTAAGAAGAAACAATATAAACATCCTGAAAAATTATTTTTGCTTGTTATTTTGTATTTAAAAAAATGTGATAATCAAATTTCATTTAATGAAATTAAATCACCATAAAGTTTTGAAGAAAATAAAGCAAATCCATTAATAATACCCAATATTCCAAAGGCAATCATGATATTAATTGTTTTATATAATCATTCACAATTTAAACTATCTAATCAATTTCTAAAGTCTTGTCCAGATACTGAACCATCACTTGAAAGCATTAAAGAAATTGATATCAATAAGTCTAGTGCTGAAACAATAATTAATCCAAATAATAAAGCCTTTGGTAATTTTACAGGTTCTTTCATTTCATTTTGAATACTAGCAGCCCCATAAAAACCATCAAAAACAAAAAATACTGAAGGAATTGATACCATTACCCCTAATAATGGGTAATATTCTTGAAACAACTTTGCTTTACCATAATCTGGTGTTGGTTGTGGGTGTGGTTGTCCGTTGTTAATACCCAAATACACATAACCAATTATTGCAGCAAAAATTATCGGAATAAATTTAACTGAAGTAATTATTCAATTTTGAATGTTTGTAGCTTTTGCTGACATACCTGAAATAAAAATAAATCATGTTGAGATTAAAAAAGAAATAATTGCTGATCAATATCATGGCATGGTTGCTATTCAAGTATTTGGAAACGTTTGTTGTATTGTTAAAACAACATAATATGGCATAACAAAATAATTAAGTGGTAAGTAAATATAAACCATAAAGTTTTTTGCTGCATCATATAAATACTTATTACAAAACTTCTTAACTCAACCAATAATTCCTTGATTGTTTTGTGGTGTTGCTGAACAAACTTCATTAAAAGTTAAACCTAAACAAATAATTCCAATAATTGCAATAATTCATGCAATTAATGATAAATAAATAGAATTTCCAGTATTTAATAATATTTCATTATTTTTTAGAAAAATACCAGCACCAATAGAACTACCAATCACTAATGTTGTTGCTGAAACAAAAGATAGTTTTTTTCTTTTTAATAGATTTTTTCTATTTCTAATATTAGACATATTAAGAATTATTTTATTATAATATAAATAATATATTTTATGGAAACAAGAGTTCAAAAATACAAATTGTATCGTGAACAAATCATAAATGAATCTGTTTTTTTAGATTCTATTTTTAATGAATCACAAGAAATTCAAAAATATAAAAAAAGAATTAATAATATTAATGATTCAATTTTGGATAATTTGAACATAAATTCAAATAAAATATTAAATCCTGTAATTATTAATAAAAATGATCAATTAGCAACTTGTAGAAATATCATCAAAATATCTGAAATTATATACTCTGAAAATCTAAATAAGATTATTCAAGAAATTAATGAACTAAATAATTCTGTTTATGATGATTCAATTTTAAAAAAAGGTAAAATATCAGAAAATTGAATGAATCAAAAAAATGAGTATAAAACTTTAAAATCATTTGATAAAGTGATTAATTCCACAAAAGAAAAATGAACTAATTTTCAAACAAATTTTTATAAAAAAGATAATGTTGATTCTGATATTGATTCAGCAACAGAACTAATAAAAAAAATTGAATTGAATAGTGTTCAAAAAATAGACGAGCAAATGTTAAAAAAATATAGCAAAAAAACTGTTAATAAAAAAATCTTTTCTATTTCATTATTTTTTGTTTGTTTTTTATACATTGTTACATGTATTATTTTTTTAATTCACTTAATAATTAATTAGAAGGAGTAATATGAAACAAAAATTTTATCAAATTGCAATTGATGGCCCAGCAGGAAGTGGAAAAAGTACTATTGCTAAATTAATAGCAAAAAAACTTAATTTTTTATTTATTAATACCGGCGGGATGTTTAGATGCTGTGCTATAGCATTACAAAATACTAATTTAAAAGATAAAAAAGCTGTTTCTAAAGTTCTAAAATCTATTAGTATAGATTTAAAAAACGATTTACTATTTTTAAATGGCGTTGATGTAACAAAACAAGCAACAGAAAGTAAAATATCACTTTTGGCAAGTGATATTGGCAAAATACCTGAAGTAAGAATATTTTTGCTAAAAGAACAAAGAAAGATATCTCAAGGTAATAATGTTGTAATTGAAGGAAGAGATACAACAACATGTGTTTTTCCAAATGCTATTTTAAAAGTTTATATGACTGCTAGTATTAAAGAAAGAGCGCGTCGAAGATGAGAACAATTAAAAAGATCTGTTCCTTATCAACAAATATTAGATGATATTATCAAAAGAGATTATCAAGATACACATCGTAAAATAGCTCCATTAAAAGTTGCTAAAGACGCATTTATTATTGAAGAGGATGATATAACGGTTGATCAAGCAGCCGATAAAATCATTAATAAATTTAAAGAATTAGTCAATGTTTAGAGTAGCAATTGTAGGAAAACCTAATGTTGGAAAATCTACACTTTTTAATAGATTAATACAACAAAAAAAATCTATTGTTCACGATGAACCAGGAGTTACTCGTGATAGAATTTATGGTGATGTTTTATGAAAAAATAAAACATTTCAATTAATCGATACTGGAGGATTAGAAAGTTCTAATAAACCATTTAAAGAATCAATCGAAAAACAAGTTAAATTTGCGATAGACGAATCAGACTTAATTTTATTTGTAATTTCTGCAAAAGAACCAATTAATACAAATGATTATTATGTCGCAAAATTTTTAAAAAAAAATAAGGTTAAAAATGTTTTGTTAGTTGCAAATAAAATTGAATCTAATAATAATATTTATGAAAAAACATATTATTCGTTAGGATTTTCAAAACCAATTTTTATTTCTTCAGAACACTCAATTGGAATAGGAGATTTATTAGATGAAATTGTAGATTATGCTGATAAAAATAAACTTGACAAAACTATTAATGATGATGCTATTAAATTTTGTATTATAGGTAAACCTAATGTCGGAAAATCAACTTTAGTTAATACTTTATTAAATGATGAAAGAGTAATTGTTTCTGATGTTCCAGGAACAACAAGAGATGCAATTGATTGTTATTTTAAATATGATAATCAAAAATATGTTGTTATAGATACTGCTGGTATAAAAAGAAAATCAAAAATTGGACTAAATGTTGATAAGTTTTCTGTTCTTCGTTCTTATGATGCAATTAAAAGAGCTGAAATTATTTTAATTTTATTAGATGGATCTATACCGTTTTCTGAACAAGATGAGGTAATAGGCGGGTTAGCTTACAAGGCAAACATTCCTACTATTATAGTTGTCAATAAATGAGATACGATTAAAGATAAAACAAGTAAAAATCAAGAATCCATTAAAAAAGAAATTCGTAATAAGTTTAAATTTTTAACATGAGCTCCAATTATTTTTGTTAGCGCAAAAGATAAAAAAAATATTACAAATATTTTTAAAATGATAAAAATATTAAAAAATGAATGTAAAATAAAAATAAGTAATTCATTATTAAATGACGTTTTATCAAAAGCAGAAATAATGAATCAACCTCCAGTTTTTAAAGGGAAAAGGTTTAAAATGACATATATTACACAAACCAAAAGTCAAATACCTACATTTATTATTTTTGGAAATGATCCAAAGCATGTTCATTTTTCTTATGCAAGATATTTGGAAAATGAAATACGTAATGCTTTTGGTATAAAAAATGTTCCTATAACTCTTTACTTTAAAGATAAAAATTCAAGATTTAAAGGAGGAATACATGGCTAAATTTACTATTGTTGGTACGGGTGCCTGAGGGACGGCTTTAGCAAATGTTTTATTAGATAATAATAATTTCGTCCAAATGTATGGAATTGATGATAAAGAATTACAAGATTTAAAAAATCAAAAAAATACTAAATATTTTGGTAATTTGAAACTATCTCAAATACCGCTGGTAACTAATAAAATTGATGATATTATTAATTTTGCTCCTAATTATTTAATATTAGCTGTTCCTAGTGTTTATATCCAATCATCTCTTGAAAGTATCATCTATAAATTAAAAAACAAACCAATTGTTATTAATGTAGCAAAAGGATTTAACCCTAATACAAATGATCTATGATCAAAGACATTAAAAAAAATAATTAAAAAAAGAGCATCAGGATATGCCACACTAATTGGTCCTTCATTTGCAGTAGAAGTATTTAATAGAAACTATACAGTTGTAAACGTTATTAGCACATCTAGAAAAATATCAACAAAAGTTGCTAAATCATTTACTAATAAATATTTTAAATGTGTAACTATTAAAGATGAAATAGGCGCTGAAATAATAGGAACAATGAAAAACATTATGGCAATAGCTTTAGGCATTGCTTATGAACAACACATATCTATTAACACACGTGCTGCAATGTTGGCACAAGCCGTTAAAGAAATATCAATAGTTATTAACTTATATGGCGGATCAATTAATAGTTTATATAATTTTTGTGGTATTGGTGATATTTTTTTAACATGTACTGATGAAAAATCTAGAAACTTTTCATTTGGCAAATCAATAGCAAAAAATGGTTTAAAGAAAACTCTAGAAAATATGAAATCTAAAACTGTTGAAGGTTATGTTGCTACAAAAATTGCATATAAAATGTTAAAAAATAATTTAAAAAATACGCCTTTGGTTTCTGAACTTTATAAAGTACTTTATAAGAATTATAAAGTTAATGATTTTGTTGAAAAAATAATAAAAAAAATAATTTAATTTAACAAAAACACCTATAATAATAGAGTAAAAATAATCGAGGAGGAAAAAATAATGGCACAAAAAGTTTTAACAAAAAACCAAATTATTAAAGAAGTTAGTGCAAAAACTAATATTCCAACTAAAGATATTGCACGTGTATTTGAAACATTAAATACATTAGCTTTATCAGAAGTTAAGAAAAATGGGAAATTTAGACTATTAGACTTAGGAAAATTAGTACTAAAACAAAAAAAAGCTAGAAAAATGATGAATCAATTTACTAAAAAAATGATCACTGTTCCAGCTAAAAAAGTAGTTAGATTCTCTGTTTCAAAAGCCGTTAAAGATCAATTGGCTAAGAAATAGTTTATAAAAAACTATAACAAAGAAAAATATGGGGCGTGATTAACCCTATATTTTTTTTATATAATTTATGATTCCTGGATATTCAATATCTAAATTTGAACAATTATCTTTTATATATTCATAGGGGATTTTGTTTTTTTGTTTGTTAATTATTCATTTTTCAATTACATCTAAATTAACTAAGTAAAATTCATCAAAATATGAAAAATAAATAATAATAAATGTTTTTGCACCTAGTTTGTTTGCTTTTATTAAATATTTAAATTGATGAGTTAAAATTTGTCTAATATTAAAATATTTTTTGTTTGTTTCTTTTGCTTCAAACTCAATATGTTTACCTTGATAAATTCCTGAATAATCCACTAAGGATTTATCAATAAGTTTTCCTAAAATAATATTATCATTTATTTTTTTAATGATTTTTATTGGTAAATATCTTTTTTCAATAAAAGCAATATTATTGTTTTGATAAAAAATATTTGTTCTGTTAATTAATTCTTCCAAATATATTCCTCTATTTTTTATCATCTATTAATAATATAGATATTATTAATATTTTTATCTTGTTCTTTGTAAAAAACTTATTACGTATCAAAAAATTGTTACAAAATCAACTAACAATCTAAACCCGAACAATAGTGTAATATTAGTTTTAAGAAGTGAATTGTCGTTTAAATCTAAAAATTGACTTGTTTTAAATATAACACTTAAATCAAATACTACATAAATTAATGTAAATATAGCAAACAATGAATATGTTAATGTATTAACTCAAAAATTATTTCAAAAAATTGTCATTAATATTGAAAATGGAATAATCATAATTAACATAACGATTGAAGAAATCATAACAAATTTACCCAAAGTAAATGTTGCTTTAATTGACATTGTAGACCCTACAAGAAAACATATAAAAAATATTAATGCTGAAAATAAGAATGCTAAACTAATAGTTTCTAAACTATATATAGCAAAAATTAAACCAAAACCAAAACTTTCTCCTAAACAATACAAACCCATGAAAAAAACAATTTTTCATGACTTTATTCGATCAATTCTAAATTGAATGAAAATAAAAGAGATAGAAGAAATTAAAATTAAAATAACACCAACTAGTACAAGTAATGATGTGGTTGATACAGAAGTGTACTTTGAAAATAGCCAAGATCACAAATACCCCAAAAGACCAATGATTGCAAACCCAAAAGCTGCTATTAATAAGGCTTTATTAATTGTTTTAATTTGTGTTTTGTTATATGTTTTATTTTGTATAATTTGATTTTCCATATATATTTATTATATGACATATAGTCATTTGAATCATAAAGTAATATTTCATATTGATATAAACGCTTTTTTTGCTTCTTGTGAAATAATAAAAAATAAAAATTTAAAAGATAAAATTTTTGTTGTTGCAGGAAAAACAAAAAGATCAGTTGTCTCGTGTGCTAGTTATAAAGCTAGAGCATTAGGAATTAATGCTGCAATGCCTATTTTTAACGCATTAAAAATATGTCCTAATTTAATTGTTGTAAAACATAATATGGAATTATATGAATCAATTTCTAATATTTTTTTTAATTACATTAAAGAAAATATTTCAAATATTATTGAGATTGGATCAATAGATGAATGTTTTATTGATGTTACTCATTTAATAAATAAAACAAATACACCTTATAAATTAGCACAAAAAATTCAAAATGAAATATATAAAAAATTATCCCTTAAAGTTTCAATAGGTGTTAGCTACAATAAAATTTTAGCAAAAATGGCTAGTGATTTTAAAAAGCCTATGGGTATAACTGAAATTTTTACAAAAAAAGATATTGAAGAAAAAATATGACCACAACCTATATCTAATATGTTTATGGTAGGAAAATCTACACTTAAAATATTTAATAGTTTAAATATTAATACAATAGGGGAATTTATAGAATACAAAAACCATGAATATTTAAAACAAAAAATTGGTAAACATATTGCTTATTTGTATGAAAATTTTGTTTCAGAGGGAGATAATTTTGTTAACAATGAAAAAAATGATATAAAAAGTATTAGTGTATCAAGAACATTTTTAGAAAATACTAGTAATTTTGATGAAATTAAAACATATATTAAAAGTTTAACAAATGAGCTTCTAAGTAGAATCTCTTTTAATGAAATTATTCCTGGAACTATTGTTTTACAAATTAAAACAATTAATGGAAAATTACATTCAAAAAACGAAAAAATAACTACAAATAATTTTAGTATTGAAATGTTTATATATTTATTTACAAAACTATATGAAAGATCATTTAAAAATATCTTGATAAAAAATTTATCTTTAGGATTTTCAAATTTAAAATATTTTAATAAAAATAATGAAAATTTATTTTCTAAGAAAATAAATGTCAAAGACGATATTAATAGTATTAAAAATAAAATTAATAAAGAATTTAAATATGATGTATTAGTGCTTGGCACCAAATTAAAAATTAAAGATTAATATTAATATTTTTATTTGATGTTTTATATTGTCTAAATTTCACTTTTGCAGCACTAAATAATTTTTTTGAAACTTTTACTTCGTTAGTATCAGCATATTTATCTGATTCATAAATTACTTCTTTTATACCTGATTGAATTATTAATTTTGCACATTCATTGCATGGAAAAAGTGTAACATATAATTTGCATCCTTTTAAAGATATTCCAGAAAAGTTTAATATTGCATTAACTTCAGAATGTACAACATAGTAATATTTGTTTTCTAATGGATCTTTATTATCTCTATTTCATGGAAATTCATCATCACTACATCCAATAGGAAACCCATTATAACCTAAAGAAGCAATTTTGTTGTCTTCTGTTGCGATACAACAACCCACTTGTGTTCCGGGATCTTTTGATCTCATAGCACTAAGTTTTGCTACTCCCATAAAATATTCATCTCAAGTTAAATAATCTGATCTTTTCATATAAAATATTATATATTTTTTAGAAAAAGTTTCCCTTTTTTAGTTAACATTCTCCCTTTATTTGTTTTATTAATATAATTATTTGATATTAAAAATGGTTCAATTTTTGTTTCTATTGTAAATTCATCTAAACCAATTAATTGTGAAATTGTTCTTATCCCCATTTCTTTTTCAGAATTATTTAAAGCTAATAAGTATTGCATATCAAAACGATTTATTCCATCTGAGATAATATCAATATTTTTTAATACTTCTCTAATTGTAATATTTGGATTAACTATTTTAAAATCATAAACTCTTCGAACAATTTTATTTGCTATTCTTGGTATACCTTTTGTATTATCAGCAATTAGTTTTATTTCATTATTTGATAAATGTAAATTCATTTTTCTTAAATAATCACAAACTATTTCAATTATTTCTTGTTTTGAATATTGATCAAAAAAAATATTTATTCCGAATCGATCTTCCAATGAGGTTGGCAATTTTCCTAAGTTTGTTGTGGCGCCTATCAATGTAAAGTGTGGAATTTTTAATTTAGTAATTCTTGAATTTAATTCTTTACCTAATTGAATGTTGATTGTAAAATCTTCCATTATGGAATATAGCATTTCAATTATTTGTGGATTTATTGCGTGAATCTCATCAATAAATAATACATCACCTTCATTTAAAGTTAAAGCAATATTTATAATATCTATATTTTTTTGCAATGAATTACCTTGTATTATTTTTATTTTTGAATTTAATTCATTAGCAATAATAAAAGCTAAAGTTGTTTTTCCTGTGCCTGCTAAACCGTAAAATAAACAATGATCTAATGTTTTTCCGGTTTTTTTAACTGATTCTAAATAAATTTTTAAATTATTTTTTATCTTTTCTTTGCCTTTAAATTCTTCTAATTTAATGGGTCTTAAAGTATCCATTTTTTTCTATTATTTTGTTATTTGATTTCATTATTTCTTTAATTGCTAATGATATTAAATTTGATAAATCAGTATTTTTATTCTTCTTAAAAAAATTAATATTATTTTTAATTACACTTATTTGATTTGAATCATAACCTAATGTTTTTAAAGCCTCAATTAAATCGTTGTAAATTTGTGTTTCAATCCCATTATCTTTTTGAGTAATTTTGATGTTGTCAATTAAAGTTTTAGCTATTTTTTCATTGATGTTTTCTAATTCACACAATCCTTCAATATTTTTCTCAACTAATAGTTGATTTAATATTTCAATATTATTAATTAAAATACCATTGGCTGTTTTTGGTCCGATTCCTGGTATTGCAAGGAGCTTAATAAATAATTCCTTTTCTTCTAAAAATCTAAAACCATACATTTCTTCATATAGTTTATTTTTATTATTTATATTGATGTTTTTATATATAAAAACTTTAGCTATTTCATTACTTAAATAATATGAATTATTTGCCACATATATTAAATAGCCTATTGAGTGCGATTCTAATATTATGTAGTTTTTACCTACATATGTAATTTTCCCTATGATATAAGAAATCATTAGTTATATGTCAATTTCTTTTCTTTTAATTCTTGAATCTTATCGATTTGTTTTTTCAAGTATATTATTTGATCAGTATGTTTTTCTAAAATTTTTTGAACTCGTGAAAATAAGTGATAAACACAATTTTCAAAATATTCTAAAAACTCTTCTGTTGTTTCTTTTTTAATGTCTTTCATAATAATCCTTTCTATAAATAGAATAGTAAAGAAATATTATTTTATTGTTTTGTTCTTAATTTACAATGATAAACATCAAAAATTTTATATATTTTTTCTAAATGTGAATTAATTTCATCATTAGTATATACATGATCATTTATTAAATAAATTCTTATTGTATATGAAACTGTTGATTCGTTTATTTTATAAAAATCAATTCACTCAATTTTAGAGATTGTTTTATTTTTTGATAATTCATTATTTAGTTCTTTTAGATGTAATTGACTAAAATCACAAGTAAATGATATATCTTTTTTAATTATTGGAAAATAATTTATTGGTTTAACTTGTGTTTTTTCTTTTGAATAATTATTAATAACTTGTTCTAAATTAATTGAGCAACAATAAATATTTTTTCCAGTTAAATCCTGTTTATTTAAAATTCGATCTTTTATTCTTCCAATATAACCTATTAATTGTCCATTTCATTGAATTGATAATTGTTCGTTTGAATAAAAAATATTTTCATGATTATTTAGCAAATAATCAAATTTTGTATTTAATAAGCAAGCTATTTCATCACATATTGATCTTAAACCATTTATGTTATAAACTAATTTTGATTTATTTAAAATATCTAGATTAATATCTTTTTCACATATAAATGTCAAGTTTGTAAATTTTCTGTTGTCAGCATAAATTTTTTGAATGTTGTATATTGGTTGAAGTTCGTTTTTATAAGAAGCATTCAAAGAATAAACAGACAACAATGGTTTAATTAAAGATTTAATAAAAAATTCTCGATTTTTATTAGTTGAATTAATTATTTGATAAGTGTCTTTAATATTAAAAATATTAAATTCTTCTAAGCTTGTAGATTCTGTTAAATTGTATGTATGAACTTCATTAAAATAATTATTTTTAAGAATAGATTGAATTTCATCAATAAAATTTTGTTTATTATTGCTATTGCAAAATAATAAATTATTATCTATTGGGATTTCTTTAATATTTTTTAATTTTATAGCTTTAATTAACTCTTCATAAATATCATATTTATTTTCTATATCAAGACGATATGATGGAACTATAATTTTATTTTCGGAAATATTAAAACCATAAAATTTTAAAGTTTCAATATCTTTTTTATCAAATGACTTAATAAAGCTTTGTATTTCAGAAATATCTATTGTTATTTCTTTTTCCTTAGAAATATCAAATTCGTAATCTAAAACTTCTGCTTTAGGATATTTTTTCAATAATAAACTAATAACTTGATTAAATGATCAATTGCTTATTGGTTTAGAAAAACTTATTGCTGCATTTGAATTAATTTGATAATAAGTATTAGTTTTGGCAACATTAATATGATTGAAGTTTATAAATTCTACTAAAACATTTTTTGTTGAATTGTTAACTTTATGTTTATCAGATCCTAATATTCCACCTAGTGATAAAACTTTTTCATCATTTGAAACAATAATATGACCATCATTTAATTTATACGTTTTACCATTCATTCCAATAAAGTCTTTTTCACCTTTTGATAAAGAAATTTTTATATTTTTATTTTCAATAAAATCAAAATCATATAAAGCACAATAACAATTAGTAAATAATGATAAAATGTTAATTTGATCTAGTAAACTATTAACTGGTTTAATATTATTAGCATATAAAATACCTTTTGTAAATCAATCTGATTCTTGAATTTTTTGATTTTTTAATAATATAAACGCATGACCTGAAGCAAGTGTTTTATCTAACTTAATATTTAATTGAACTTTTGAATTAGTTGTAATTTCTTGTGTTTTGTTAATATTAAAATCTAATTCAAAATATCCAGCAATTTCTTGTGCAATTGAATAAGCGGAATTTAAATCATTTCTATTACTTGGAATAGATAATTCATAAATTGTATCATCTAAATTTAAATATTTTAAAGGTTCTTTATCACCTAATATAGCAGAATCATCTAATAAAATAATAGATTTATTTGATTCAAACTTTGATAATAAATATTCGTTATTAGTTAATTCGTTGTAAGCACAAATCATTCCATTACTTGGAATATCACGAATAACTCTATTTTTAATTTCTAATCCACTTGGAAGCTTAGCGCCTTCTAAAGCAACAATTACTTTTCGATTAATTTCTACATTTGTTGCCCCACAAACTATATCAGAAGTAGTTGAATCATCTAATTGAACTTTACATATATTTAGTTTATCTGCATTAGGATGTTTTTTAATTTCTAATATTTTACCAACAGTAAGGTTGTTTATTGGTTGTGGTTTAATAATAGAATCTACTTCTATACCAGAATTAACAAAAGCTTCAGATAATGCTTCATCATCTAAGTTATCTATTTGTTTCAATAACATTTTAATTAAATTTTTGCTTATATACATTGTTGATCCTCTTTTTTAAATTGATTTAAAAATTTAAAATTATTACTATATAAATCCCTGATATCTGAAATTCCATATTTAATCATTGCAATTCTTTCAATTCCAATCCCTGCAGCAAAACCTGTTGTGATTTTTTTAATGTTTGCTTCTTTTAAAACATTTTGATGAATCATTCCTGCTCCCATAATTTCAATTCATCCAGTATTTTTGCAAACCTTACAATTACCGTTACCATGACAATATGGACATGATATATCTACTTCAAATGATGGTTCGGTAAAAGGAAAATATGATAATCTAAATCTCAAATTGATTGAATCATCAAAAATTTCTTTTAGGATTTCATGCAAAAATCATTTTAAGTTTTCTACACTTAACCCTTGTTTAATTCAAACAATATCAGCCTGCATAAATTGATGAGAATGAGTTGGATCATCATCATCTTTACGATAAACATTACCTAAATTAAGAATTCGAATATCATCTGATTTATTTTCATGAATAAATCTTGCTGTTCCTGAAGTGCAATGAGTTCTTAACAACTTAGTTTCTGATAAATAAAATGAGTCAGCTAAATTTCTTGCTGGATGATTTTTTCCAATATTTAATCAATCGAAATTTTCTTCAACAGAAACTATTTCATCACTATCTAATATTGTAAAGTTGTATTTTTTAAAAAAATTACGAATTTGTCTAGCAACTATAGAAAGCGGGTGAGAATTACCTTTTGTTAATTTTGTTGTGTTTAATAAAATGTTATAGTCTACAACATGTGCAGAATTTTCTTTTTCAATTTTAAGTGTTGTTAATCGATCAGAAGTAATTTCATCAACTTTTTTTTTAAAAATATTGATAAAAATACCAATCTCTTTTTTTTGTTCGTGAGTTGATTCTTTTAGTTTAGATAAAAAAGGATCAATATTTTTTTTAATAAAAATATTTTTTTGCTCGATTACTTTTTTTTCGTTATCAATAGTTTTGATTTTTTCTTTATATTCATTAACTATTTGATCAATATCGATTCCTGCAATCATTTTATTATTTATAAAATATATTATATAATTATAAGTGGTTAATAAATAATTAATTTACTAACTGATACTAAAAAATTAATCGCCTGGTCGCGAAATAAAAAAAGGCCAAAATAAATACAAAATATGTTACAAAATTTTAATATTGACAAAAATATGGTCATCATATTTTCCATTATATTTTTATCTTCAATAGTAATATTAGGGTTTATATTACTAATTGTTTTTGTTAATAAGAAAAAACATAAAATAATTCATTATAAAGAAGATATCAATTATAAAAAGGAATTTTTAAATGATAAAACCACTATTTCTTTTGATCACAAAACACAAAAAGAATTGAATGCTTATAAAAATGAAAGAATTAAACAAATTAACGAAGAAGTTAATGAATACAAAAATAAAATTATAGAAAAAATTTTAATTGATTCTTTTGAAGGAATAACGGTTGATTTAGTAAATACTTCTACTACCGAAAGAGTAAAATTATCAGATGAAAGTCAAAAAGCTTACATCATTGGTAAAAAAGGAAATAACAAAAAAATCTTTGAGCAATTAACTGGAGCAGAAATAATTGTTGAAAAAGATAAAGAAGTAATTATTTCTTGTTTTAATCCTATTAAAAAACAAATTGCTATAAATGCTATTAATCGATTAAAAGAAAAAATTATTGATCCTGTAAGAATTGAAAAAGTTGTTGCTGATGAAAAAAGAAAAGTCGAAGAAAATATTATAAAAATTGGAAAAGATGTTACAGAAAACACAATGAATATAATTGATTTAAATTCAGAATTATATGAGCTAATTGGTAAATTAAATTATCGACATTCATTTTCACAAAATGTTTTAAAACATTCTTGTGAGGTGGGTCTTATTTGTGAAAGACTAGCAAAAACTTTTAAACTTGATCCTTTAATTGCAAAAAAATGTGGTTTTTTACATGACATTGGTAAAGTAACAGATTTTGATAATCAAAGCAACCACATTGAAGAAGGACTAAAAATTGCTAAAAAATATAATTTAGAAAAAGAAGTTCAAGAATCTATAGCTTCACATCATGAAGTTGATACACTACCAAATGTTTATGCTTGATTTGTAAAAATTGCTGATACCATTTCAGCATCAAGAATGGGTGCTAGACATATGGTCAAAAACAATTTACATAATCGAGTAAGAGAGATTGAAAATATTTGCAAACAAAACAAAGATATTCAAGAAGCTCATGTTTATCGTGGCGGAAAAACTTTACATGTATATGTAAAACCTAATTTTCATTCAAAGCAATATTTAAACAATTTAGCTTTTGATTTAAAGAAAAAAATTCAACGAAATAGTGAATGTGCTCACTTAAATGTTGAAATTAGTGTTTTTGAAATTAACCGAGTAAATGTTTAAAAAATTAAATATGAAAAATCTTTTTTAAGGTTTTACCAACACCACTTTCATTATTAGTAAATTCAGTCAAATACTTAGCTGATAATTTACAAGTTGTTGAACCATTTTTCATAGCAAAAGAAAATAGTGCAGAACGTAACATTTCAGCATCATTATCTCCATCTCCAAAAGTAATACATTTTTCAAGTGGAATACCATAATATGCTGAAATATATTTTAATGCCATACCTTTTGATGAAAAAATTGAATTAATTTCAATAATTGTTTCGTTAGATGGTAAAGATCATGATCTAATCATTAAAGTATTACTTAATGATTTTATTTCATACGTAATATCATCAATGTTTTGTGAGTTATTAACTTGAATTAAAATTGAATGAATATCACTTTTAATATTTGATCAATCGGGTTTAATAAATTTTACTTCTTTTTCAGAATTAATATGAAAGTGATCAAATAATGTGTATTTATCTCTTGTTGAAAATATCTTATTGGAAACAAATACCCCTTCATTATTTTCGATAATAATGTTATTAATTGAACTTCTAATTTTTTTATTTTTAAAAATGTTTTTTGCTAATTCATAAGAAAAAGATAAATTTAGCGGTTGATATTTAGAATTAGATGGATTAGAAATAAAAGAACCATTATAGTTTACCAAAAACGAATTAAGACCTAATTGATTATAGTAAGCAATTGATGCTCTTCTAGGTCTTCCTGTAGCAATTACTACAACATGACCTAAAGATACAATTTTTCTAATTGTTTTTACTGTTAATGAATCAATTTTTTCTTTGGAATTTAATAACGTACCATCTAAATCAAGCATAATTAAATATCTTGATTTGTTCAAAGTATTAATATCTAATGTTAAGTGATTTTTATTTTGCATAATGATATTTTAATCCTAATTTATTTTCTATTTCTAACATTTTTTTGCTTGCTTCAAGATTAATTTGAGTTGTTTGTTTTTTAATAATTTTTTCATATTTAGAGAAATTTTTTTGTATTTGGTTGTATTTCTTTTGAAATGAAACCAAAAATTCTTTTAATTTATTAGCAACAGCTATTTTAAAATCTTTGTAATTATATGAACTAAATTTTTTACAAACATTAGAAATTTTTGTATTAGTTAAAGAACAATAAATAACTAATAAATTACTAATACCTGGTTGATTTTTTGGGTCATAATTTACATTATTTAACAAATCTGTTTTAGCTTTCATGATTTTGTCATATGCAACTTGTGGGTCATCTAATAAAAAAATAGTGCCTTTTTCATTAGTGTTAGACTTTGACATTTTAATTAATGGATTTTGTAAATCCATAATTTTAGCATTTGTTTCATTAATAATAGGTTCAGGAATAATAAAAATTTTTCCATATTTATTATTCATTCGATTAGCAATGTTTCTAGTTAATTCAACATGTTGTTTTTGGTCTTTTCCAACAATGATTCCTTGAGCATCATATAATAAAATATCTGCCGCCATTAAAGTGGGGTAAGTAAATAATCCTGTGGGAATAAATTCAGTTTTATTAGCATTAGTTATTTTTGATGATTTATCCTTATATTGTGTCATTCTATTTAATTCGCCCATAGTTGTATGACATAATAAAATATGCCCTAAAGTACCAACACAAGTAATGTTTGATTGAATGAATAAATGTGTTTTTGATAAATCTATCCCACTAGCTAAGTATGTTATGATAACATTTTTAATGTTATCAGATATTTTTTTATGATCAAAAATATTTGTTAAAGAATGTAAATCTGCAACAAATAAATAAATGTTTGCATTATCTTGTGCAAATACACTAGGCATAATAGCGCCTATATAGTTCCCAAGAGTAATTTTATTTGTGGGCTGAATACCACTAACTATTTTTTTCATAAACATTTTTATTATATATAATAAATAATCATATGATTAAGGTTTATATAAGCCCTGGTTGTTTAGGTTGCAGACAAGTTGTTAAATTTTTTGAAAAACATAATATCAAATATATTAAGAAAGATTTTACAAAAACTAAATTAACAAAAAAAGAAGTTTTTGACATATTATCATTAACTTCTAATGGCTTTAATGATATCTTATCTTCTAGAAGTATCGAATATAAAAAAAGAAAAAATAAATTATCAGACTTAAAAATTAATGAAATGATTGATTTAATTATTAAATATCCACAAATTATGTCTCGGCCAATTTGTATTCAGTATTTAAATAACGAACCTTTTAGAGCATTAATAGGATATGATGCAGATGATATTGAAATCTTTTTAAGAAAAGATAAAGAAAAAATTGTTAAAAAACCTAAAGATTGTGGATTTACAAACAAATGTGGAAATATTTGTGGGATTGTTAATAAATAACTATGAGTAAAAAATATAAAATTATTTGTTTTAACAAATGTGATAGTAAAATTATTAATGATTTTAAATCATATTTAAAAAAAAATAAATTTAGTGAGTCTAATAATAATCCTGATTATCTTTTTATTTTTGGTGGAGATGGGACATTTATTAAAACATTACAAAATTACTACAATAAAAAAGTTAAAGTTGTTTTAATTAATTATGGTAATGTTGGATTTTATGCTTTTTTTTCAAGAAATAATTTGCCAACAATCAAAGATATTTTAAATGAAAAAAATTTTATAAACCCTAGCATTATTGAAGTTGCACAAAACAAACAAAAATATTATGCTATTAATGAATTTATCCTAAATTCATTGCATGTCTTAAAATCTGATATATATTTAAATGATAATATATACCAATCATTTAAAGGAACTGGTATTTTAATTACAACACCAACAGGATCTACTGGGTATTGTCGTTCTGCCAAAGGTGCTGTAATCGAACCTTCTTTAGATGCGTATGAATTAGTCGAATTAAATAGTATTAATCATTCTAATTTTAAAACATTAAATGCTCCATTAATTCTTTCTTCTAAAACACAAATTAATTTAAAAAATATAAATAGTGAAAATGATATTTTTGGTATTGCAGATGGAATAATTAAATTTAAAACTAATCAAATTAATAATTTAACAATAAAATTAATAAAATCAAATATCAAGATTTTTTATAATAAAAATATTAAGAGTTATTTAGATAAAATTAAAGAAACATTTATTAAATAGTATGAAAAAAACAACTTTCTTAAACGTTATTACATTTGGATTATTTTATTTATATTCAAAAAATAAATCTAAAAAAAAATATGTTAATTCATCTGATAAATTGTATACTTCAGATAAACCACTAATTTCAGTAAGTGATTTTGTTAATGATTTGGGTGGAAAAGATAACATTCTAGATTCTAGTGCTACAATTTCATCTTTATTAGTTATTTTAAAAGATATTAATAAAATAAAAATTGATCTGAAATCAATTACAAAAAAATACCAAGCGAAAGGTTTTGTGATTAGTGGTAAAAATAAAATCAGATTTTTGTTTGGTGATAATTCAAAAGCTATTTGTCAAAAAATGAAATAATTATTTTTTTATTTTTTTGATAGCTTTATCTATTGAATCGACACATTGTGTTTCATTAAATATTGCACTATTAATGTAATCATCGTTTTGTTTTTTTATGATAGTTTTGTTTTTTACAACACTAACCATTGTTTTTTCTTCAATTCCAAATTTTTTTAGTAATTCAATTGCATTAGATAATCTGTTTTTTTTTAAAATTGTGCATAAATAATTTGTTGCAAAAGCTAAACCCATTTGATAACTTGTATGCAAATCTTGATTGGTTTGATCAAAAATAATATGTTTAGATCTAATAACTTTTTTTGTTTCAAATCAAAACATGTGATTTTTTAAATTTGTTTTTGGTGCTTTAGATTTATCTAAATCTAAAAAACTAAACCAATCAATGTTTGTTTGTTGATTTAGTTTAGTTTGATTAAGTTTCAAATCTTTTTTATTTTTTTTGCTAGTAGAAATGAAACCTTTAGATTTATCCATGACTATTTTTTAGTAATAGATTTTTTAACAAATGATTTAATTTGAGTTCCTCAGAAAAAATCTAATTGTTTTCAAATAATGAATAGACCAAACAATGAAATTAATGCTATCATTTGTCATCCACCTACTGTAATTTCTGAACCTTTTGTAACTCAAGACATGCTGCTTTTTGTAACTAATCCAATGATTAATCCGTATAAGTTAGCAAAGAATAAGTAAAAGTTATGAGAATATACATAAGTTTTTTTAGATTTCAAGTCAAACACTCTATTTAACAACACTTGAACAAATATTAAACATCAAAATAATGCTGATAATACAATAGTAACTATACTTAAAGCTTTTAGCTTGTTATCATCAGTTCAAAATCCTGATCCATTCTTTGTTGAGTATCATAAAGTATAAATCAAAATAAATAAAACTATTCCTCAAGCATATGTTGTTCACACTATTGTTGTAAAAATTTTGTTAAGTTTTGTTTTTAATGTTGGTTGATAATTTATTTTATTTGTAGTTCCTGTTCCTGCCATATATATAAATATTATAGTAATGTTTTAAATTTATTTCTCAGTAATTTTTCTTACCGGTTTACCGTAATGAGCTTCTTTAAATAATTGTTTGAAATCTTTAATAGAAGGGTATCTAGGGTTAGCCGCTGTACATTGATCATCAAATGCTTCTTCAGCCATTTGATCTAAAATATCTTCAAATTCTTGATCTTTAACTCCATATGCTTGAGTTGAAGGTCATAATTCAATTGCTTTAAATAATTCTTGAACTTTAGCAATTAATTTAGTAATTTTTTCAGATTGATTTTTTCCTTTAATTCCTAATGCATCAGCAATTTCACAATATCTATCACGTACGTTGTGAGTTTCATATTGAGATCAATACATTTGTTTTTCTTTAACACCCTTTTCAGAGTTATAAGCAATAACATATGGTAAATAAATTGCGTTTGCTGCACCGTGTGCTACACCAAAGTGTCCACCGATTTTATGACTTAATGAATGAACTACTCCTAAAAACGCATTAGCGAATGCAATACCAGCAATTGTTGCTGCATGTGCCATAGCTTCTCTTGCTTCTTTATCTTTGTTTCCGTTTTTGTAACATCTTTCTAAATATTTAAAGATTAATTTAATTCCTTCTAATGAATAAGGTCTAGTAAATTCTGTTGCTAATACTGAAACATATGATTCAAAACAGTGAGATAAAGCATCAGCACCTGTAATAGCTGTCATACGAGGAGGTAAACTCATCATAAATTGAGCATCAACAATTGCAGTATTTGGTGTTAATGAATAATCAGCTAATGAATATTTAACATGTGTTTTGTCATCAGTAATAATTGCAAATGGAGTAACTTCTGAACCTGTCCCTGAAGTAGTAGGAATACAAACTAATTTACATTTAGATCCTACTTTTGGGAATTTAACAATTCTTTTTCTAATATCAGCAAATCTTAATGCTAAGTCTTGGAATCTTAGATCTGGATATTCATTATATATTCACATCAATTTTGCAGCATCTAATGATGAACCACCACCGATAGCTATAATTGCTTGTGGATTAAATTGGTTTAATTGTTTAACTGCTCTTAATGTTGTAGATAATGTTGGGTTAGGTTCAACACCACTAAATACATCAATACTAATTCCTAAATTTTCTAATATTTTTGTTAATTTAGCACCAATCATTGATCATATAAATGAGTCTGTTACAACAAAAACTCTTTTAACTCCATCATCTTTTAAATCCTTTAGAGCTTCTGGTAAGCATCCATATTTGTAATAAATTTTACTTGGTAATTGTAATCAAAGCATATTTTCTCTCCTTTTTGCAACTTGTTTTTTATTTAATAAATGTTGTGGACCAATATTTTCACTAAAAATGTTACCACCTCATGTACCACAACCTAATGTTAAAGATGGTTCAATAGCAAAGTTGTACATATCTCCAACACCACCTAAACATGAAGGTGAGTTAACAATACATCTTGCTGTTTTTGCACTATTTCTGAATTTAGCAACTTTTTCAGGATGTTTTCATTCATCCACAAAGATTGATGATGTGTGTCCTGGTCCTAATAAAAGTAATTCAGATTGAATTTTTAATGCATCATCAAAATCTTTTGCTACATATAATGAAACAAATGTAGATAATTTTTCGTGTGCTAATGGTTCATCATAAGATGTTGATTTAGCTTCAACAACTAAAATTTTCGCATTTTCTGGAACCTTAATTCCAAAAAGTTTTCCTAAAACTTGAGGGTTTTGTCCAACCATTGCAGGGTTTAATAAACCATAAGCTCCTTCTTTAAACATTTTTTTACCGATTTTCTTTGCTTGTACTTGATCTGTTATGACATGAGCATATTGTTTTTTAAATTCTTCAATAACTTTTTTGTAATTACTTTTTAAAACAATTACAGAGTTTTCTGTAGGACATAATACACCATTATCAAAAGTATTAGATTGAATTATAGAAGCAACAGCCATTGGAACATTTGCTGAATCATCAATAATAGCAGGACAGTTTCCGGCACCTACACCGATAGCTGGTGTTCCTGATGAATAAGCAGCTTTAACTAAACCACCACCACCTGTTGCTAAAATGATATCTGTTTCTTTCATTAATGTTGTAGTATCTTCTAATGTTGAGTTTTGTGGTAATCAAGCAATGATTCCTTTTGGAGCACCAGCTTTAACAGCTGCTTCCAAGATAATTCTTGCAGCTTCTGTTGTACATTTATATGCTCTTGGGTGAGGAGAAATTACGATACCATTTCTAGTTTTTAATGCTAATAAACATTTAAAAATTGCAGTTGAAGTTGGGTTTGTTGTTGGAATAATAGCACCAATAACACCCATTGGTTCATAAATTCATTCTGCACCTGCAGCTTGGTCTTCTTTATAAACACCAACAGTTTTCATATCTTTATATTTGTTGTAGATAAATTCACTAGCCACATGGTTTTTTAAAATTTTATCTTCAACAATTCCCATTTTTGTATCTTCTACAGCTAATTTTGCTAATGGGATACGAGCATTATTTGCCGCTCAAGCAGCTTCATAAAAAATCTTATCAACTTGTTTTTGTGTAAAAGTTCCAAAGATCTTTTGAGCTTCTCTTACTTTTTGAATTATTTCTTTAACTTTTGACATACATTTTTATTATACTCTATAAAATAAAAAAAGTAATAATAACAAGTTGAGTTATTATTACTAATTCATTAGAAATTACCTTACAATATTTATTAAGCTTCTGAATCAGTTTGATTTGAAAATCTTGTAAATTTCTTGTGAGTAATTACTGATTGATCTAAACGTTTTTTAGCTGGTTCTGGTAATATAATTTGGTCATCTGGTTTTCCTACTATTTCAAGTGGTAATCCTTGAGCTTCACTAATCGCATCACTTAATATTTTTAACAATAGATATTGAGTTTTAATTGATGTAGTGTTTGCAGGAATAATAAAATCAATTAAATCTGGGTTTGCGTTTACATTTGCTATTGCAATCACCGGAATTTTCATTTTTCTTGCTTCATTAACAGCATTTTTTTCAGCAACAGGATCAGTTACAATAACCACTTGAGGTAAACCTCTCATGTTTTTAATACCACCAATGAAATATTCTAGCTTTTTAATTTCATTTCTAATGCTTATTTGTTCATTCTTAGAATATTTTTTAATTTCTCCTGTTTGTTCTAATTCGGTGTAACGATTTAATTTGTTAATTGACCTTTGAACGGTTTTAAAGTTTGTAAATGTTCCTCCTAATCATCTTTGAGTAACATAAAATACTTTATTTTTTGCAGCTATTTCTTTAATAACTGTTTTAACAACTTCGTATTTTGTTCCTACGAATAAAATTTTTCCACCTTCTTGAACAATGTCTTTTAAGAAACTATAAGCACGGTATAAAAATACTAATGATTTTAAGACATCAATTGTTTGTGTTTGACTATTAGTATGTGTTTGGTAAATGAATGATTTCATTTTTGGATTTCATCATTTACGTTGCATTCCGTTTTGTAATCCTGATTCAATTAATTTTGATGCTGATACTAATTTTTTAATACCAAACTCTTTATTCGCTTCAAAAAAAGCGTCAACTTTTTTTTCAATCATTTGAGACGAAAAACCCTTTGGTCTTGGTTCTGTTTTTGGCTCGTAATGAGTGTTATTCATTGATAAATTTGCTTCAACTTTTAAATCAACAGCTTCACTTTTTTGTGAATTATTTTCAATTGTTTTACTGCTTGATTTAGCTTTTACAGTTTTCTTTTCAGAAACTGATTTATCTTTAATCTTTTTTTCCATTTTTTCCTTTCTATATAATAGTATTGTATCACAAGAATTAAATTAAATATATAATATTTTATATTTATGCCTAATTTTTCAACAAATAATATTCGAAAAATTTGAATTGATTTTTTCAAAGAAAAGAATCACTATTTTGTTGAATCAAAATCATTAATTCCTAATAATGATCCATCTTTATTATGAATAAATTCTGGTATAGCAACGTTAAAAAGATATTTTTCTGGGGAACTAACTCCACCATCTAAAAGACTAGTTAATTCTCAAAAAGCAATTAGAACTAATGATATAGAAAATGTTGGAGTAACATCACGTCATCATACTTTTTTTGAAATGTTAGGAAATTTCTCGATTGGTGATTATTTCAAAAAAGAAGCAATTTCAATGGCTTATGAATTATTAACTAAACGTTTTAATATTGATTCATCAAAACTCTATATTACTGTTTTTAAAGATGATCATGAAACATTTCAATATTGGATTGATATAGGAATAAAAAAAGATCATATTTTTCTTTGTGATAAAGATCGTAATTTTTGAGATATTGGTGAAGGACCTTGTGGGCCGTGCACAGAGATTTTTTATGATCGGGGAAGTAAATATGATCCAAAAAATCAAGGAATTAATTTGATTAAAAATGATGTTGAAAATGACAGATATATTGAAATATGAAATATAGTTTTTAGTCAATTTAATAATGATGGTAAAAACAATTATACAGAACTATTACGAAAAAACATTGATACAGGAGCAGGACTAGAAAGATTAGCTTGTGTTTTACAAAACGTTCCAACAAATTATGATACTGATATTTTCCAATACATAATTAGTAAAATTAGCACTGAAAAAGATAAATATGATTCAAATGCTTATTTTACAGATATTGATAGACAAAAAGAAATTAATCGTTTGTATTCTGTAATAGTAGATCACATGCGAACATGCGTCTTTGCTTTAGCTGACGGCTGTAATTTTTCAAGTAAAGAAAGAGGATATGTTATTAGAAAATTATTTAGAAGAGCTATGGCTTGTTCTACTAGATTAAACATTCAACACACGTTTATTAGAAATAGTGTGAATGCAATAGTTGAATCTATGTCAGAATTTTATCCATATTTAATACAAAATAAGGAAACTATTATTAACTTATTAAATCAAGAAGCAAAATTATTTGAAAAAACATTTAATAATGGTTTTAAATTATTCAATGAAAATTTAAAAAATAATACAATTAATGCAAAAAATATTTTTAAACTTGTTGATACTTATGGTTTTCCATATGAATTTCTATACGATTTAATTAAGCAATACAAATTAAAAATTGACTTCGAAGAATTAGACAAACTTTTCAAAAAACATCAAGACATTAGCAGAAGCAATAAACAAGTATCAGGCTTTAAATCACAAAACCCTAATTTATTGAGTTTTACAGATCATTCAGAGTTTGTTGAAGATCAACCAATTTTAAAAGGCTCTAAAATAATTGCAATTTTTGAAAATAATTTTGATAGAACAACAAAATCAAGTGAAAGAGAGTTATATTTAGTTTTTGATAAAACTAATTTTTATGCATTAAGTGGTGGACAATCATCTGATTTTGGTGTTGTTAAAATTAATGACAAAAAGTTTAAAGTTCTTAAAGTAATTAAAGGTCCTAATGGACAACATTTACACTTGGTAGAAAACTATAAGAATTTTTTATTTGATTTAAACAATAAATATGAAATTGTTTTAGAGATTGATCAACAACATCGAACATTAACAACAATAAATCACACTTCCGAACATTTATTACATCAAGCTTTATGTGAAGTCGTTGATAAAAATATCAAACAAGAAGGTGCATCTAAGACTGAAAAAAAACTAACATTTGATTTTTCATTACCTTATAAACTGGATGAAAAACAATTATTGAATGTTGAAAAAAAAGTAAATGAATATATTCAATCTGGAATAAATAGAGAAATTATTTTTACATCCCTAGATGAAGCAAAAAAAATAGGTGCAAAAGCTTATTTTGATGAAATATATTCAAAAATAAAAGGCAAATTAAGAATGATTAAATATGGCGATATTAGTTGTGAACTATGTGGTGGAACACATGTAAAAAATTTAAAGGATATCCAACAATTCATGATTATTAAATTCATGACAATTAAACAAAATGTTTATCGTATTGAAGCTATTAGTTCTAATAAATTAGTTAATGAATTTCTAAAAGAACAAGTTAATTTAATTGCTGATAAAATTAGCACAATTAAAAATAAAATTCAAACATTAAATTTACCAGAAGTTCAACAAATTCAAAAAATTATCCAAACATTAAGTTTTGATCAAACAATACTAAATTATCGAAACTTGTTAAAAGAATTATCAACAATTGAAAATTTATACAATGTTGCTTTCCAAAAATACAATAGTGAACAATCAAAACTAAATATTGAAAACATTAAAAACAATTTAATATCAAATATTAAAAACAATGTTTCTATTACTTCCTTTACAAATCAGAATAATAAGGATTTATCATTAGCAATTAATGATTTAATTAATCAAAAAAATGATCTTCTTGTAATTTGTTTTAATTTAAACACTGAAATAAATAAAACACAATATTATGTTGGATATGGAAAGAAATATCATAACAATAATTATCCAAACGCTTCATCGATTATTAACATGCTAAACAAAAAATATAACGGTTCAGGTGGTGGAAGAGATAATTTTGCTCAAGGTGGATGTTTGAAAAAAATTTCTAAACAAGATTTGTCTGATTTATCATTTGAGTAATACTTATATTTTTAACATAAAATGATTATCAAATATATAATATAAGTATGCGCTCGTAGCTCAGTTGGATAGAGCACACGCCTTCTAAGCGTGTTGTCGGGAGTTCGAATCTCTTCGAGCGCGCCATTTTGAAAAAAAATAAAATATGTCTATGACATATTTTTTACTATAAGATGAATAAATTTAAGATATTAATTTATAGTTTAATTTCATTGATCTTCATTATTGCTTCTTCTTTAATGATTCTTTTATTAGTTAAAGAGTGAAATAATCCAAAAGTATTTTGAAGTGTCTTTACAATTAATTGAATAATAACTATTAGCTTTTCAATATTTATTTTAAATTCTAAAAGAAAACCAGCAGTTAAATCTTGTTGGCTTGCTGTTATTGTGATATTTCAAATTCTTGGAGTTTTATTTTTTACTATCTTTGGTTTGACACCATTTAAATTAAAAAATGAAAAAGATAAAAATAACCAAGTTAAAATAATTCAAAAATACATCAAACAAGATCAAGCTAAAAAATATTTTGAACATCAAAAAATTAATGCATTAGATTTTTTATCTGTAAAAAATGATATTGTTTTTATTAGAGATAATACTCTTTTATATAAAGAAACAATTCAATTATTATCAAATGCTAAAAAAACTATTCATATTCAAACATACATATTAAGAAAAGGATTGTTTTTTAATTCTATTTATGATGTTTTAGTAAAAAAAATACAAGAAGGTGTAAAAGTAAAAATAATATATGATTGAGTTGGTTCATTTTTAATGTTTCCAAAAAGAAAAATGCGAAAATTAAAAAAATTGGGAGCTGAAATAGCTATTTTTAATCCAAAGGGGATAAATATGTTTAAAGGGGCAACAAATTTTAGAAGTCACAAAAAACTTATTATTGTTGATAATAAAATCGGAATTTATGGTAGTTCTAATATAGCTGATGATTATCTTTCTATTAATCCTGCTACAAATTTTTGAAGAGATATAAATTTCATAATTAAAGGAGAGCTTGTTAATTCACTAAATGCATCTTTTTTTATTGACTGATACAATTACACAAACAAACAAAGACATGATGTTAATAAAAAAGAATTAACTAGAATTCTTTCTAAACATAATACAAAAAACATTTTACCTTGTCAATTAATTCAATCTTCACCAGATAGTCAACAAAAAAATATTGAAAATAAAATATTAGAATTAATTTTTAAAGCAAAAAATAAAATTAAAATTATTACTCCTTATTTATTTTTGACTGATGCAATTACTCAATCGCTTTTAACAGCTAGCGAAAGAGGTGTTAAAATAGAAATCTTATTACCAGGTAAAAAAGATAATAAAAACTTTATTCTTGATTTGAATCGTCAAACATGTTTTCAATTATCTGATTCAAGAAATATTCATATTTATGAATACAATGGTTTTGTTCATTCAAAATTATTTTTAATTGATGATGATTTAGTTTATACAGGAACATTTAATTTAGATAACCGATCGATGTGAATTAATTTTGAAAACTCAATTTTAATTTTTTCTAAAAACTTAAATAAAGAATTAACAATGTATTTTAACGAACAATTAAAAAACTCTATATTTATTGATAAGGAATTTTTAAGAAAAAGATCAACACTTTTGGTAAAAACTAAATTATTATTTTTAAACTTATTTTATCCGTTATTGTAATTAGTGTATAATTTCTTTACAAGTATCTGATTGCTGCATGTAAATGTAGAGGAAAGTCCGTACTTGCACTAGCTGTGATGCTAGTAGTGTTTATGCTAGATCTAATAAATCTAGGCAGTTATGAAAATAGCTGACGACATTATTGAAACCTTTTATTAGGTTAAAAATAATATAAAGTGCCACAGAGACGAGTTTGTTAGTAATAACAAAGTGAAACGCGGTAAACTCCATAAGCAAGAAACTCAAATTTGGTAGAGGAATAAATAAAAGATAAACGAATCTTTAATTTAACTTATTTTATATAAGTAGATAAATAATCAGACACGACAGAATACGGCTTATCGCTTGTTAAAAAAAGAAGGATGCATCCTTCTTTTTTTTTAATTAAAAAAGTCACCACACACGCAAATTATTGCTTAGTGATGCTTTGTTTCCAACCTGACACGATTCGCAATCTACGTTGTGATGACAATAATATTATAAATAATCATAACGAATATAAAATAAATATTTATAATATTTATGTATGTTTGATAATAAAATTTATGTCATTGGTTTATCAAATGCAAAAAAAATAACAGAAAGCATTTGTAAGTCTTTAAAAATTAAACCAATTAATGCCACAATTTCTAAATTTGCTGATGGTGAAATTATGGTTCGTCCAGAATCATCAGTAAGAAATAGATCAATTACAATTGTTCAATCAATTAGTAAACCAGTAAATGAAAATTTAATGGAATTATTAATTGCTATTGATGCTGTAAAAAGAGCATCAGCAAAAGATATTAATGTTGTTATTACTTATTATGCCTATGCAAGACAAGATAGAAAAACAAATGGTCGTGAACCTATCACAAGTAAATTAATTGCAAGATTATTAGAAACTGCAGGAGCAACTAGAGTTACTGTGGTAGATATTCATAGTGATCAAACACAAGGTTTCTTTGAAATCCCTTTTGATAATATTAAATCTAGTAAAATGTTAGTTACTGAAGCAATTAAAAAAATCAATAAGAAAAATTTAGTTGTTGTTTCTCCCGACTATGGTGGAATTAAAAGATCAAGAAATATTGCTAACTTCTTACAAACCAGTTTAGCTATTTTAGATAAAAGAAGACCACGTCCAAATGAAGCCGAAATTATGAATGTATTAGGTGATGTTGAAGGCAAAGATTGTTTGATTGTTGATGACATGGTTGATACAGGTGGGACAATTGTTGCTGCTGCAAAATTATTAAAAGCTAAAAAAGCTAAAACTGTTACTTTTGTAGCAACTCATGCTATTTTAAGTGACCCAGCTACAAAAAATTTAACTGAAGCAGTTAAAAATAATTACTTAAATAACATCTATGTTTCAAATACAGTTTCTTCTGTATATGAAAGAAAAATTCCATCATTACATATTGTTGATATTGGACCATATTTAGCAAATATTATTAAAATATATTATTCTGTAGGTATATCTTTATCAAAAATATATGATGCCTTCAAAATGCCAAAAAAATAAAATTAAAGATATTATTGTAGTAGAAGGTAAATCTGATACACAAAAATTAAAATCTTTATTTGATGTAAGAACTATTGAAACTAATGGCTCTTGTATTGATAAAAAAACAATTGATTATATAAAAAAAGTATCAGAAAAAAATTCAATTATTTTGTTTCTTGATCCTGACTATCAAGGAGAAAGAATAAGAAAAATTTTACAAAAGCATCTTATTAAATATAAACAAGCTTTTTTAAAAAAAACAAACAAAAAACAATCTAAAAAGTATGGTGTTGCTGAGGCTTCTAAAAATGAAATTATAGATGCTTTAAAAAATGCAACTGAATTTAGTACCAAACAAACGCCTTCTATTTCTTGAAAAGACTTTATGTCTTTACAAATAAATACCAAATGTAAAAGATTAAATATATGCAATTTATTAAACATTTCATATTGCAATAATAAACAACTTTATCAAAGAATTAATTTATTGAATTTAAGTAAAAAAGATTTAAAAAAATTATTATCAAACTAATTATGCTAACTGAAATATTAAGACCAAAAACTCTATCAGATGTCATTGGACAAAAACATTTAATTAATGAAAAAGATGGTTTATTAAATAGAATGGTTAAAACTAAAAAACCATTTTCAATTATTTTTTATGGTAAACCAGGAATCGGTAAAAGTTCATTAATTAACTGCTTAATTAATGATCTAGATTTACCCTCTTTTCAATTTAATGCTTCAAATGATAACAAAGATAAATTAATTGGTATCATTAATCAAATTAGATTAAACAAACAAGGAATATTATGATTAGAAGAAATCCACCGTTTAAACAAGGATAAACAAGATATTTTATTACCACACTTAGAAAATGGTTCATTAATTGTTTTTTCAGCAACAACAGAAAATCCTTATTTTTGTATTAACCCATCAATTAGAAGTCGGTGTCATATTTTTGAATTAAAAGATTTAGATGAAAAAGATATTTATGATGGTTTAAAAAAGAAACTACCTAAAGTAAAAATAAATTTAAAAGATGATATTTTAAAATATATTATTAAAAAAGGTGGTAATGAATTAAGAACAATTATTAATTGCATTGATGCAATTAATAGTTTATATGATTCTAAAGAAGTTACTAAAAGTATTGTTGATACATTTTTAGAAAATTCAGTTGTTAATATCTCTTCATCTGGTGATGATTACTATGATACATTATCAGCTTTTCATAAATCAATGAGAGGTTCTGATTGTGATGCTGCTATATATTATTTAGCCAAATTAATTCAATCAAAGGATCTTGTCTCTATTTCAAGAAGAATTATTGCTTGTTGCTATGAAGATGTAGGTCTTGCTAATCCACAACTTTGTGCAAGAACATATAATGCAATAAAATCCGCTGAAATGGTTGGATTTCCTGAAGCTAATCAAATTTTAGCTACAATAGTTTTAGAAATATGTTTAAGTCAAAAAAGCAATAGTGCTTATAGTGCAATTAATAGTGCAATTAATGATTTAAAAAATGGAAAAAATTATGATGTTCCTAATCATATTAAGGATCAATCATATGCATCAAGTAAATTATTAAATCGTTGTGGCTATAAATATCCACATGACTATGATAATGCTTGAATAAAGCAAGAATATTTACCAACAAAACTAAAAGGAACTAAATATTATGTTCCTAATAAGCATTCTTTACATGAAATAAAATTGAGTGAATATTGAAAAAAAATTAAAAAGTAAATAATAATATATATTATGAAAGATAAAAGAAACATTTATATTTCAACTCCAATATATTATGCTTCAGGCAAACCACATTTAGGTCATGCTTATACAACTATATTAGCAGATGTAATTAAAAAATATCATGAATTAATTGGTGATAATGTTTTATTTATTACTGGAATGGATGAACATGGTCAAAAAATAGTTGATGTTTCAAATAAAGCAAATCTAGAACCAAAAAAATTTGTTGATGAAATATCTGAAGATTTTAAAAAATTATGAAGCAGTTTGGATATTTCTTATGATATTTTTGTTAGAACTTCCGAACAAAAGCATAAAAAATATGTTCAAAATGTTTTTAGTAAATTAATTAAAGAAGATAATATTTATCTTTCCAATTGAAAAGGATGATATTGTCCTCAATGTGAAGAAAACTATTCTAAATCTAAAATTGTTATTGATGAACATAAAAATCACAAATGTCAATTCGGCCATTCGTTAGTATTAAAAAATGAACCGTCATATTTTTTAAAAATATCAAAATTTGCAAAATGAATTGAACAATATATTAAAACACATAAAGAATTTATTTATCCTAAAACAAGAGAAAACGAAGTTATTAATTCATTTTTAAAAAATGAAATTAATGATTTAAGTGTTTCAAGAATTAATTTAAATTGAGGTATTGATATTAAAGAAGATCCAAAACATACTGTTTATGTTTGAATTGATGCACTGTTAAGTTATTTAAGTTTTTTAACTGATAAACAATTTAATGATTATTGAATGGATCAAAATTCTCAAATTATTCATTTAATGTCAAAAGAAATTATTAAATTCCATTGTGTTTATTGACCTATTATTTTAAAAATGTTAGATTTTAAAATCCCTACAAACATTATTTCACATGGATGAATTATTTCTGACAATCAAAAAATGTCTAAATCATTAGGTAATGTTATTGATCCATTAGAATACATTACAAAATATGGTTCTGATTCTTTAAGATTTTTTTTAATTAGAAATTCATATATTGAAAATGATAGCATTATAAATAATGAATTATTTATAAATATTTTTAATAATGACTTAGCAAATAATTATGGAAATTTAATTAATCGTTCTTTAAACATTATTAAAAAATTCAGTGATGGAAAAGTTCCTGAATTAGCAAAAAATGATTTAAAGAATTCTGAAGTTGTTTCATTTTTAAATGCTTCAATTAATAAAATAATCAAATTAATTCAAGAAAACAAAACTAAAGATATTATTGATGAAGTATTAAATATTAGTGATTATGCTAATAAATATATTGAACAAACTAAACCATGGGAATTAGCAAAACAAAATAACATTAAAGAAATTAAAACATTTGTTTTTAATTTAGCTAATTTAGTAAGAGTTTGTACTTTTTTCTTGCAACCAATTTTAACAAAGGGTACAAAAGAAGTTATAAGACAATTTAATTTTAATAAACAACAATTAAATTTTGAAAATATAAACGACTATTTAATCTTAAATGATCACAAAATTTCTAATGAATCTTATCCAATATATTTAAGAATTAAAAAAGATTAAATATATCTATTTAAAATTTTATCAATTTTTTTTGGATCGATAAATAATTGTCTACCAAATTTTGCTTGATGTTTATTATTTTTAATAACTAAATCACCGGTGATATTTAAATTTAATTTATTTAATGATGCACCTACTCCAAAAATATCAGCAGGAATTTTTTTATTAATAATTTGTTTAATTCTATCCAAATTAAGACTAGAAGAAATAATTATTTTAGTATTTTTTCATCCTACTTGATCTAGTGTTTTTCTAGCTAATTTTATTAAATTATCTGATACACCATAGTTTTCTTTTTTATCTGGTAAGGAGGCATCAACTAAGTTTTTTGATGTATCGATTCTAATAGCAAATAAATCAGTAATTTTTTTTTTTAATTCAATAATTTCTTTTTTAACATTATTATGATAATCAATTAAAGCAACTGTTTTATTTTTTCCATAAACATTTTGGTAAGCTTGTATTGTTTTAGAAAGATTACCATCAAATATCTGAATTAATGCATGTGGTATAGTTCCATTAATATTAAGAGATTTTTTATCTTTAATTAATGAAACAGAAGCATCAGTAACAAAATTTCTTATACCACCAACATATGCTGCATATCCATCATATGGTTGCAATAAATAATCATCTGATCGATCCGCCATAAAAATAATTTTATTTGATGGAACTATTTTTAATAATTGGTAACAATTATTAGCTACTGAAGATCTTCTAGCTAAAATACCATCAATAATATTTTCTAAAAAAGCAAAGTGTTGGTATTTTCCAATGATAATTAAAATTGGTTGTTTTGCTTTAACTATTTGTCCATCTTTAACTCCATAAACTTTTATTTGATTTAAAATGTTTTTAGGAAGTGTGTTTTTAATTAATTTAACACATTCTTCTATTCCACAAACCATAAACGGTTCACTATTCATTGAACAAAACTGTTGTCATACAATATTATTAGGCTGAAATTTACTAACTATTTTCTTAGACTTAATAAAATAGTTTGATGAATAAAAACTACTTTGCAATTTTTTATCGAATTTAAAATTAAAATTATTACTAAATTCTTTTTTCATTGTGATTAATTAAATTTTTAATATTTGATTTATGACGATAGACAACTATTAGTCCATTAAAAAATAAAGAAATAAATGTTCCGTATATTAATCATGGACAAATAGAATACATTAAATCATAATTTAATGGTTCATTAAATAAAATAGAATTATTAAATAAATAAAAATATGCTATTTGAGGAATAAAAATAAATAATGGTGCTATAGTCATACAAAACATTGAACCTAATGATACATATTTTGAGCTAAAAGTAATAATTAATCAAATACAAAAAGATATTAACCCTAAATATGGACTTACCATAAACAATACACCACCAGAAGTAGACACTCCTTTACCTCCTTTATATTTAACTCTTTTTTCTTTTTGTTTTGGAAAAAATATACACGCTAATACAAACATCAAAGGAAAACAATGACCAATTACAACAAATGTTCCGGACAAATAAACTAAACTAAATAAATTTGGATCAGGATTGATTTTATAAATTGTACAATAGTAAATGCTTCAATTAATAACAATAGCAATCATTCCTTTTATTGCATCTAAAAAAGCTACTAATAACCCTAATTTGAAACCATATTTTCTTCTAATATTAGTAGCTCCTGGATTAGTTGAGCCAGATTTAGTAATATCATCTTTTAAAATTCAAGCTATTAGTTGTGCAAATATTAAAGAACCTAATAGATATCCTATTATGCAAAATAATAATGTATAAGAAAAAATTATTAAATCATTCATCTTTTACATAATAATTATAAATAAAAAAAATAATCACTTAGTGATTATTTTTTAAATTAAGTTTGTTATATAACTAGAATCCTTTGTGGAATGTTCTACTAATAACGTCGTCTTGTTGAGCTTTTGTAAGTTTTACAAAGTTAACAGCATATCCACTTACTCTAATAGTTAATTGAGGGTATTTTTCAGGATGTTTTTGTGCATCTAAAAGTGTTTCTCTTGTTAAAACATTAACGTTTAAGTGGTAAGCACCTTTGTTAAAATATCCATCCATTAAATCAACTAGGTTTTTGTTTCTAGCTTCATTTGATTGAGTTGTGTTTTCTACTTTTTTGTTTGTTGTCTTTTTCATAATTTTCCTCTACATTATATTTATACTAAATTATTTTATTTTTTTGATTTTGATGCTCTTTTTTTTACAGTTGGTTTTTTACATTTTTGAGATGTTCTTTTTGTTATTTGATCAACATCTAATGTATCACCAGCTATTACTACTAATTCATCATCTTTTCCTAATGCACCTGGTACAATTGAGAATGTATTTGAAATACCGTCAGCGGCATGTTTAAATGGAATTTTTGATACAGAAGATAATGAGTTAACTGCACCTGATTTATCTCTACCACTCATTGGGTTAGCACCTGGAGCAAAAGGAATTCCTCCTTTTCTACCATCTGGTGTAGATCCTGTGTTTTTACCATAAACTACGTTTGAAGTAATAGTTAAAATACTCATTGTAATTTCACTGTTTCTGTATGTATGTAGTTTTTTTAATTCATTCATAAAGAATTTAACAATGTCTACACCTAATTCATCAACACGGTCATCATCATTACCATATTTAGGATAATCACCTGTTATTTTAAAGTCTGTTGCTATATATCTTCCATTAGGTAATTTCTTTCATACTGGCATTACTTTCGCATATTTAATAGCTGATAATGAGTCTGCTACTACTGATAAACCAGCAATACCTGTTGCAAAGAATCTATGAACATTTAAGTCATATAATGACATTTCACCTGCTTCATAGTAATATTTATCATGCATGTAGTGAATAATGTTTAATGTATTAACATACAATGCAGCTAATCAACGCATTACATCTTTATATCTTTCAAGAACTTCATCAAATTTTAGTGCTTTTTTAGTATCTAATTGTCCTAATTTTGGACCTAATCTCATTTCTGGGTGAAGTTCATCATAACCACCGTTAATAGCATATAATAAAGCTTTCGCTAAGTTAGCTCTTGCACCGAAAAATTGCATTTGTTTACCAATTTTCATTGGAGAAACACAACATGCAATACCATAATCATCACCATGAGTTACTCTCATTAAATCATCTGATTCATATTGCATTGAAGAATAAGCAATTGAATATTTTGCACAAAATAATTTAAAGTTTTGTGGTAAATTTTTAGATCATAAAATTGTTAAGTTAGGTTCTGGAGATGGTCCCATATTAGATAATGTATGAATAGTTCTAAAACTATTTTTAGTTACTAATGTTCTTCCGTCAATTCCCATACCACCAATTGATTCAGTAGCTCAAATTGGATCACCAGAGAATAAGTTGTTATATTCAGGTGTTCTCATGAATTTAACAATTCTTAATTTCATGATAAACTGATCCATTAATTCTTGTGCTTCTTGTTCAGTAATAACTTTATTTTGTAAATCTCTTTCAATATAGATATCTAAAAATGTTGAAGTACGTCCTAATGACATTGCAGCACCGTTTTGGTCTTTAACTGCAGCTAAATATCCAAAATATGTTCATTGAATTGCTTCTCTAGCGTTTTTAGCTGGTTTAGAAATATCAAATCCATATGCTTCAGCCATTCTTTTCATTGCTTTTAAAGCATTAATTTGATCCATTGTTTCTTCTCTTAATCTAATAACATCAGAAGTCATAGTAGAAGAAAGATTGTTTCTTGCTTCAATTTTTTCGTTGATTAAATAATCGATACCATATAATGCAACTCTACGATAATCACCAATAATTCTTCCTCTTGAATATGCATCAGGTAATCCTGTAATAATGTGACTTCTTCTTGCAAGTCTCATTTCATCTGTATATGCATCAAATACACCTTGATTATGTGTTTTACGATATTTAGAATAAATTTCTACTAATTTAGGATCTGATTTAAAACCATAGTTTTCTCCAGCTTGAACTGCCATTCTAATACCACCAATTGGCATGAAAGCTCTTTTAAATGGTTTATCAGTTTGTACACCAACAATTTTTTCTAATTTTTTATCAATGTATCCTGGACCATAAGCATCAATAAATGATACTCTTTTATCCATGTCTAAAACGCCACCGTTTTCACGTTCTTTTTTAGTTAATTCCATTACTTTTTTTCATAGTGTTTTTGTTGCTTTTGTAGGACCTGTTAAGAAAGAATCATCTCCTTCATAAGGTGTGTAGTTTAATTGAATAAACTCTCTTACATCTATTTCGTTACATCAAGCACCGGGTTTAAAACCTTTTCATTGTTCAAATCAAATTTTTTTCATTTTTATCCTCTTTATAATCAATAACAATATTATTATATTACAAAAATGTTTTTTGTGTGTTTACATGCACAAAATATTATTTAGTTTTCTTTTGATTTTTAATTGCGTTTTTGTATTCTGTTTTAGTAATAATGAATTGTTTTTTTAATTTAAGTAATTTATCAGGAGAAAAAGTAACAAGTTTTTTGTCCATATATTCTCTTTTTAGTTTTATATATTTATCTGAATTTAAGTATTTTTCTTTACCCTCTTTTACTTTAGAAATAATTCAAAAGTTTATATAAAACGAGAAAAAAATTACTATCATTAAAATTACTAATGTTACATAAAAAATAGGTTGAGAAATAATTTGAAAATCTTTGTATCCTTCTGATATATATTGACCCGGTCATTTAATTGCAATACTAAATAAGTATGCGCAAAGAATAAATAAACCAAAAATAAAAATTAAAACACAAGAATAAAGTAAATTAAATTTACTTCTTTTCTTTAAATCGTAGTTGATAATATATCAAAAATTTTTACTTTCTTTTTTTACTTTTTTGTTTTTTTTCATATTAATATGCTCTAGCAAAATAAACTAAATGAATAGCGGGTTTATTGGTAAAAAAACATTTTTTTCCTTTGATTGTTGTTTTGATACATCTTGGTGTAATACCACCTGTTTCTTGTTTTAGTTTAATTTCATCTTGTGCATTTCCTCCTCAAGGAGCTAAAGCTATTTTTTTATTATTAATTGCTTTAACTAATTCATCTAAAGTATTAACTTCTACTATTGAAGAATCTAAACGTTTCTTTGCTTTTGCTAATAAATTTATTTTAATTTCTTCATTCTTTCGATCAATAAATTTAGAAAAATCAAAGTTTTTTAATTCTTTTATTTCTTTACCTCCTAATCGATCAATGACAGTAATAGTTTTATTTTTAATATCATTAGGTCCAATAACAATTGATATTGGTGTTCCTAAAGTTTCTTGTTCTGAAATTTTAAATCCAAAAGATTTATCAGTATTATTAATTAATACCCGATATTTTTTTAATTCTTTTTTAATAGAATTAGCTAATTCTAGTATTTTTGGTTCTTTCGAACTATTAATAGTTAAAATTGCAACTTGAGTAGGAGCAATATCGGGTGGTAAAACTAAACCGTTATTATCTGAATGAGTCATAATAATTGCACCAATTAATCTTGTTGATACACCAGCAGACATTTGATGAACATATTCTTGTTTGTTAGATGAAGAAGTGTATTTGATATCAAATGAATTAGCAAAATTTGTTCCTAAATAGTGGCTTGTGCCTGTTTGTAAAATTTGTCCATCAGGCATTAATGATTCAATTGTATAAGTGTTAACAGCTCCAGCAAATCTTTCGTTTTCTGTTTTTTCTCCCAAAATAACAGGAATACATAAGTATTTTTCTACTAAATTTTTATAAACCTCTAAAATATCAGCAGTAAATTTTCTTGCTTCTTTTTCTGATGCGAATATTGCGTGTAGTTCTTGTCAAAAAAATTCAGATGTTCTTAAAAATGGTTTAGTATTTTTTTCAGCCCTAAAGCAATTACATCATTGATTTAATTTAATAGGTAGTTCCTTATAAGAAGTTAAAATATCTTTAAAATAATTACAAAATAAAATTTCGGATGTTGGTCTTAACAAATATGATTCTTCTAAATTTTTGTTACCAACTTTTGTTACCATAAATGCTTCAGGAGAAAAACCTTCAATATGTTGTTTTTCTCTATTAAAATCACTTAGTTTTATTAATAATGGAAGTTGAACTTCAGAAACATTTAATTGATTAAATGAATCATTTAAAATATTTTTTATATTATTTCATATTGCTCAACCGTTTGGTTGAAAAATCATCATACCCTTGATTGAACTATGTAAAACTAATTTAGAATTAAAAATAACTGAACTATATCAGTCTGCAAAATTATCTTCTTGTTTAACTATCTTATTTTTGCTCATGAGATATTCTATATATATTATAAATAAATTACTATTTAGAACAAGATTTTGTTAAAACTTCAATTTTATTTTTTTGAACTAAAATTAAATCTTCAATTCTTACACCACCAAACCCCGATTTGTATATTCCTGGTTCTATTGTAACAATACTATTTTCTAAAATTTTACCTTGATAAATTTTATTTAAGTATGGTTCTTCATGAATTTCTATTCCTACACCGTGTCCTAATCCATGCACAAAAAAATTAGACAATGTTGGGTTTTTATCCTTTAAAAATTGACGACATTTTTGATCAGATAATTTTCCTATAGAATTAACTTTTAATTGTTTAATAGAATATTTATTTGCCTCTAAAACAAGATTATAAAATTCTAACATTTGTTTAGATGGTTTTCCTAATCAAAATGTTCTTGTTATATCTGAACAATATCCATTGTAAATACATCCTATATCAAGTGTGATAAATTCTCCAGCTTTTAATTTCCTATCTGATGATTGATGATGAGGAATAGCTGTATTTTGCCCAAAGGCAACTATCAAATCGAAAGATGTTTTTGAAGCGCCTTTATCAAGCATATATTTAGTAATCATTGTTTTAACTTGTTTTTCTGTCATTCCAACTTTAATAGTCTTTCTAATTCAATTTATAGCGTCACAAGCAATTTTAGCAGCTATCTTAATGTTTTTGATTTCATCAAAAGTTTTTTGAATTCTTAAATTCATTGTTGAAATAGGAATTAATTTAGGGAATAATTTGTTTAATTGTTCATACTGACTGTATGAAACGTAATCTTTTTCAAATAAAGTTTTATTAATGTTTAACTTTTTAATGTATTGTTTTAATGTTTCGTTTGATTCAAATAAGACAACATTTGCAAAATTAATATTTTTTTTGCAATAATCATAATCTCTATGATCAATAAAAACAAAAGATTTTGTTTTAGTAATTAAAACATAACCAAATGTTGTTTCAACTCCTGAAAATCAAAATCTATTTATTGATGAAATAAAAATTAATGAATCTGCTTTCTCATTTAAGATTAATTTTTTTACTTTATTAAAACGAAATAAATAATCTTTTTTGTTCATTATTTAGATTTAGTTTCTTTATGTAAGGTAACTTTTCTACAATGTTTACAAAATTTATTTAATTCTAATTTATCTGGATTTGATTTAGCATTTCTAAATGTCAAATAATTAATTTGATGACATACAGAACATTCTAATCTTACTTGTCTTTTAACAGCCATAAATATTTTATTGTTAAAATATTATACATTAATTTATAATAATTGTTGAAAGGAAAATATGGATGTTGGTGAGAAATACTATTTTTTAGTTAACAAAGAAAAATGTACATATTTTTCTTTATTATTTAACTTTTAGTTTTCTTGATACATCTACTTGTATCAAATGGCAAAAAAGAAAAAAATTGTTTTATCAAAAAACTATAATTCAAAACTTATAAAATTTTCTAACAAAAATGTTGGTGAAATTTTTTCTGAATTAAATTCTTCTGAAAAAGGATTAAACAAAAAAAATTTAGATAAAAACATTAACCGTTTTGGAACAAATAAAATAAAAACAGAAAAAGCAAAACACTGATATAATTTTTTGTATGATGGATTTGTTAATCCGTTTTCATTAATTTTACTTGTTATTGCTGTTTTAAATATTGGGGTTCCAGAAAATAATGGTAAATGATTCCAACCAGATATTAATTCATGAATCAGTTTTTCTGTGATTATGTCTATTGTACTAATTTCAGGAATCATAAAAATTTTTCAAGAGTATCGAAGTTCTAAATCTGCTAATAAATTAAAAGAAATGATTAAAGTAACAACTGCTATTGAAAGAGATGGTGTAAAAAAAGAAATACCTATAGATCAGGTTGTAGTAGGAGATATTGTTCACTTAGCTGCAGGAGATATGATACCTGCTGATATTAGAATAATTTATTCTAAAGACTTATTTATTAATCAATCTTCATTAACAGGAGAATCTGAACCAATCGAAAAATTCAGTTCTAATAAAGGGCATGTGCAAAATGCTTTAGAATGTCAAAATATGTGTTTTATGGGAACAAACGTTGCTAACGGATCTGGTAAAGGAATTGTTGTTTCAACAGGACAAGATACATATTTTGGAAAAATAGCTAAATCAATTAATAGAAAAAAACCACAAACTAATTTCGATAAAGGAATAAAATCTGTTAGTTTTATTATCATTATTTCGATGATTATTATGAGCCTATTAGTATTTATTCTAAAAGGTTTATTAGGTAATGAAATTAATCCATGAATTAATGCTTTATTATTTTCTTTAGCTACTGCTATTGGTATTGTGCCTGAAATGTTACCAATGATTGTCACTTTAAATCTAGCCCGTGAAGCATTTCGCTTATCTAAACAAAAAACAATAGTTAAAAATATTAATTCAATTCAAAGTTTTGGGGCAATGGATGTATTATGTACTGATAAAACGGGAACTTTAACTGAAGATAAAGTTATTTTAGAAAGACATTTAAATCTAAACAATCAAGAAGATAATCGTGTTTTAGTTTATGCTTATCTTAATAGTTACTATCAAACAGGATTAAAAAATTTATTAGATTTAGCAATTATTAGTAAATCTGAAAGTGTTGGATTTAATGATTGATTATTTAAGTTTAACAAAATTGATGAAATTCCTTTTGATTTTAAAAGAAGAAGAATGACTGTTGTTTTGCAAGATAGTGCTAAAGAAATTCAAATAGTTACAAAAGGTGCAATTGAAGAAGTTATTTCATCATGTACTTGTGCCGAAATAGACGGCAAAACAGTTAAATTAAATCAAGAATTAATTAATAAAATTAAAGCTAATGTTACAAAATTAAATAAAGAAGGAATGAGAGTTATTGCGATTGCAACAAACTCCGAAAGAATCACTAAGGTAAATAACTTTACTGTAGCTGATGAAAGTAATTTAAAATTAGTAGGCTATGTAGCTTTTTTAGACCCTCCAAAAGCATCTGCTGCTAAGGCTGTTAATAGTTTATTAAAAAGGGGAGTTAATATTAAAATATTAACTGGTGATAATGGATATGTTGCTAAACATATTTGTGATGCGGTTGGAGTTAAATCTAAAAAAATTCTCTTAGGAGATGATGTTGAAAACATGTCTGATGAACAATTAAAAAAACAGGTTGAAGAAGTAAATATTTTTGCTAAATTAAGTCCTGAACAAAAAGCAAGAATTGTTTTAATATTGAAATCAAACAAACATGTTGTTGGATATATGGGGGATGGAATTAATGATGCATCTGCTATGAAAGTAGCTGATATAGGTATATCAGTTGATACAGCTGTTGATATTGCAAAAGATACTAGTGATGTTATTCTTCTTGAAAAAGATTTAACAATTTTAGATAACTGTGTTGTAGAAGGAAGAAAAACTTTTGCTAACATTATGAAATACATTAAGATTTCTGTTTCGTCAAATTTTGGAAATATTTTAAGTGTTTTAGTGGCAACCATGTGATTAAGATTTAACCCAATTGCTCCTACACAAATTCTTATTTTAAATATGATTAATGAATTTGGATTATTTAGCATCCCGTGGGATAGTGTGGATGATTCATACATTGAAAAACCGCAAGATTGGAAAGCAAAAGAAATCTTAAAATTTATGCTATTTATTGGTCCAATAAGTTCTATTTTTGATATTACTTTCTTTTTGATAATGTATTTTGGATTTAATTGACAAGGTCAAACAGATTTACAAATATCTTTATTTAATACATCTTGATTCTTATTAAGTGTATTAACACAAATAAGTATTTTCTATATTTTAAGAACTAAAAAAATTCCTATTTTTCAATCAAGCGCTTCAGCCCCTGTTACCTTAACTTTTTTATGTTTTTCTTTAGTTGGGTTTATTTTTGCATTAACTCCAGGATTAGAAAATATAGGATTTGTTTCTTTAGCAACCCACAGTCCAGAGATAATAGGATATGTTTTCTGTGTTTTAGCAGGTTATTGTTTAGTTGGTCAATTAGGTAAAACTCTTTATATTAAAAAATTCAATACGTGAATTTAATATAATTACATCTATAGAATATATTATGATTATGAAAAAAATTAAAACAATAAACAAATTATTAAATTCATTAACGTTATTAAGTCCATTAGCAGGAGTTGGATTTAATAACCAATATCAAAACACACAAAAAATTATTACTGAAAATAATAGTTCATTAAACAACTATTTTAGTACTAATGATAAACCAGTACAAATGGGTGATATTTGAGTAACAGTAGAAGATAGTTATTCTGGTCTGAGAATTATTACTGGTTATTCATCTGGAAGTGGGAGATTACAAATACTAGACGACGTAAAAGATATTTCTGGTAACTCTTTTGAAGATAACAATAATATTCGATTATTAGATTTATCTAATGCTACAAGTTTGACAACTATTGGAAATAGTGCTTTTGAGGGTTGTTTATATCTATCAGGAGATTTAGTAATTCCATCTAGTGTAACAAGTATTGGAGGTAGAGCTTTTCTATTTTGTTACAAAGCAGATAATTTAATTTTTAAATCTGAAACTCCTCCAACATTTGGAAAAAGTTGACAACCAACATTAAAAGGCAAAGTCTATGTTCCATCAAAACAAGCAAAACAAGCATTTTTAGATGCAGCAAATTTTGGTTTTACTGAAGATCAAGTAGAAATTGGTTTACCTAAAAATTCTAATGTAGGATTAGTTTTAGGTTTATTATTTGGTTTAGGTATTCCGATTATTTTAGCGGTAGGGTTTGGAGTCTGATACTTAACAAAAAAGAAAAAAAACAATAGTAAAAATTAAAAACAAAAAAATAGGGTTAAGACCCTATTTTTTTGTTTTTATATATTTTTCAAAATATTGTTCTTCAGTTAAATTTTTAGCTTTAGCTCTTTTAAGATTTAAGAATTTACGAACTAATATTATTAAACCAAACGATCCTAATCCTAAATTTGAAATAATAACTGGCAGTCCTCCTGATAAGGCTGCTCATAAATTATCATTTAAAATATTACCTGTTACATTTAAAATACCAATAATTATTCACATAAAACAACCAAAAACAGTCAAAATATACATCGCTAGTGATATTGCTCTTGTATCATTAGACTTTAGTACTTTAATTGCGCCAGGAGCATAGCATATTGTAGCTACTAAAGAAGCAAATAAACCAAAATAAGTTGCAATTTGTAAAATATTATTTCCCATAATTAATTTTTTGTTTTTTGTTCAGAAAAGTTTTTTTCTTTTTTTTCTTTTTTAATCGCTTCTTTGCGTTCAAGAGCTTCTTTAGGTAATTTTAAATTTTTATGAATATAATCAATTTGATTTTTTACTATTGTTTCTAACAATAGTAATGATTCAACGATTAAATCTAATTCTTTTCTGTTTTTACGAATAATATCTTTTGCAACAGCATATTGTTTTTGAATAATAGCTTCTATTTGCTCATCTATTTTATTTGCTGTTTCATCAGAATATAATTTAATTGAATTTGGATTTATTTGCCCTTCAGAAGGAATAAATTGAGTCATACCAATTTCTGTCATACCTAATTGAGTTACCATTGATCTAACAATATTAGTTACTTTGTATAAATCATTTGAAGCTCCTGTTGAAATAGCATCTTTACCATAAACAACTTCTTCAGTTGCTCTACCTCCCAATGTTGATGTAATGATAGATAATAAATCTGATTTTTTTTGAATTGTTATTTCTTGTTTTTCAGGAGTAGATAAAGTATATCCTGCAGCATAACCTCTAGGAATAATAGTAATTTTTTCGACAACATCACTACCAGGCATGTGTAATCCTATTAAAGCGTGTCCAGCCTCATGATAAGCGATTTGCTTTTTTTCTTCTTCAGTAATAACTCTTGTCTTTTTAGCAGGTCCTGCTAAAACACGATCAATTGCTTCATCAATTTCTGCTTCTGTAATAGTTGTTTTTCTTAATCTTACTGCTAATAATGTTGCTTCATTTAAAACGTTTTCAAGTTGTGCTCCTGAAAAACCTGGAGTTCTTCTTGCAATATCACCTAAATTAACTTTAGAAGAAATATTTTTATTTCTTGCATGAATTTTTAATATTGCTTCTCTTTCTTTGATATCAGGTAAGTTTACTTGAATATGACGATCAAAACGTCCTGGACGTAAAATTGCATCATCTAATACATCAATTCTGTTAGTTGCTGCAATAACAACAATACCTGTTCTAGTGTTAAATCCGTCCATTTCAGCAAGTAATTGGTTAATTGTTTGATCTGCTAAACCACTAGATCCTGCAACATCATATTTTCCTCTTTTAGATGCGACTGAATCTAATTCATCAATAAAAATAATTGATGGAGCACTTTTTTTAGCTTTAGCAAATAAATCTCTAACTCTTTTTGCACCAACACCTACTAACATGTCTTCAAATGCCGATCCTGATACTTGAAAGAAAGGAACTTTCGCTTCACCTGCAACCGCTTTTGCTAATAATGTTTTACCTGTTCCTGGAGGACCATATAAAATAACTCCTTTAGGTGTTCTTGCGCCCATTGATGCATATTTTTCAGGATTTTTTAAATAGTCAACAATTTCAATTAATTCTGCTTTTTCTTCTTCAATTCCAGCAACATCTGAAAATTTAACATTTGATTGAGCGATTTTAGCTTGTGATTTACCAATTCCGAAAATTGACTCTTCACCACCAATTCCTCCTTGCATTTTACTTAATCTAGTGAATAATCAAACTGTAATGCCTACAATAAGAATTGTTGGTAGTAAGTTAAGAATAATATACCCTCAACTAATTGATTCAGTTGGAATAGAAGCTGAATCTGTTAATGCAGAATAAAATCAAACTGCTTCCTTACTTGTAATAGGTGTTTGTGAATCATATATAGCTAATTTATCTTGTGATGAACCAATTAAGATATCGATATGAATTCCGGTTTCACTTTTAACTATAATTTCTTCAACACGGAAACTTACTGTTCCATATTGATCAGAATTAGCATAAAAAGTAAATACTGTTGAATCAGATGTTGTTAAATAATAGTTTGATCAACCGTCATTATTATCTAGTGATATTACAACATCAGTGCTTCCTGATTTTAATGTAAGCTTAGAATCTGCATAACTATATTCTTGAACTTTAATTTCATTTACCTTTTTTGCAAAACATGTATAAAAAATTAATACTGAAAATAAACCTAAAATAATTAATGTAATTAATCATTTTCAAATATTTTTTTTGTTTCTATCTGATTCTACAGAAATAGGCTCTTTTGACTTGTTAGAAGATTTTTTTATTGCGTCTACTTTGTTAGTTGAATCTGATTCATTAACTTTTTCTTTTGCAAAAGATAATTTCATATTTTATTATTTTAATATATTTTTAATTTATATTATAAACTTATTTTTTTACTTTTTTTAAATCTAAAACTCCAACAAATGGTAAATTTCGATATTTTTCATTGTAATCAAATCCATATCCAATTACAAATTTATTTGGAACATTAACACAATTGAAATCAGATTTTATTGGGTATTTTCTTGCTTGAGGTTTATCTGCAAAAGTAACTATTGATAATGAAGCTGGTTTTCTTTTTAGTAATAAATTTTTTAATTTATATAAAGTAACACCTGTATCAATGATGTCTTCAATAATGATTACATGACGATTTTTAATATTAGTTGCCATGTCAATGATTATTTTTGGTTCCATTGATTGATCGTCTCTTGTTGTTTTAACTACCATAAAATCTAAAAATACTTCAGTTTTAATTTTTGGTATTAATTGCCCATAAAAAACAAAAGCACCTTTTAAAATTGCTACCAAAATCGGTTCTTTATCTTTAAAATTTTTATCAATTCATTTAGCGGCTGATAAAATTTTTTTTTGAATCTGATCTTGTTTATACAAAATTTTAGTTATTGGTAAATTTTTAATATCCATAATGTAATTATATTATTTTTTTAATCTTAATAAACAAGATACATAACAAGTAATATAATCTTCATTTTTCTCAAATCTTGTTGCCTTAACATTAACTTTTTTTGTTTTTAATAACTTTGATAATGAGGCACAAATATCTTTTTTTAAATTATTTAAAATAATTTTCTCACACTGAATTGTTAAATCAATGTTGTTTATTTCATACTTTTTAATTTTATTCATTGCAAATGAAAGAATTTTCTTTGAATCAAGATTTTTATTTTTAGGATCTTTATCACTAAAATATTGTCCTATATCTCCTGCTTGAACTGCTCCTAATAAAGAATTAGCAATTGAATGCAAAACAACATCACCATCAGAATGAGCAATAATTTTATAATTAGATAAAAAACAAAAACCACCAAGGGTTATTTTGTTTTTTTTATTTGTTTTTTTAATTTTGTGTGTGTCAATTGCTTGACCAATTAAAAACATAACTATTTTGTTGCTGTAGTTTTTTTCTTAACAATTTCTTCAGTTACGCTCTTAGGAGCTTGTGCATAATGACTAAATTGCATTATGTAGTTTCCTCTACCTTGTGTAAATGAACGTAGATCAGTAGCATAACCAAACATGTTTGCTAAAGGAACTTTTGCTTTAATAACTTGTGCATTATTTCTTTGTTCTGTTCCTTCAATTGAACCACGACGAGATGAAATATCTCCCATAGCATCACCAAAATATTGATCTGGAACTATTACATCAACTGACATAATTGGTTCTAATAAAACAACACCACATTTTTTAGCTGCTTCTTTTAAACACATACTAGCAGCAATTTTATAAGCCATTTCAGATGAGTCAACATCATGGTAAGAACCATCAAATAATGTTGCTTTAATATCAATCATTTGATATCCTGCCAACGGTCCTGATTTTAAAGCTTCAACAATACCAGCGTTGATTGATTTAATATATTCTCTTGGAATTTTTCCACCAACAATTGCATCAACAAATTCATATCCTTTATCTTTGTTAGGTTCAAATTTCATAACAACATGTCCATATTGTCCACGTCCACCTGATTGTTTAATATACTTCCCTTCAGCTTCTCCTGGGATTGTAAATGTTTCACGATAAGAAACTTGTGGAGCGCCAGAATTAACTTGAACATTAAATTCTCTTCGCATACGGTCAATAATAATATCTAGGTGTAATTCTCCCATTCCAGAAATAATAGTTTGTCCTGTTTCAAGATCTGTATGTGTTTTAAATGTTGGGTCTTCTTCAGCTAATTTAGATAAAGCAATTGACATTTTTTCTTGATCAGCTTTTGTTTTTGGTTCAACCGCTAAAGAAATAACTGGTTCAGCAAATTTCATTGATTCAAGTTTTACATCAAAACCTTCATCACATAAAGTATCACCTGTAGTTGTAGATTTTAATCCAACAACTGCACAAATATCACCTGCTCTAATTTCTTGAATTTCATTTCTACTATTAGAGTGCATTTTCACTAAACGTGAAACTCTTTCTTTTTCATCTTTGTTTGTATTCATTAAATATGAACCAGATTTTAAAACACCACTATAAACACGGATGAAAGTTAATCTTCCAACAAATGGATCTGTAGCAACCTTAAATGCTAATGCACAAAGTTTTTGGTTATCATCAGTAATAATTTTAATAGGGTTATCTTGTTGATCATAAGCAGTTGCTGGTGGAATATCTAATGGAGAAGGTAAATAATCAACAACAGCATCTAACATTAATTTAACACCTTTATTTTTAAATGATGAACCACAAATTGCAGGGAAAAATTCAGATGTTAAAGTTCCTTTACGGATACAGTGTTTAATTTCTTCAACTGTTAATTCTTCACCATTTAAATATTTTTCCATACAAGCATCATCAAAATTAACGATTTCTTCTAACATTTTTAAACGAAGTTGGTTTGCTTTTTCTTTATATTCTTCTGGAATATCTTTAATAATAAAATCTTCAGCCGGTTTTCCATCAAAGAAATAAGCTTTCATCGTAACTAAATCAATAATTCCTTCAAAAGCACTTTCTGCTCCAATTGGATATTGAATTGCTACACCATTAGCGCCTAATCTTGATTTTAATGATTCAACAGACATTTCAAAATTAGCACCAATTTTATCCATTTTATTAATATAAACAATTCTTGGAACTTTATAATTTTGTGCTTGTCTTCAAACTGTTTCAGTTTGTGGTTCAACACCATTTTGTGCATCTAACACTGTTACTGCACCATCTAATACTCTTAATGATCTTTCTACTTCAACAGTAAAATCAACGTGTCCTGGTGTGTCAATCAAGTTTAATTCATATCCTTTTCATGTTGCATATGTTGCAGCAGAAGTAATTGTAATACCTCTTTCTTTTTCTTGTTCCATTCAGTCCATGGTAGCACCACCATCATGAACTTCTCCAATTTTATGAGTTTTTCCTGTATGATATAAAACACGTTCTGATGTAGTTGTTTTACCTGCATCAATATGTGCCATAATACCAAAGTTTCTAAATTTATCTAATGAAATTGTTCTTGCCATAAATATTTTCTCCTATTATTAAAATCTCAAGTGAGCAAAAGCTTTGTTTGCTTCAGCCATTTTGTGTGTATCTTCTTTCTTTTTTACTGATGCACCAGTGTTATTTGAAGCATCAATAATTTCATTTGCTAATCTTTCAAGCATAGTTTTTTCTGAACGATTACGTGAATATAATATTAATCATCTTAAACCCAAAGTAATTTTTCTATCAGGAGTAACTTCAGTAGGCACTTGATAGTTAGAACCTGCTACTCTTCTTACTTTAAGAATTAATGAAGGCATAATGTTGTCTAAAGCTTTATTGAAAACTTCCATTGCTGGTTTTTTAGTTTTCTTTTCTACTAAATCAAAAGCACCATATAAAATGTTTTGTGCTAGACCTTTTTTACCATCTAACATAATCATGTTGATTGCTTTTGTAATAATTTTTGAATTATATATTGGATCAGGTAATATTTCTCTTTTCTTTGCTGAATTTTTACGCATATTTTTCTCCTCTCATTATTTCTTTTCTGCTTTTGCTTTTTTAGCACCATAGGCAGATCTTTGTTGTTTTCTTTTAGAAACTCCTTGAGTATCTAAAACACCACGAACAATATGGTATCTAACCCCTGGTAAGTCTTTTACTCTTCCTCCACGAATTAAAACAATACTGTGTTCTTGTAGGTTGTGTCCTTCACCACCAATATATGCTAAAACTTCTTGTTTGTTAGTAAGTTTAACTTTAGCATATTTTCTTAATGCTGAGTTTGGTTTTTTCGGAGTCATTGTACCAACCCGGATACACACACCTCTTTTTAAAGGGTTTGCAGCATATTTTTCTCTTGTTTTTAATGAATTAAAATTACTAAGTAATGCTGGTGACTTAGATTTCTTATTTTTTGCTTTTCTTTCTTTTCGAATTAATTGTGATATTGTAGGCATAAATATTAAACAACTTATCTATGTGTATTGTATTATATGGTTTTTTTAATTTTTTGCAAATTTTTTTATTTTTTTATTAGAAAAAACATATATAAATATAATATAAAATGAGAAATATGACACCACATAATAAAGCAAAAATTAATGATATAGCAGATATAGTATTAATGTCTGGAGATCCTTTAAGAGCAAAATATATTGCAAAAAAATATTTAAAAAATGTTCGTTTAGTTAATTCTGTTAGAAACATGTTAACATTTACTGGAACATATAAAGGAAGAAAAATAACTGTAATGGGTCATGGCATGGGAATGCCATCTATTGGAATTTATTCTTATGAATTATTTAAATTTTATAATGTAAAGTACATTATAAGATTAGGTTCATGTGGAAGTTATAAAAAAGATATTAATGTTGGAGATGTTTTTGTAGTTTCAAAAGCATTCGCTAAAACACAATACGCAAAAGATGTTGGGATTAAAAATCCTAAAGATACATTAAATTGCTCTACAAAATTATTAAAAATCATCACAAATCTTATTAAAGGTGATAAAAATATCAAAATAGGTCAAGCGTTTAGTGAAGATGTTTTTTATAATAAGTATTCTTTAAACCAAAATATAAGAAGATCTAATAATAGTAGTGTTGTTGAAATGGAAGCATATGCCTTATATGCTAATGCCATTTATTTTAAAAAGGATGCTTTAACATTATTAACTTGTTCAGATTCTTTTATTACTAAACAAGTAATGAGTCCTGAAGAAAGACAAGAATCTTTTAATGAAATGATGAATTTGGCTTTTTCTCTAGTGGAAAAAATAAAATAAGGAATGAACCCTGTTTTACTTGCTATATTTTAACTGTTGTTTTTTTCTTTTTAGTAAGATATCCAATTGCAAATCCAACAGCTGCTAATATTGGAATACCTAAACCAAATACTAAACCTAAAATTAATCCTATATTTGATTTTGATTCTGGTGGTAAGCCAATATCTATTTGTTCAGCATTAAAACCAAAGTTTGGTGCACCTAAATATGCTTGTTTTGCTGCTTCAGATGGAACATAGATTTTACCTGTTACTGTTGGTTGTCAATCTGCACCGAATGACGGTTGTGTTTCTGATAAAAAATATAGATTATCTAAAGTAACATTAGCAAAAGCTTGATTATCAATACTTGTTACACTAGATGGAATCACTAAATCTCCTGTTAGATTTGAACAAGATTCAAAAGCTCTAAGATTAATAGCAGTTAAACTTGTAGCTTGTGATAAATCTAATGAGGTGATATTTGTATCAATAAAAGCATTATTTCCAATAGTAGTTACACTAGATGGAATTATTAAGTCTCCTGTTAAACTTTTGCAACCAGCAAAAGCACTATCTCCAATACTAGTTAAACTTGTGGCATTAGATAAATCTAATGAAGTAATTCTAGTTTCAAAAAAAGCATAAGAACCAATACTTGTTACATTAGATGGAATTGTAATATCTCCTGTTAGATTTCTACAATCATAAAAAGCAAAATCTCCAATAGTAGTTAAACTTGTGGCTTGAGATAAATTTAATGAGGTGATATTTGAATTTTGTCGAAATACTTGTTGAGCAATTTCAGTAATGTCAGAATCTATTATTAATTTACCTTCACCTGATGAAGATACAAATTCTGTAATTGTTGTTCCTTCAACAGTAACAATTATATCTCCCATTGTTCTTTGTTCATTTGATGAAAAATAATTATTCAATGAATTGTTGTAATTTTCAGTAATAACGTTTTGTGTGTTTTGGTATTGATTATTAAATCCAATACCTGCTAATGGACTTAATAATGTTAATGAACTTAATAGTTTGTTAATTGTTTTGATTTTTTTCATAATTTGAATATTTATATAAATATTTTAGCAAAAAAAAAAAAAAAAAACGCAATGGATAGTAAAAAAATAGGGGTTAACCCTATTTTACTTGCTATATTTTAACTGTTGTTTTTTTCTTTTTAGCTAGATGTCAAATTGCAAATCCTACCGCTAAAATAATTGGAATACCTAAACCGAATGTGAGACCTAAGATTAAAGGAATATTAGAAATGTCTGGCTTAGGTAATGCATTTACTATAAAAGTAATAGGTGTGGACTCAACAGAAGTTTGCGAATCATTGGTTGCTTTAATCTTGAATTTATATATTCCAGGAGATGATTTTTCTGTTCAAAATAATAAACCTTGATTGGTAATTGTTAATCATTCTGGTTTTTCTCCTTCAGTCATTACTATTTCTCATTTTGTAGCACTAAATCCTGCAATTGTAGTATATTGTTCAGAGCCTGCAGATTTTTCATCTATATTTACTAGTGCTTTACCTGATACACCAATTATTTCTATTTGGTCTTCAGTGAAACCAAAATTTTCTGCACTTAAATATGCTTGTTTTGCTTGTTCTGATGGAACATAGACTTTACCTGTTACTGTTGGTTGTCAAAATGTACCAAATGTTGGTATGTTTTCAGATGTAAAATAAATATTCTCTATTTTATTTACATTATTAAAAGCATTATTACCAATATTTGTAATACTAGATGAAATTACTAAATCTCCTGATATATTTTTACAACCAGAAAAAGCAGAACCTCCGATACTAGTTAAATTTGTTGCTTGGGATAAATCTAATGAGGTGATGTCTGCATATTTAAAAGCAGAGCTTTCAATACTTGTCACACTAGATGGAATCACTAAATTTCCTGTTAGATTCAAACAAGCATCAAAAGCACTTTGTCCAATAGTTGTTAAACTTGTGGCATTAGATAAATCTAATGAGGTAATATTTGTAGAATTAAAAGCACTGTTTCCAATACTTGTTACATTAGATGGAATTACTAAATTTCCTGATAATTCTGTTCCTGAGAAAGAGCAACTCTCAATAGTGGTTAAACTTGTTGCTTGAGATAAATCTAATGATGTAATATTAGTTCCTTCAAAAGCGTTATTTCCAATGCTAGTTACTTTGCTAGAAATGACTAAATCTCCTGTTAGATTTGAACAAGATTGAAAAGCGTTATTTCCAATAGTAGTTACACTAGATGGAATTATTAAGTCTCCTGTTAAATTTTGGCAACCAGAAAAAGCTTCATCTGCAATAGTAGTTAAGCTTGTAGCTTGAGATAAATTTAGTGAAGTAATATTATCATTACTTGCAAAAACACCTTCACTTATTTCAGTAATATCAGAATCAACCGTTAAATCTCCTGTTCCTGAAACATATTTGAAAATGGATATTGAATTTTTATAAGATTTTATAGTTACTGTTAATGAACCCAATTGTTTATCAACTAGAGTAGTACCTTGAACAAGAACATTGTTATAATTTATATTAAAGTTATCTGCACTTAAATATGCTTGTTTTGCTTCTTCTGATGGAACATATACAAAATTTGTTGAAAGTGGAAAATTGTTAATGCTAATTCAGTCAGTTCCAAATTCTGGTGGTGTTTCAGATAAAAAAATTATATCACATCCTCATTGTAATGAACCATCAAAAAAAGCTTTATTTCCTATATTTGTCACACTTGCAGGAATTATTAATTGATAATCAGGATATTGAGAGAATTTAGCAGAAGATTGAAAAGCATTATCTCCAATAATAGTCAAACTTGTGGCGTGAGATAAATCTAAATAGTCAATATTAGTAGATTGATTTTCAAAAGCATTATTTCCTATTTCTGTGATATCTGAGTCTACTATTAATTTTTTTTCACCTGTTGATGATACAAATCCAGTAATTTTTGACCCATCAACAGTAACAGTAACATCACCCATTGTTCTTTGAGCATTAGTTTGATTTGCAACATAATTATTTAATGAATTATTACTATTTTCAGTAAGAACTTTTTGTGTATTTTGATATTGATTATTAAATCCAATACCTGCTAATGGACTTAATAATGTTAATGAACTTAATAGTTTGTTAATTGTTTTGATTTTTTTCATAATTTGATATTTATATAAATATTTTAGCA